>JALQUR010000050.1 GCA_023260695.1 Planctomycetaceae bacterium
GAAGCGTTGCGTCTGATGCCGGACGATGTGGAAGTCCGCACTGCAATCATTCAGCTGGCTGAAGAAACCGGCATGACCGCTGTCGCCGCAGAAGAACGACAGCTGCTGCAGCGAATCAGGGAAGCTGGCAGCCTGAACGGCTCATCGGACGAGACCATCAGGGCAAAGGAACAGTGATGCCGATGGCAGCTTCCCGAGCCGCAATTGTCAGCCTTGCCATGCTTCTCTGCGGTGGCTGCGCACCAACGTCTGAACACAAGCCAGAGCTATCACCACAACAGCAGCTGTTTGGTTCGGGCAGCGTCCCCGACGTGCTTGCCGAAGGCTGCGAATACAAGTGGACATTCTGGCTTCCCGGGCCGGATGGGGAGTTGTACACGGAGGACGACCTGCCGACTGGTTCAGAACTGTGGCTGCCATCGAATCAGTCCGTACGCCTGCATTTTACCAGCAGGGATTATATCTACACATTTCTGCAGCCTGAGCTGGAGATCAACGAAATGGCGGTGCCGGGACTGGATGCAGACCGATTGATCGAGGTGCCGGCGGAAGGCTCGTTTGAGATTTCCTCCTCACCGCTCTGCGGGTTCTTTTTCGCACACGCGAACTATCGTCCGTTGATCCGGATCGGAGTTCCTGCGGACATGCGTGGCCAGATTTCGGGAGCCGCAGTCCATGAGTCAGAGTGAGCCGACGGCATTCCCTGCCTGCCGTCTTTCTGTTCTGCCTGCGATTCTGCTGCTGGCATTGAGCATTGTCACATTGCAGATCGGCTGCACGGAATCCACTGTTCCACAACAGCAGCCGAAAACGGAAGCTGGTTCCGCGGGCCGGCAGAGAGCTTCTGTTCAACCCGACTCAGACGGCGTCTATCACGTTCATGAAGGGCAGCTGATTCAGGAGGTACTTGATGCTGCGGCGGCAGACCCGGTTCATAAGCGGGTTGTGATTCATGCCGGCACGTATCGTCCCCCCTATGCATCACAGGCAATGATTCGCCTGCACGCTCGTCACGACGGTCTGACTGTTGAAGGTGCGGGTCGTCCCGTGCTGACAGCTCAGAATAAGGACGTGGCCTTACCTGGCAGTACCGGCTATCCGGCGGTTGTGAATCATGTCGTGTATATCGGCGACGGAATTACTGATCGCACAACACTCCGGGGACTCACAATTACCGGCGCCAACGGGTTCGTGACTCAGCAGGAAACAGACGGACCGATTGAGCCGCGTGCGGACGAACGCCTGCTGGAAAAGCGTCTCTTCTTTTACCTCGACGGAGGTGCGATCAAGATTTTTGGACGGTCATCTCCGGTGCTTGAAGATCTGGAGATTATTGACAACAGCACACAGCTCTGCGGCGGAGGCATCTCGGTTGAGCATCGCGGCACGTCCGACAGCAGTGTTCGGATCCTGAATTGTGTCTTTCGCAACAACCGCTGTCCGGCAACCGGCTCGGCAATTGACCTGCTGGAAGGCAGCACAGCATTCATTGAGAATTGTCTGTTTGTCGGAAACGTCGCGAATTTCGGGATGCAGGAAGTCGAGTCGCAGTTTGGTCTGCGATACAACGAAACCCACGGCTGCGGGGCGCTCACGGTCTTTCCGTCCTCAAAAGCGACGGTTGTCAGGTGCACGTTCACTCAGAACTGGAACGGTGCTGACGACCGCGGAGCATCCAGCTATCAGGACAGTATCTTCTGGAATAATACGGCCAGCTCCGGACAGCTTCCGGGTGATCCTTATGAGCTGGACGTGTCCGGATCCGTGCAGGTGCAGAACTGCTGGATCAGCGGAACGATCAACGACCTGCAGGGGACGATCGATCCGGCCACGAATTCACTGAACGCTCCTGATCCGCTGTTTGACTCTGATTTCAACCCGCGTAATGCAGAATATGATGGTATTGGGTTTCGATCGCATGCTCAGAAGGATGTGCTGAATGATCTCGCAGAGTAACCGGTGCAGTGCCCCCTGCAGAATCCCGGCGATTGTTTACTGCCTGCTCGGGCTGTTGATTTCGCACGCGGTGATCGGCTGCACTTCCTCAGAGCCGGAATCGCAGAGCCCGACACAGACGGACGGGAAGGGCTCGCGCAGGCAACCCAGGAATTCTGCAAAAGGTGGCGGCACAGCAAACGGCATCCTCGGACAGGTTGCTGACTTCACGCTTACCAACCAGAACGGACAGTCCATTTCCCGCGCTGACCTGGATGGCAAAGTCTGGATTGCCACCTTTGTGTTCACTCGCTGCACGCTCACCTGCCCAATTCAGTCGCAATGGATGGCAAGACTTCAGGAACGACTGCGTGACGATCCAGCCCGGGAATCCATTCGCTTCGTAAGTTTCAGTGTCGACCCCACGTTTGATACCCCCGAAGTACTCCGGGAGTACGCCACCGGCCTGAAAGCCGACGATGATTTCTGGCACTTTCTGACGGGGTCCCGGGAAGAGATCTGGACGTTGTCAAAGGACAGCTTCCACCTGCCGGTTGCCGAGCTGCCGGATACCAGTGCGCTGCCGATCGTGCACGACCCCGGGGTTGTGCTGATCGATCGCCAGGGGCGGATGCGGAAGTACATTGATGTGGTCAGCAACAACAGTCTGGAGCCGATGCTGCAGGCGCTGAGCATGGTGCTTGGAGAGTTTCAGCCGTCACCGGAACAGTGGAGCATCGACGATGGCGACACCGTGATCACGCATCTGGCTCAGCCGCCTGAGATCCTGAACACAATGGACTGGCTGGCTGCACGGCCAGAACAGCAACGACAGGCGGCGGAGCAGTCCGGCGTGTTTCATGACTTCCAGCTGACGGATCGCGTGACGGAGTCCGGAATCACATTTCGCAATCAGATTCTGGACGAACAGCGATCCCGTCTGCAGGTGAATCACTACGACCACGGCAACGGGCTGTGTACGGCAGATATTGACGCCGACGGTCTGCCTGACCTGTACTTCGTCAATCAGGCCGGGGACAACGGATTGTATCGTAACCTGGGCAACGGAAAATTTGAAGACATTACGGCGTCCTCAGGTCTTGCTGTGCCCGGCCGAATCAAGGTTTCTGCCTCCTTTGCGGATGTCAACAACGATGGACTTCCGGACGCCTTTGTCACCACTGTCCTGGGCGGCAATCTGCTCTTTCTGAATCAGGGTGAGGGACGATTTCGCGATGTGACGGCGGACTATGGTGTCGATTACTCCGGGCATTCATCGTCGGCAGTATTCTTCGACTATGACCGCGATGGATTCCTCGATCTGTTTGTTGCGAATGTCGGCAAATTCACATCGCCGGAACAGGTCACCGTTCGGCGTGACAGAACGACACAGCTGCCGAGTGAGGATGTGACTTATTACGCCGGCATCAAGGATGCTTTTGCGGGGCATCTGAAACCTGAACTTACCGAAACAAGTCTGCTGTATCACAACGAAGGTGGTCAGAGATTTGTGGAAGTGTCTGCAGCAATGGGTCTTGACGATGCCGGCTGGGCGGGCGCGGCCATTCCGATCGACATCAATGAAGACGGCTGGATGGACCTGTATGTGATGAACATGCAGGGGCACGATTCGCTGTACCTGAATCAGGACGGAAAGACATTTGCCAGAAGCACCGATGAGTACTTCCCGGCGACCCCCTGGGGAACGATGGGAGGACGAGCGTTTGATTTCGACAATGATACGCACTTCGACCTGCTGCTCACGGACATGCACTCCGACATGAGTGAGACGGTGCCGCCAACGAACGAAGCGGCGAAGGCAAATATGCAGTGGCCGGAATCCTTCCTGAAGAGCGACGGCAGAAGCATTTACGGGAACGCATTCTATCGCAGCAACGGCGACGGAAGTTTTGCGGAGATCTCCGACGCAGTGGGTGCAGAAAACTTCTGGCCATGGGGGCTGAGTACCGGCGATCTGAATGCTGACGGCTTTGAAGACGCGTTCATTGCCTCCAGCATGTGTTTCCCTTACCGCTACTGCGTGAATACGCTGCTGCTGAATGTACGCGGTGAACGGTTTCAGGCGAGTGAAAGTGCGGTGGGGCTGGAGCCTCGCCGGACACCTTTGATGACACCCTGGTTCGAACTCGACTGCGACGGAGCAGATCAGGACAACCCACTCTGCAGGGATCGCACCGGGAAGATTGTCGTCTGGTCTGCCGTCGGCAGTCGCTCCTCGTTGCTGGAGGACCTCGATCAGGATGGCGATCTTGACCTTGTCACAAATGAATTCAATGGTCGGCCTCAGGTGCTGCTGAGCAATCTGTCCGAAACAACAGCCGCCCTGCACTATCTCAAAATTCGCCTCGAAGGAACCACGTCAAACCGTGACGGTCTTGGGAGCCGAATTACCGTGCGGGCCGGTGATCAGACATGGTGCCGCCAGCACGACGGACAGTCGGGTTACCTGTCGCAAAGTTCGATGTCGGTGTATTTTGGGCTCGGACAACTGGACAGTGCAGACAGCATCACGGTCCAGTGGCCTTCCGGTGCGTCGCAGACTCTGAGTGGCCCCATTCAGGCGAATCAGACCCTGACGATCAAAGAGGCGAACTGATATTCTGCGGGAACAGACTGACACGGTACACGGTACACGGTACACGGTCACGGTACACGGTACACGGTACACGGGCGCCTGCCAGCGGCCTGCAGACACGACTCAGAGCGTATGCACTGATTGTGAGCCGGTCATCACCTGTCGCGACTGCTCAGCACGCAGGGGTGCTGAAAAAACCTGCGGCAGCTTCCCGGTGGTAAGTTTTTTGCATAATCTGGTGTCTGCTGGAAATCCCCACCGCGACGGCATGAGTTGCTCCTATGAAGTTT
>JALQUR010000130.1 GCA_023260695.1 Planctomycetaceae bacterium
TGCCACCCGCGAGCTGACAGTGGAGGCGCGCTATCTCTTCGGGGCGCCGGCGGGGGATCTGACCGTCTCGGGCAGCACCCTTCTGTCCTCGGTCACGACGCTTGACGCCGCGCCGGGCTACCGCTTCGGCCGCCATCAACTTCAAGTGCCGATGATCTGACGGTAGCTGTGGCTCGTTCATATTCCAGCACCGCGAGCATATTGTCGCGGAGCTGATCGGTGTCCGGCAGCGGTCCGCGAACAAAGGGATGCACGTGGTCTGGTGTGCCGAGAATTCCGATCACCAGATCGAGAATATGGCAGCCCAGTTCGAACATGATGCCACCGGGGTACTCAGCCAGTTGCTTTCGCGCAGCTGTGGGCACCACTTTGCTCATCACGGTATGCACTTCGAAGACTTCACCCAGCCAGCCCTGCTGCAGGAATTCGCGGAGCATGACGACAGCCGGGTTGTAGCGATACATGTAGCCCATCTGGAGCATCAGACCGGCCTTGTCAGCGGCGTTCAGGATGCGTTCAAACTGCGGCAGAGATTCTCCGGCAGGCTTGTCGAGGTGAACATGTTTGCCGGCGTTTACGCAGGCTTCAGCGGCATTCAGGCTGTCGCGGACATGTGTTTCCACGAGTACGGCCTGCAGGCCCGGTGTGCTGAGCAATTGTTCCTGGGACATCAGGGGCAGATCACGGTAGGCGGCGTGTTCGCGTGCGTGAGCCTGCAGTTGCGGGTCCGGTTCAACAAGACCGACCACTTCGTATTCTGCAGATGCACGATAGACCGACAGCTTGGTGGCGTGGGCGTGACCGGTGCCGATCTGTCCGATGCGGATGCGGTTACCGGAACTCTGTGCCGTGAGTGACTGTGCGGCGAAGAGTCCTGCGCCAGCTGCCTGCAGAAATGTTCGTCTGCCGGGATTCTGTTGTTGTGCCACGATGTTGTCTCCGGGTGTGGGGAATCGAACGCGCAGGTACTGCAGCTGGCCTGTTTTCGAAATGAGACGCAGGCAGCAGCTTAGTTGAAACCGGGAACGCATTCGAGATGTTGGGGAGAACAGGTTGAGCGTTGTGCTGAGGAATGCCGGGCTGAAACGTTCTGCTGTTCCGGCGAGAACTGCCTGAAGTTTCTGTAGTGTCGCGAGATCCGGCAGTTCGTGCCGTTCGGGCACCGGTCGCGTGATTGGATCGCGGGCAATTTCCCGGCAGTGATCTTCACCTGCAGACGCGATCACAACTAAGGTCTCGGCGAACGCTGCAGCTGTCAGGTTCTGCTCAACAGAGCCGCGAGTGCCTGCCGCCGTTTCGCAGTCTGCCGACTGTGCTCCGAAACGAAGATCTTCTGCGGATATGCTGTCGATGTGTCATCTGAAGTCCTGCCTGTTTGTTCTGCTGCTGTCTGCGTTGTGGTCCAACGCACAGGCGCAGACGCCCTACGATCACCGTGATGTCGCAGACGACGAAACGCACCCGGCCTCATTACTCGGAAGTCACTACAGTGACATTCAGTATGTCTGGTTCAGCGGCGGTCGCAACAGCGATTTGACGGGAGACATTGACGGGGCACTCACCAGTTTCAATGTGCCGGCAAGATGGAATCGACATCTGCCGGAATACATCGGGCAGGATGTCTTCATCAGCACTTCCTGGCTGGATGGAGGCTACAGCATTCCCGGTGGTCAGATGGCCCCCAACCCGAATATCGGACCTCCGATCGGGTTCAACGTTGATTACAGAGCGCGTACGTTCAGCACCGGGCTGAATACGTGGCTGTATCTGAAGGAGGATGTGCGTCCATTTCTGCAGCTGGGCGTGGGGACCAGTTTCGGAGCACTCAGTGTAAGCTACGAGGGGCTGAGCCTGCCGGGGGTTACTCTGGGTTCGCTCAACAACCGCCTGATTGCAAATCCGGGTGTGGAAATTGTGGTGCACGAGGATATTTTCTGGCGGAGTCAGCTGAACATTGAGACAGAAGACAAGATCCTTGATTCGATCTGGCGGACTGAACTTGTGGCGTGGCTGGGTGAGCACGTGTTTCTGCGTGGTGGTCTGCTGGGTGATCTGCGTGGGGACGGCTTCGGCGGCACGATCGGTGCCGGTCTGGCATGGTGAGTGAGAGCGTTGACGGTGCTGCAGGCCTGCTGATCATCAGCAGTCCTCGTTGATTGTCGTGCGGTGTGCAATCAGCGGTACCAGTACCACGCGTCTGCGATCTGCGTATCGTCAGCGCGGGGCTGTTCCGGATCCAGCAGCACCATGCCGTCTGCAGATGTGATGGCATTGAGATCAGCGGAGACGGTCCAGCGGAGTGGAGTGGCGTGCAGAACGCCGTTCTGCAGGAACAACCTGGCCGGCTGACAGACGGGACGATTGCCCCGGACAGAGAAGGGACTTGTCAGTCGTGCGGTATGGCGTGGCGGGTCAGGCAGACCCTGCAGGCGGCAGAGCAGAGGGCGCACGAAGAGTTCGAAGCACACCAGGCTGCTCACAGGATTCCCGGGCAGACCGAACACATAGCAGGTGTGATTCTGAGTGGACCACTGACCGAACCAGAGGGGTTTTCCCGGTTTCATCTGCACGCCATGGAACACTTTCGCCACTCCTGCGTTTTCGAGTTCCCGGGGCACGAAGTCATGTGTTCCCATGGAGACACCACCGGTGAGCAGCAGGACATCGGACTGCAGTCCTTTCCGGATGGAATCCGCCAGCAGCTGCGGCTGATCGCGGACAGGGTGCAGCAAATGCGGTACAGCTCCTGCCGCGAGTGTCTGAGCGGCGAGCATGGGCTGACTGGAGTTGCGAATATGCCCGGGCGGTGGATCCTGCGTGTAATGGACAACTTCATCGCCGGTGGGAAGCACGGCAACCTGTGGCCGGCGATGCAGGGGAACCTGGGCAATCCCGAATTCAGCCAGGGCGGCGATACGGCCGGGGTGCAGCGCGACGCCCCTGTCCAGCAACACTGCTCCGGCGGTGACATTGGCACCTTCCGCGAGGATATTCAGGCCGGGCTGCAGCTGCTGTGGCTGCACGCTGACAAGAGCAGGCTGAGTTTCATCAAACCGCGTCTGTTCAATGGGGACAACTGCGGCAGCGCCTTCCGGGACCACAGCTCCGGTCATGATGCGAATCGCCTGCCCGGGATTCAGCGTGACTGCGGGGATCTGACCGGCAAGCAGCGTGGCCACGACATTCAGTGTCACGAATCCATCTGCTCCCGGTGGCATGCGGAGCGTATCGGCGGCTACGGCGAATCCGTCCATCAGCGATTTGGGGAATGGCGGGGAATTTTCCGGAGCGATAATCGGCTCTGCCAGAATGCGATTATGGCTGACATCCAGACTGCAGACTTCAGTGGAAAGAAGTTCTGGAGTGCGGGGCAGGGTGTCGAGCGCTGCCTGGATACTGAGCATTGCGGTGAATTTCCACAGAAGGAAATGCAGGAGGTTGGGAAGCAGAAACCGATCCGACTTCCGATCGTCACTCGGCAGAAGTATTCTGCAGGAATGTCGACCGGTGTCCAGAAGGTGAGTGTGAAAGCCGTGGTGACTGGAAGTCCGGGCAACGGCCGGGCTGCGGTGGAGAAAACTGAGCAGGATACATGAGCGGATTTGAGCGGATACGGGCTGTCGTTCTGGATCTCGACGGGACCATGCTGAACACGGAGGATATTTTCGAGGATGCGGGCCAGCAGCTGATGCAGCGTCGTGGCCTGAACATGACTCGCGAAATCCGCCGCTCAATGCTTGGCCGTCGACCGCTGGAAGCGTTTGCGGCGCTGAAGCAGGCAACCGGGATTTCGGACGACATTGAATCGCTGCTGCAGGAGACGAAGCAGATCTTTCAGGAACTGGCCAGGGATCGGGTGCAGCTGATGCCCGGAGTGGAACAGCTGCTGCAGCTGATTGAGGAGCTGCGGTTGCCGCGTGCGGTCGCGACGTCCTCCCCGGAGAAATACATGCGGTGGCTGATGGAGCTGGTGGGGCTGTATTCTCGCTTTGAATTTGTACTGACGGCCGAGGATGTTGTGCAGGGCAAGCCGCATCCGGAGATCTACCTGAAAGCTGCCGATCGACTGCAGGTGGATCCGGCAGAGATGCTGGTATTCGAGGACAGTGAGACGGGTGTTGCGGCAGCAGCGGCAGCAGGTGCTCAGGTGGTTGCTGTGCCCAATCGACACACGGACTACGGAGACTTTTCGCCAGCTCATCTGCGGGTGAACAGCCTGCAGGACGAGCGGCTCCGAGTGCTGCTCCGGGAGTATGCCTGCAGTGAGCAGGCTGGCAGCGATCCGAACAGCGGGAGATCTGAGTGATGGCGGCAGATGTGGAACAGACGGAGCGGCTGCTGAAAGCGTTGCGACGCCGGGATCGAATTCTGAGCGGCGTGATTCGCCGTGTCGGACCGTATCAGCTCAAACCACGAGGGCGAGGCTTTCAGGTGCTGGTGCAGGCGATTATTTCGCAGCAGATATCGACATCGGCGGCGGAGACGATTCATCGTCGTCTGCAGGAGCTGATGCCTGGCCGGCGAATTGTTCCGGAGGCGCTGGCGGCATTGTCGGATGAGCAGCTGCGTGCGGTCGGCGTTTCTCCGCAGAAGCTGTCCTATGTGCGGGACCTGACTCGCTGCACCATGGAGCGAGTGATTGATTTTCGACGGATTGCCGCGAGCGATGATGAAACGGCAATTGCGGAGCTGATTCAGGTACGGGGAATTGGTCGCTGGACGGCGCAGATGTACCTGATCTTTTCGCTGGGACGCCCGGACGTGTTTGCAGTGGATGACCTGGGGCTGCGGAACGCGATGCAGAAGCTGTATGGTATTGCGGCTGATGCGAAGCCAGCTGTGTATGAGAGTCAGGCGAAGATCTGGAGCCCGGCACGCAGTCTGGCATCATGGTATCTGTGGCGATCTCTGGAACTTTCGGACGAACCGTCAGCCTGAGCTGCGACTCCGAGTGCGGAATTCCGGGAGCGGATAATCCGCCAGCGGGATTGGCTGTTCCAGAGCGGCGAGTTCCTGCAGCCGCTGCCAGCCGCGAGTGAGCAGTGCCGACTGCTGCTGTACATAATCGTCATCAAGCTGACGGCGATCAAAGTCTCCAGCGGCGTAGACCCGGGGTACTGCATCTGCGTCGATGAACTGAGCATTGAATGGATTGCAGAGCAGATGGCGTTCGGGAGCGGCCAGCAGATCACCGGAAGCGATCTGTCCCGTCACAAATCGCAGGTACAGATCACTGTTGCTGATGTTTTCAACTTCGTCTCCGCAGACATCGCAGAGGTATCCCTGTTCGCAGCGTGCCATCGAGGCGGTTTCCTGAAAGAGCCGACTGCTGGTTCTGAACACGCCCGGATGATAAGCGGTCCGGAGAAAGAAACACACCCGGCCAGAAGAGTGACCGGGTGTGCTGTTCAGACAGGAGGACAGGAGTCCCTGAAGGAGAGGTTCATTGCAGAGCAGACGGGTAGCGAATCAGCATCGCTGATCTGGTTGCAGAGATTGGGCTTGTCGGCACATTTCCTGCGGCCCACTGCGTTGCCGGCTGTGGAGCTGGAGCTGCAAATCCCGGCGCTGCTGAGACCGCGGGCATGGGCTGACCCCACGCGGTCACGGAAGGCGCGGGCTGGAAGGCTGCATTCCAGCCCTGGTTTGCGGGTGGGAACGCTGCCATCATTGGCTGCTGTGGCATGGCAGGAGGATATGCTGCCATGCGCGGATCCGGTGACCATGCTGTACGCGGCGACCACGGATTCTGCCCGGGCTGCTGAGCCGCAAGTTGCGGCTGCGGCGCTGCGAACCCGCTCCCGGGACCCGGGACTAAGTGTGCTGTGTGGATGATGCCGGAAGCGGCACCGTGTGTGGGAACTGCGGGGCCACCGGTTGCCCCGGACAGCAGGTCAGGCTTCATTGCCAGCTGAGCCTGCTGCTGAGGAACACTGCCCGCAGCTGGATTCCAGGGAGTGCCTGGATTCCACGGCGCTGGCTGCTGAGGAAATGGTTGCCGGGGCATTGGCTGCCATGCTGTCTGCGGCTGCCAGCCGGCACCGACAGGCTGCCAGGGACCAGCCTGCGGGGTCATGCCGGGCGATGGAAATCCTCCGCTCATCAGCTGCGGCAGCATGGCCTGCTGCTGGTAGAACATGGTCATGTCAGTGGGAGGTACGGTGGGCGGCAGAAACTCGGATGTACCACCAGAGCAGCTGCAGTCGCTGGAAGATTCCATCGGTGTGATCATCGAGTCCGAACCACAGGAATCGCATTCGGAGCATTCCGACCAGCCACCATACATGCCGTAGCCTCCTGCCATTCCCCAGCCAGGCAAGATGGGACTGCCACCCCAGGCGGGGGCTGCGTTCCAGGATGGGGTATACACGGAAGCCTGTGGCATCCAGTTCTGTGTCACACCTGGTCCCTGGGTGGGATGGTGTGGCAGATTGCGATACCAGTTGCCGGGATAGTGTCCATAGACGCCCTGATTGTTGCGGAGGTAGCCGTACCCAAGCCAGTCATCGATGACTCGCCAGGTACTGTAGCCACCGTCGCCGCGGTAGTGGCCATGGTGCAGGCCACAACCGAACAACCAGTGAAAGGGGGAACAGAACCCGCAGGCGGAGGCGGAGTTCGGGGCGGCTACAAGAGCCGTGAGCAGCAGAATCAGGATTCTGAGACGAGTCCTCATCAGAGCATTCCTCGAGTACACGGATTGAGTACAAGGGTGAGTGACTGCCAGCTGCCGGTTCCATACGGCTGACACGCAGGCGAGTCATGGGCTCTGAAATTAGAATTCTGATTTCGTTGAGAAAATTGGAAATTGACTCAAGTGTGGAGGTCGGCGTGATTTTTCAGAGGAGCTGAAATGGGAACCGGCCGGATCCGCCGTTCAGAAGACAGCAACGGCAATGATGGTGATGATCGCAGCCAGGGCCAGCAGTGCCAGTACCGGCAGATTATGCAGGCGAGGGGCAGAATCTGCCGGAATCCCGTTGCGGGGCTGTGAGTGCGGCTGCTGTTCATGCTCAAACAGTTCCACCACGATGGAGCGGCGGCTGCCAGCGACAGAATCACGTTCGTCCACAATGGGAATCTCCTGCTGTTCCGTTCCCAGCAGGAGTTCTCCGAGGCGTCCCTGAAACTCACGTGCAGTGACAGGGATCTGAGGCTGATCGGCATCGAGAATCCGCTGCAGCAGCGCACGCAGTCCGGCGCCGGCAGGCTGCTGATCATCATTCCGATTCAGCAGCTGCAGCAGAATTCGGGCGAGATCGCAGAGATCCTTTTCGACAGCCGCACGGGATGCCAGCACGGAAATGGTGATCAGTGCGGGGGTGTTCTGTGCGAATTCCGATGCAGGAGTCTCTGTGGAGACAGCAAGATGGAGCCAGCGTGCGATACCGAGGTCAGCGATGCAGACACGCAGTGAATCAGAGATCTGGATCAGGTCAGCGGCGAGGAATTCGTGCACGATTCCAAGGTTGTGTGCCTGCTGCAGAGCGGAGCAGATCTGCCAGCCAATCTCAATGATGTCGTCGGTTGACCAGGGATTGTCATGGGCAAGCTGCTGAGCCAGCGTGGGAAAGTCACAGTGTTCTGTCCAGCAGAACAGCGTCCCATCGGATTCTGAGACACCCAGCAGGTTCACAAGCCCCTGATGTCGCAGCATTTCGAGCATGGAGCGATCAGTTTTGATGGCACGGCGAAAGTCCGGGTTCGCCGAAAGACGGCTGGCAAAGACGATGAGCTGTACCGGGGACTGGTGATCCGGATGCTGCGCAAGTGCGCGGGTACATTCCGCGTCTTCACGAAATGTCTCCAGGATCTCAAACTCGCGAAGCTCAGTCGTGGACATGGCGGCTTACCAGCACGGAGTTTCATGCAGACGATTCTTCCACGTGGCTGTGCATCAGTCGGGAACTGATTTCAGTGAAAGAAGCATCCCGCATTCGGGATTGTTCATCAGACAGCAGTCTCAGCTGAAGTCTGACGGATTCCCAAACAGTCCGGAGCCGCGTGAATCGCTTCCTGTTCCGCCGCGGAGATTCGGGTTTCGCGGGCGAGCTGGTTCATCCGCAGCGCCATCGTCCGGTTCCGATGATGGTGCCGGGGCAGCTTCTTCAGGACGCTTTTCCAGTGCCTTGACGGAGAGTGAAACTCGACGTCGCCGAGGGTCAATCTCCACGACTGAGAAGTCGCGAGTTTCTCCGGCGGTGAGTACTTCTCCGACACTGCCAACCCGACGCCAGGCCAGTTCACTGATATGAACCATGCCTTCGAGTCCCGGTTCAAGTTCCACAAACGCACCAAAGTCAGTGATGCGAGTCACTCGACCCTGCACGATACTTTGTGCTGCATAGCGGCGTTCGGCATCAGCCCATGGGTTGCTGCCCATCTGTTTCATGCCGAGGCTGACCCGTTTCTTGTCCTGATCCAGCTTGAGCACTTTGACCTGGATTTCCTGACCTTCGCTGAGCACATCGCGGGGATGGTTGATTCGTGCCCAGCTGATTTCGCCGATGTGCAGAAATCCGTCGACGGCGCCAATGTTGACGAAGGCACCGTAGTCCTTGAGTGTCTTGACGACACCGGTGAATTCCTGGCCGACTTCAACATTCTGCCAGAAGGACTGTTCTCCGTCAGAGCGTTCTGCCTGCAGCAGAATTCGACGGCTGACCACAAGGTTTCGTTTGCGCGGATTGACTTCGGTGATCTGGGCAGTGAGTTTCTGTCCAACGTACTGTTCAAGGTCACCAGCGAAGCCCAGCTCAACCTGGCTGGCAGGCATGAATGCACGAAGATTGCCCACGGAGACCTGCAGACCGCCCTTGTTGACGGCCGTCACATGGCAGTCGATGACCTGTCCGACGGCAAGGCCGTCCCAGTTTCCGCCGGCACGATGCCGCGCGCGAGGAATGCGGCCACGAATCAGTCCATGTCCGTCAACCGAATCGATGACGATTTCCAGGGTGTCACCGATTGCGGGCAATTTGCCTTCCGGAAACTGCGTGGACTGCACTGCGACTGTCTGTCTCAGGCCGGCTTCAATAAAGACATCTCCGCCGTGAATCGTGTTCACGACACCTTTGATCTTTGAACCGACCGAAAGTCCATCGGAGTCCTCAGCAGCTTCACCTTCTGCCGGTGCTGACACTGGTGTTGCCGCAGGGGCAGAAACGTCGCCAGCCTGAGCGGCAGCAATTTCAGCTTCCAGACTGGCGTCCAGATCATCTGCAACGGGAATCTGAACCACGGCTGAGGAGCCTTCAGCACGCGATGTGGTTTCCGGCTGCGGCAGTGCATCGGTTGCTGCAGTCATCTGCTCACGGATCCGGGCACCGGAACCTTCCGACGGAGCCGGCTGAGCTTCCTGGGTGGCCGATTCTGCAACGGCCTGCGGTGCTGCGGGTGCTGCTGTGGTTGCAGGTTCAGTTGTGGCTGCAGGTTCAGCTGTCGACTCAGCCACCGACTCGGACTCTGCGGTGGGTTCCGGAGATGCGACTGGTGACGTTGCTTCCGGAGGTGTCTGAGCAGTTGCTGCTGTTTCAGGCTGAATCGGGGGAGCGGATTCGGTGGGTTCTGCAGCTGCCGGTGGCACTGAAGACTCTGCGTTTTCTGGATCCGTGGTCATCGTGGTAGGTCCTGTCAGAGCCCGGTCCGATCGGGAGATCGGACTGATGCGATATTATGACGCCTGAACAGCCGTCTGACAGCAGCGTTTCGGGCGGGACTTGTTTTATGGTGAGGCCAGTGAGACGTGATCGTCGCAAGTTCCAGACGAGTCAGGAATCACCTTCTGACTGACGAACACTGCCGTCAGCAGAGCAGCCAATGTCAGCGATTTTCATTTGTGAAAAAAAGTTTGATCCTTCAAGGCTATGAGGATAGCCAAACGCATTGCTGTTCCACAAGCGCCCGATAATCATGGCAGAGGGAAATACGTGTAGTTTTTTTTAAGTTTCCTGTGACGGTTTTGTGGCAAAATGGGCTGCTTTTCTGAGAGTTGCTGCAAGTCGAATTGCGTGTGCGTTAGTGATCTGGTCAGCGACTCGCTGGTGTTCAGGCTGCGGGTCTGGATGCCCGGATTTCGTCTGTTCTTCCGGAATCGGTTCAAAGTTGCAGAGTCTTCGGAATCTGCAGCAGCAAACCGTGTTTATGGGGACGAGTGTTGCGAACCGATCTGAAGATTGTGTTCGCACTCGGCGGCAGTGGTGCATGGCTGTCCAGCCGCCTGGTGTCGATTAAATTGATCGTGTGACGAGTGGTGAATGTGTGACCTGCTGCCGGTCTCAGGTAATAATCATCGTCAGCATCGCTGACGATTACTGTTGACGATTACCGCTGACGGCAATGGCAGATGCCAATGGATGCCTGAAACAGACGATACCTGAGACAAACGATAACTGAGACAAAAAGATGACTGCACAGCTGAAGCAGAAACTTCCGTTTGTTCCCGTGGTACTGTGCGGTGTCGCACTGTGCATGACTGTGCTGCTGATTGCGGGAAGTCTTGCGGCAGAGGATGCCTTTGATCGGGCAGACCGGAACGGGGACGGCCGCATTACTCCTGATGAAGCAGCTGCAGGTGTCCCGTTTCAGCAGATCGATGCTGATGGCGACGGCGTGGTTACTCGCGCGGAAGCAGTCGCGGCGGTGCAAAAAGGGATTCTCAATCGCGATGGCAGTCCGCGGAATCAGCGGGTCGCCGCGGTACAGTCGGCGTTGCGGCAGCCTGCTGCTGATCCCGGACGATCGGCAGAGCCTGTTTCGGCGTCGGAGCATGGAGTTGGGCGGCTGGTGCAGGATGTTGGATTTACGGATCTGCAGGGACGCAGACATCAGCTCTCGGAGTTCA
>JALQUR010000189.1 GCA_023260695.1 Planctomycetaceae bacterium
TGAATCGTTGATTCACACCGGGACTGTTACTGGACGGAAAAGAAACCAGTTCCGGAACACGGAGCTTAATTCCGCGAAATGTGCCGCCTGCTGCGGTTTGACGCAATTCAGAAAACACAGCACTCCCCTTCGGGTGCAGCATGTCTTTTAACCAGCCTGCAATACCTGAACGTATCCTGCCCCAGCCGACCTCGGCCACGTTCTGACACTGATTCAGTTCGCAGATCGCGCCAACACACCCGGCACCGGAAAATGGATCCAGAGCGAATCCACTTCAAGCCCATGGGCGGTGACGATCTCACGATAAGCAGCAAGCTGATCCGTAAATGTGGCCGCCTTCGCTGCGCATGCATCCCGGCTGATCGGAGCACTTTTGTGGTCGATGATCACGACGCGTCCATCAGGCAACTCCAGCAGCAGATCCAGAATCCCATTCCAGTGTCCGCCCGCTGCACGCGGTGCCGCAGCCGCCATCTCCGTGTGCCATGTTGCTCCTGGAAATTTCTCCCGCACCCACTCTTCAAATCGGGCCCCGGCAGCGACAAGAAGCGGCGGCGAAAGGCAGCCGGTCATGTCATATGCAGACAGGCAGGATTCCGCGATCTGCGCACGCCGCTCGTCGTCACACTCGCGCAGTGAAGGAATCGCCGCCATGTAGCTGTGAACAGCATCTCCGAACGCAGACAACTGTTCATTCGCTGGCCATGCGACAGGAATACAATGCCCCGGCAGCTCTTCAAGGTGAAAAACGGCGTGCCCGGCGGCCTCATGCACATCGCTGGGTGAATGAAATCGACGCTGTGTCACCGTTCGCTGCGCCGGGCGACCAGCTGCAATCCATTTTGCGGCGACTTCTTCAGCGATACGACAATCATCAGCCATCTCTGCCTTCAGGTGTCGAATCACATAGGACGTTTCGATCGCTGCCAGCGGATGTTCGCCCTCGCTGAGATTCGGGTTCAGTACCTCATCAATCGTATGCAGCTTCTCCAGCCACGCATACTTCCCCTCGCGATGCGCAAAGACCAGTTTGTGTTTTGCACGTGTGGCGCCTACGTACAACAGCCGCAGATTTTCTTCCTCCTGCCGCTGTGTCTGATGCTGACCTTCCGGTGATGCGAGTGCATCGGTTTCCAGTTCACTTCCGGTCCGCTGCGATCCAAACGGTCCGTCAGTTCTTCCAAACGGCCACGTCCAGCTGCGCAGGATTCTTCCCTGCAGCGGCGATCCTTCAGCCGTTCCACCACCACTCACGATCGGCTTCCAGACATCAGCATCCCGATCAGAATTGAGCCCGCTCAGAATGACCACCGGCCATTCCAGTCCCTTCGCACCGTGATACGTCATCAGCGTCACGGCATTGTGTCCCAGCGGAGGATACCGCAGGTCTTCTCCGGCTTCAGCCAGCTGTTCCAGATACAGAATCAAACCACTCAACGTCGCCGCCTGACCGTCGCTGAGCATCTGCTGTTCATACTCATTCGCATGCTGGAGCAGGGAATCAATACCAGAGGCGCGTCGAGCTACTGCCCCCCACTGATGGATCAGAGCTGGCAGATCAAGTGCCTCCACAACCTGCCGCACCACCGCCGTCGGCGAAAGCAATGAACAATCGACTGCTTCCAGCGCTGCAAACCGAGGATCGTCCTGCCACGGCATTCGAAAATCCGGCCGTTCTCCTGCGGCTGCGGCCGCCTTTGCATCCTCCTGCTGCTGCACATCCCGAATCCGCTCGCTGATCCACTCCGGCGTCGCCTCATCCGGATCGCTCTGCAGATGCAGCACCGTGGCAGCCGCCAGCGAATCGGACCGATCCGCGACCAGTCTGAGTCCGGCGAGAATAACCGCCGCTTCTCGGGTCTGCAGCAATCCGGGGGATTCCAGCAGACAGGGTATTCCGAGCGACTCCAGCGCACTGACAGTGTCCTGCAGCTGCCGATTGGTCCGCTCAAGGATCAGAATGTCACCAAACCGAATCCCCTCTCGATGCAGCTGAGCCACTCCGCAAGCGAGAGACAGACTGTCACCCGGCTGATTCTTTGAACTGAACAGCCAGCGTTCCACTCCCCGTTCTGCCGCAGGTTTCTGTGGCGTCTGATTCGCCTCCTCGCCAAAGATCGGTGCAAACAGGGCGCCCGTGAGCTGCACCAGCCCACGCTGACTGCGGAAGTTCCTTCCAAGCGTATGGCGGTTGCTCTGAGGAATACTGTTCCAGATACCATCCACAAGCTCCGGATCGGTATCACGAAATCCATAAATCGCCTGCTTCGGATCCCCCACCCAGCGATTTCGTTCACTCAGTTCACGCAGCCGCTGAAAAATCCCCAGCTGCAGCGGATTGGTATCCTGAAATTCATCCACCAGTACCAGCTGAAAATCCTGCTGCAGACGAGCAGCCAGCTCCGGATGATGCAGCAGGTCCAGCAGCAACGTCTCCAGATCGGTGTAATCCACCAGCCCGCGTTCCGTCTTGTACTCCACGTACTGCTGTTCCACTCCGATCGTCTGTTCAGCAAGCAGCATGCAGAACTGCCGCAGATCCTCGTGCAGCTCCGGGAACTGCCGCACCTGTGATGCATGAGTTCGTAACGAATCCAGAATGTCAT
>JALQUR010000219.1 GCA_023260695.1 Planctomycetaceae bacterium
CGATCCCGGGACATCGGCGTGCACGACGAAACGGATGTTTTCGCGGTCGACACCCATACCGAATGCGTTGGTGGCAAGGACAAGGCGTGCTTCACCCTGCATGAACTGATCCTGAACTGCTCGACGCACGTGTCGCTCGAGATCTCCGTGATAGCAGACATGTGCCAGGCCGCTCTTCTGCAGTCGCTCACTGAATTCTGCCAGAGTGCGGATGAGTGTGAAGTAGACGATCCCGCAGCCTGCGGGCTGGCTCAGCCAGTTTTGAATAATCCTTTCCATGGCCTGCTGCTTTTCATCAGCATCCCAGACGTGTTCCACGCTGAGCTGCAGATTGGGGCGATCAATGCCTTCGTGGAATGTTCTGACTTCATCGGGCTGCAGATTCAGCTGCCGAATGATATCGGCCTGCACATCGGGAGTGGCAGTGGCAGTGAGAGCAATGGTGACTGGGTTGCCAAGGAGCTGGCGAATTTCGCCCAGCCGGGAGTAGTCCGGTCGGAAGTCGTGTCCCCATTCGCTGATGCAGTGCGCTTCATCAACTGCCAGCAGCACAATGTTTCTGCTGCTGATCAGTTGCCGGAATTCGGGTTTACGGAATCGTTCCGGGGTCACGTACAGCAGGCTGAACCTGCCCTCGGCAAGCTGGCGACAGCGTTTTTCCCGTTCTGCTCGCGTCAGCGATGAGTTAATGAATGTGGCATGGATTTTTCGTTTACGGAGACCGTCGACCTGGTCCTTCATGAGGGCAATCAGCGGTGACAGCACCAGGGTCAGTGGCTGCCGCTCAGGATGTTGTGCAGCGAGGGTGAGAGCGGGGATCTGAAAGCAGAGCGATTTTCCGCCGCCCGTGGGCATGATCAGCATGCTGTGCTGTCCCTGCAGCGTGCGTTGAATGACGGGCCACTGGCATCCTCGAAAGTCCGGGAACCCAAAGTAGCGATCGAGACATTCTCTGGCGATCTGCTGGTTGTCCATGAAGGGGTAATCCGAGGTCAGAAGCGGGATCTGCGGGCAATTCTGAGATGTGGTGCGGGATGGCCAGCCTGCAATGTAGCGAGCGAGGTTCCGGTACAGAACAGCGGCGAATCAGCGAGCTGGTTCTCCAGGTTCCGGGATGAATGAAGAATCGCGAAATGTACTGCTCTGCGGGTCTGACGCCTGTGATATTCTCAGCAGCGCGCCTGAGCGAGGTCGGCGGCACATTGGAGTAAGGTCGGCGGGACAAACTGGAACAAGCAAAAGAGAGGTCTGCAGACGTGTCACAGGATTTGCTGGAAGCAATTGACGCCGCCGATCGTGCGGGGCAGCTCACTGGGGATTCTGCGGCCAATCTGAAGGCATGGCTGCAGCGTGATGCGGTGGCCGGATATCGCGAACGTCTGCAGCAGTTGATCAGGCAGGCAGACTGGGCGGCACTGGACGGAATGTTCTGGACTGCAATTCCATTTGGAACCGGTGGGCGACGCGGTCCGATGGGGGAGATGGGACCGGCGACGATCAATGATCGGACGATTGCCGAGTCAGCGCATGGGATGGCCTGTTATCTGCGAGCGAGTGGCGTTGCGAGTGGTGGCAGCGTCGTGATTGCTCACGATACGCGGAATAATTCTCCGGAGTTTGCGAGGATTGCGGCAACGACTTTTGCTGCTCACGGGCTGAAGGTGTGGTTGTTTCCTTCACATCGTGCCACCCCGCTGCTTTCATTTGCGGTGCGGGAACTGAAGTGTGACATTGGTGTGATGATCTCTGCGTCGCACAATCCTCCGGCTGACAATGGATTCAAGGCGTACTGGTCCAACGGCGGTCAGGTCATTCCTCCGCATGACAAGGGGATCATCGGGTTTGTCGAGCAGGCTGAAGAGATTCCCTCCGCTGATCTGGAGGAATGTCTGCAGGATGGGCGCATCGCCTTTCCTGATGCATCGCTGGACACGAAGTACACGCAGCATGTCGTGTCTCTGAGTGAAGCCCCGGCACGAAAGATTTCCGCTGTGTTTACTCCGCTGCACGGCGTGGGAGAGACATCGGTTTATGCAGTGATTCAGGCCGCCGGATTTGCCGACGTGGAGATCTTTGCACCGCATCGGAGTGCGGACGGTGATTTTCCGAATGTCCCCGGGCACCTGCCGAATCCGGAAAACCTGGCGGTGTTTGACCCGGTTATTGACTGGGTGACGTCAACAGGTCATGCGGCGGAACTGATTCTGGCTTCGGATCCTGATGCGGATCGCCTGGGTGTGCAGGTGCGTGCTGCCGATGGCAGTTTTCATTCTCTGAGCGGAAATCAGGTCGGGGCCCTGATTACGGACTATCTGTTTCGTCGCCGCAAGGAAACGGGCCGGTTTTCCCCGCAGGATTACGTTGTGGAAACTCTGGTGACGACTCCACTGACGCGAGCTGTTGCGGAACGGCACGGAGCGCGTTGTTTCCACGAACTGCTGGTTGGGTTCAAGTACATAGCTCAGACGATGGAAGAACAGGGGACGGAGCACTTTGTCTTTGGCACTGAGGAGTCGATTGGTTTTCTGGCGGGAGACTACTGCCGGGACAAGGACGCGTCGGTGTGTGCACTGTATCTCCTCGAACTGGCGGCACTGCTGAAGGAGCAGGGACGCACTCTGCTGGATGCTCTTGATGATCTGCATGAGCGATGTGGTTATCACTGCGAGGGACAGAAGTCGATTTACTGTGAAGGTCCCACTGGCAAGGGGCGGATCGATCGACTGATGGCAACATTACGGGAGCAGCCTCCGCGGGAGCTGGCGGGAATTCGACTGCTGGAAGTGGCGGATTACCGCGACGGTCGCCGCACTGCCCTGGATGGCAGTGGGCAGGTAACAGAGATTGCTCAGCCGAAAGGCGATCTGCTCATTTTCCGTTCCGACCCGTCGTCAGCAGTGCGTCTGCAGATTGCGACGCGACCGTCGGGGACTGAGCCCAAGATCAAGTTCTACTTTTTCTGTCAGTCGGACGCTGAGAACGGCGACGTCGCTCAGGCTCGACGGGTGGGTGACGAGGCGATGCTTCGCTGTCAGCAGGCGCTTACCGTATGGGCGGAGCAGCAGCTGGCTGAATAAGTTCCTTCGCGCAGAACGGGTTTCGGCTGATCTGTGAGTCTGCAGGAAAGGCGTCCGCATGAAATCAACGCTGCAGCGTCTGACCAGTGGTCCCGGCATGTTGCTGGTCGTGCTGGCGATGCTGATTGCCGGATTCTCTCTGACGCTGGATCGATTTGCCACGGCGGCCACGCTGCAGGCGGTGCTCAATCAGATCCCGGAAGTAACGTTTGTGGCTGTCGGCATGACATTTGTGCTCATCGTCGGCGGGATAGATCTTTCCGTCGGCGGGTTGATGACGCTGACGTCGGCAGCGCTGGGGCTTCTGCTGGCGGGGCAGGACTGGTGTGCTGTGCTGGCCATCATGGCGGTGCTCTGTGCAGGAGTTCTGCTGGGTGCACTCAACGGTCTTGTGAGTGTGCTGGGGCGGATTCCATCATTCATTGTGACTCTGGGCATGATGCAGGCTGCCCGCGGTTCTGCGCTGTTGATTTCCGGATCACGAACGCAGTTCATCGGCAGTCGGCTGGATCCTCTGGTCATGGCGATCCCGGGGCTGGGAGTGTCCGTGGCATTTCTGCTGGCGATGACGACGATTCTGGCCGGACAGTATGTGCTTGTTCGCACGGTGCATGGCCGGCATTACGTGGCACTGGGAGCGAATCCGACGGCGCTGAAGCTGAGTGGCGTGCGTACAGCTCCGTTGTATGTGTCGGTGTTCATGATCAGCGGCCTGCTGGCGGCCGTTGCGGGCGTGATTGAGACGGCGCGACTGAGTGCTGCCAATCCGGATGGAGCGCGGGGCGTGGAACTGCTGGCGATTGCTGCAGCGGTGATTGGCGGGACGAGTCTGTCCGGAGGCCGCGGTTCAGTTTTTCGTACGTTTCTGGGCGTACTGATTATTGCCGTACTGCAGACCGGATTGTCACATGCCGGGGCTGGTGATGGCGCAAAGTCTCTGATCACGGGCCTGGTGACTGTGGCGGCTGTGGCTTTTGATCGTTTCCGACAGCGTGACAGTGATGATGAGTAAGCCGGTTCAGTTCAGTTCGGTTCAGGGCAGTGTCAGTTCGGTTCAGGGCAGTGTCAGGATCTGCAGCGCCTGTTCTGCGGAAATCCCTGTGACAACTTCGGTATGTCCGATTCTGGAGGGGAGAACAAATCGGAGTTCCCTGTTTTCCGTTTTTTTGTCCAGCAGCATGCGATCGAGGATTGCCTGTGGCTGACTGCGGAGAGCGTCTGGAACTGTTACAGGCAGGGACAGTGCCTGCAGCAGTTCGCGCTGGCGGGCTGTGTCCTGTGATGTAATTCGCTGCAGCCGTTCAGCCAGCTGGCTGGCGCAGATCATCCCGATCGCCACTGCTTCGCCGTGCAGCAGCTGGCCATATCCGGCCAGTGCTTCAAAAGCGTGTCCGAACGTATGACCATAATTCAGGATTGCTCTCAGACCGGTGGTTTCCCGTTCATCTTCCTGCACAACCTGAGCTTTCAGGCTGCAGCTGCGTGCGATGACTTCTGCCAGCAGTTCAGGATCACGTTGCAGAAGCAGCTGTGGGTTTGCTTCCAGCCGGGCGAAGAAATCTGCGTCGAGGATGACTCCGTACTTCACGACCTCCGCCAGGCCGGATCGATATTCTCTGTCCGGAAGCGTCTGCAGCACGGACTGATCGATGAGCACGCCGGCCGGCTGATGGAAAGCTCCAATCAGGTTCTTTCCCTGCGGGTGATTAATCCCGGTTTTGCCACCGACGGAGCTGTCTACCATGGAAAGCAGCGTTGTGGGGATCTGAATCAGTCGCAGACCGCGGGCGTAGATTGCTGCTGCAAAACCTGCGAGGTCTCCGATGACACCGCCGCCGAGGGCGATTACCAGCGTCCGGCGATCTGCCGCCATTTCCACAAGTCTGTCACAGATGGCCTGGACTTCGGTCCAGCACTTCGAGGTTTCGCCGGAATTGACCAGGTGAGAGGTGACACTGAAACTGCCTGCCGACAGGGAATCCTGCAGCGTCGCCAGGTGGGTTGATTCGAGGACACGGTCAGCGACGATGAGTACACGCAGTTCCGGCTGATCCGCAAACGCATCCCAGCTGCGAAAAATGGGACCAGCTGATGCCAGAATTCCGTGACCGATGTCAATTCGGTAACTTCGCGATTCCAGATTGACCGGGACGCTTTGCTGAATTTCGTGGCAGAGATTCATGAGATTCCGATTCGAAAATGTCGCTGGTTTCCGCGAAAGCAGGAAAGCTGAGACGGGCGGGATTGCAACCCTCTGCGACCTGTTGTGAGATACTCGCAGTGATCCGCTGCAGCAGCAGGTCCGGCCGGGGTTGGTGCAGCAAAGCATATCTGTTCTGCAGGCTGCTGCGGCCGAATAAGTGGAATGCAGACGGTGAATTCTCTGTTCTCGAATGGCAGCCGGCGGGATTGTTGTCGCCAGTGCTGCTCACGGCGAACACGGGGTGTGCTTTCAGAAGCCGTGGAAACGAAAGCAATCGGTCGGCTCTGTCGGCCCACAGAAAACAACAGGTTCTCAGATCATGCTGGCAAAACGAATTATCCCCTGCCTTGACGTGCACGCTGGTCGTGTGGTGAAGGGTGTCAATTTTCTGAACCTGCGTGATGCCGGGGATCCCGTTGAAGTGGCGCGGCGGTATGAGCAGCAGGGTGCTGATGAGCTGGTGTTTCTGGACATTACGGCCAGCCATGAACAGCGGGACATCATTCTGGATGTGGTTTCGCGAACTTCCGAGGTGATTTTCATGCCGCTCACTGTTGGTGGCGGTATTCGCAATCTGGAGGACATTCGCAGGCTGCTCAATGCCGGTTGCGACAAGGTGTCCATCAATTCGGCTGCGGTGAAGGATCCGGAATTTGTTCGTGAAGCAGCGCTGCGTTTCGGCAGTCAGTGCATCGTGGTGAATATCGACCCCAAGCGAATCCAGCGGGATGGCAGGGAATTCTGGGACGTGCACATTAATGGCGGACGGCTCCCCACAGGCCTTGAGGCGGTCGCGTGGGCTCAGGAGGTTGAGCGACTGGGAGCGGGCGAGATCGTGCTGACGTGCATGGATGCCGACGGCACGACTGATGGCTACGACATTGAGATAACGCGTGCTGTCGCGGATGCGGTTTCGGTACCGGTTGTGGCCAGTGGCGGCGCTGGTGGGCCGCAGCATCTTTATGAAGCAGTCACCGCAGGCAATGCCAGTGCTGCTCTGGCTGCCAGTATCTTCCACTACGGTACGTACACGATCGAAGAGACAAAGCGCTACATGGCGGAACGTGGTGTGCCGGTGCGTCTGGAGGCAGCTGCGCCGTAATCCATGCGTGCCACCACGATCAGCAGACAGTTCCCGCAGTTGCGATGCCGTTGACGCGGGAAACAGGTGCGACTTAACTGGCGGCCTGCCTCAGGTCGTCGTCGTCGGGAATGCCGATCCACGGCAGTTCTCGAAACCGTTCGTTGTAGTCCAGTCCGTAGCCAACGACGAACTTGTCGGGAATGCGGAAACCAAAGTAATCGGGATCCATTCCCGTCAGGTTTCGATCTGTTTTCCAGAGCAGGACAGCTGTCGCGATGGAGGCAGGCTGGAATTGCTGCAGATGAGCGACGATTTTCTGCATTGTCTGTCCGGTGTCATAGATATCGTCCAGCAACAGGACATCCTTTCCCTGCAGGTCAGCCAGCATGCTGTCGTTGATGGTCAGTTCGCCCGGCGAAGTCCGTGTGCCACCATAGCTGGACGCAGAGATAAACGTGGTGCGGACGGGAACATTGGTACGACGAAGCAGATCCGCCATGACCATCAGGCATCCGGACAGGATGCCGATAATAGTCACCGGCGACTCGGCATAGTCGGCTGAGATCTGGTCACCAAGTTCCGTGATCCGCTCTTGAATCTGCTCGGCAGTGAAAAGGACTTGCATGGCTTCAGGGTGCTGGTCAGTGGGAAGTTGGCTCTGGAATCATCGGGTAATCTGGAATTGCCGGGGAAATTCTGTGTGATTTGCCCAGTGAAATGAATGCTGCCGGATATGGTTTTGGGAGTTCTCTGCGTTTTGGGTGTCTGCCGGCATTCTGGTTCAGGAGCTCGCGGACGCTGCGCAGGTTGCCGCAGCTGCGAGTCCGGGTGGGCATCATGCAGTGGCAGCCAGCAAACCGGATCTGCAGCAGGGGAACGATGGCAGGGCGAAAGACAGCAGCCAGTAAGATGGCAGGCCGGAAGGCCGCACGGGAAAAGGTCGCACGGGAAAAGGCAGCATGGGAGAAGGCAGCAGCAATGGACGGCGAACTTGAATTCCTCAGACAGCTTCAGCGGGACCTTCCCGTCATGTCACCGGTGACAACCGGAATCGGTGACGACGGAGCAGTTCTGGAGTCAGCAGCCGGAGCAGAAGTCGTGGTTACGGATCTGCTTCTGGACGGCACGCATTTTGTGCTGAAGGAAACATCGGCAGAGCTGATTGGCCGGAAGGCGATGGCGGTGAATCTGAGTGATCTGGCGGCCATGGGGGCGGCGCCCACTGCTGCGTTTGTTTCGCTCGCCCTGCCCCGCGTGCTGCCGCCAGCTCTGAATCACGAGTGTTTTCTGCGGCAGTTGTATCAGGGCATGAGGGAATGTGCGGAGCAGTGGGGATTCACAATTGCCGGTGGGGACACCAATGTGTGGGACGGGCAGCTGGCGATCAACGTGTGTCTGCTGGGGCGCCCGTTTACAGACCGGATTCCGTTGCGGTCGCATGGCCGTGCGGGGGATCGAGTGCTGGTGACCGGCCAACTTGGGGGCAGTCTGGCGAGCGGTCGTCACCTGAGTTTTGAACCGAGACTGGAATTTGCGCGCTGGCTGCTGGCGAATTATCCGGTGCACGCAATGATGGATCTGTCGGATGGACTGGCGACTGACCTGCCCCGCATTCTGGAAGCCAGCCAGTGCGGTGGTGAGGTGTACTGTGCCAGCATCCCGATCCACTCGGATGTACCACAGCAGCTGTCGGACGACGATCGTCTGCGAGCAGCGTTATGCGACGGTGAGGATTTCGAGCTGCTGCTGACAGTTTCGGAGGAAGCAGCGACGCAGCTGCTGCGGGCAGATGTGCCCTGTCCTGTGACAGAGATCGGGCGACTTACAGGAGCACCGGGACTGCGGTATCTGGATGCCGAAGGCCGACCAATCGCAGCATCAGTGAGCGGATGGGAGCATCGTTTCTGAGCAGATCTGCGGACCAGCAGGAGCTGCACCTGAACCAGGCAGTCAGCTGAAGGAAGCACCTGCAGGAACGCGCCTGAATGCTGTTGCAGCATTCAGGCTGATCAGATGAGTTCCTTCATTGGTTCACGCACATCCACCAGGAACTGTGGTCGTCCGGTCGGGTCATCGACCGTGGTATTCATGACATCGATACCAAGGTTGTGATAGGCGGTGCCGATGATTTCCTGGACATGTACAGGCCGACCGACCGCGTATTCGCCAAGTCGATTGGTGGAGCCGATTGCCTGCCCGGTTCGCATTCCGCCCCCGGCCATGAGTGCGCAGCTGACCTGAGGCCAGTGGTCCCGCCCGGCATTCTGATTGACTCGGGGAGTTCGTCCGAATTCACCCCAGCAGAGAATGGTGACATCATCGAGCATGCCTCGTTCTTCGAGGTCCAGCACGAGGGCGCTGAGAGCCTGATCAAGTTTGCCTCCGTGATCACGCACGAGATCAAAGTTCTGTCCATGACTGTCCCAGCGACCATAGGACAGAGTGACGGAGCGGACACCGGCTTCGACAAGGCGTCGAGCGAGCAGCAGGTGATCATTGCAGGTCGGGGCACCATCGTACTGATACTTGTAGGGCTGTCCTGTCCCATAACGCGCTCGAACTTCATCCGGTTCCTTTGATACATCGAGTGCTTCAGCAAGACGGCTGGAAGTGAGTACTCCGAAGGCCGCTTCAGTAAATGCGTCAGCCCCGATGAGCTGGCCACCGGCGTCGGTCGTGCGTTTGAGCTGGTCAAGGCTGGCAAGCAGAGTGCGACGATCAGAAAGTCGGTCGAGTGTGATTCCGTTCAGAGTCAGGTCATCCATCCCGTTGCCATTGGGACGGAACGGCTGATGAGAAGAACCCAGGAATCCGGGGGAGCCTGGTTCGGACCACGGCACGTGGCTGGTTCTTGCTGCCAGTGCAACTGTTGGTGGAATGCCCGGGTCGACCGGTCCACGCAGATTTGAAAGCACGGATCCCATGGACGGACGCCCGCCGATGGAATTCAGATCATTACGACGCCAGCCGGTCTGACACTGAAATGCGTCATGGGCACCATCGCAGCCAACGACCGATCGGACGACAACCAGTCGATCCATGATGGCAGCAAGTTTCGGAAAGCATTCGCCGATCTGGATGCCTGGTACTGCAGTGCTGATTGGCTGAAATTCTCCGCGGATTTCGGACGGAGCTTCAGTCTTGATTTCCCACATGTCCTGGTGTGGCGGACCACCACCGAGGAAGATGTTGATGACCGCCTTGCGATCGAGAGCTGAGCGACCTGGTGTGGCGGCCTGAGCACGCATGAGACCGGCCAGGCTTGCTGGAACAACAGACCCCATCGTGAAACCACCGATGCGCAGGAAGCCGCGGCGGGCAATTCCGTCACAGTAGCGAGTGGGCTTTCCAAAGATTGAAAGCATGCTGAGAACTCCGGCGGTAAAGGTGGGAATCCGGAAAAGGCAGGTGTTCAGCGGGGTGTGAATCCGCTGGTCCATGAAGTCCTGTCAACAAGTATTACCAGGTATTATCGACCTTCTGAGCTGGAGATCCCGGCGGAATCGTCCGGTGAAACTGCAGAAGAATCGAATGTTCTGGAATTGTGGGGGATAAACGCGTCTGCGTCCAGTGGCCAACGGGTGTCTGCGGGGGGGAAGAGGAATTCCTGTTTTTTTGATCAGATGCCTGTCGGGCTGTGGTCGCTGTTCGGAACTCGTGCAGAGCGTTAGACTTCTGGCTGCTGCAGAGACAGCAGCGGCTGTCAGCCATGGGGCTGCCGCAGTTGACGATACCGAAAAACTGGCTGTCGTGTGCAATACGGCGGCAGAAAGCTGACTGGCTGCAGTACTCACTACAGTTTTGTGACGTTAGCCACCGAATAAGCCTGATAAGCCTGATGGACACCTGACTGCAGGGCAACCTGCATTTTCTGAAGGGAACAAGATGATGACGATGCGACGACTGGTTCTGAGCGGACTGCTGCTGTTGCTGGCAGGTTTTTCTCCTGCAACTGCCGACGAAAAGTGGGTCAGCCTGTTTGATGGCAAGACTCTGGAAGGCTGGGAGCGTGTTGGGAATGAAAAGAGTGTCTGGGAGGTAAAGGACGGGGCGATTCAGGGAACAGGAGTTCCCTCGATGCTGGTCAACACCACTGGTCCATACAAGAACTTCCGCTACCGAGCAGAGATCATGATCAATGACGGTGGCAACAGTGGTCTGTACTTCCGCACTTCTCGCAAGCCAGGTTTTCTGGATGGTTATGAAGCGCAGATCGACAGTACTCACACCGACCCGATCCGAACCGGTTCCATTTACGGGATGTGTCATGTCTACGAGCGACTGGCTGAGCCGGACACATGGTTCACCTATGAGCTGGAAGTTCGCGACGACATCTGGCGTGGCCGTGAGATGACTCGCATTCGCGTGCATGTGAATGGCAAGGAACTGTACGAGTACCTCGATTTCGCAAAGACCTTCAAGGAAGGTCACTTTGCATTTCAGCAGCACGATCCAGGCAGTGTGGTAAAGATTCGCAAGGTGGAAGTCATGGCACTTCCCTGACAGCACAAGTCAGCTGAGCGAATAGTGCACTGATCGGGGCAGTCGGTTGTCGTTTGTCGGCAGCTGACTGTCCCGTTTGACATTGTCGTGGTCTGGATTGCAGTCAGGTCGTTCGGTCACGGTGAGCGGGCTGCGATCCGGTTCTGCTGCAGATTCGAAAGCATGTCTGGCCCGGTGTCCCGCTGTGTGCCTTCTGCCGGCAGTATGCGTAGTGCCTGCCAGGTAGTTTTGTTTGTGTGGATTCTCTGCAACATCGTCCCGAAGTTATCTGAACACCAATGCCACAGATCAGTCTGAGAAACCTGACATTCACTTATTCCAGTCCGGTGCTGCTGGACGGAATCTCCCTGAGCATTGAGCGAGGCGAGAAGATTGGCCTGGTGGGCCGCAACGGAGCTGGCAAGTCGACGCTGCTGAAGCTCATCGCCGGAGAACTCCGGCCGGACGACGGAGAGATTGAGCTCGCTGCGGACAGTGTTCTGGCACGGCTGACGCAGGATGTTCCCGAAGGTGGCGACCGCACGGTCTTTGAAGTTGCGGCTGATGGATTTGATCTGCCGCCCGGATGTGTGGCAACGTGGCGGCACCTGGGACGCCGGATGGCTGCCGGGGAGCAGCTGGATGCAGCAGAGACGGCAGCTTACGAGAATGCCAGTACGACACTGGCGGATGCGGAGCGGTGGCTGGCTGCGGATGAACTGGATTCTCTGCTGGAGGAGATGTCACTTCCTGCGGACGCGCAGTTTGCCACTCTGTCGGCGGGGATGAAACGACGTGTGCTGCTGGCGGCGGTGATGATTCGCAGGCCGGATGTACTGCTGCTGGATGAGCCGACCAACCATATGGACATTGAGTCGATTCTGTGGTTGCAGGATTTTCTCAAGCGATTTGAAGGGACGCTGATATTCATTACTCACGATCGAGTCTTTCTGCAGGAGCTGGCTCAGCGAATCATTGAGGTTGAGCGTGGGCGAATGTTTGACTGGAGCTGCGATTACAGCACATTCCTGCTGCGACGGGATGCGATGCTGGAAGCAGAGGCTGCTCAGGAAGCCGAATTCGACCGCAAGCTTTCCGAGGAAGAAGTCTGGATCCGCAAGGGGATCAAGGCGCGACGAACTCGCAATGAAGGTCGCGTGCGAGCTCTGAAGGCGATGCGTGAGAAACGACAGGAGCGACGGCAGAAGATGGGTTCTGTGCGGATGCAGCTGCAGCAGGCGGAGCGTTCCGGCAATCTGGTTGCAGAACTGGAAGGTGTTTCGCATGCGTTCGGCGAGCGAACGATTCTGAGAGAGTTTTCGACGCTGGTGATGCGTGGCGATCGAGTAGGAATCATCGGGCCGAATGGAGTCGGCAAATCAACACTGCTGCGCATCCTGCTTGGGGAAATTCAGCCTGACGGAGGCCGAGTGCGTCTGGGAACCAACCTGCAGGTGGCCTACTTCGACCAGCTGCGGAGTCAGCTTGATGAGACGCAGACAGCCCGTGAGTGTATCGCGGACGGCAACGACTTTCTGTTGATCAATGATGTTCGCAGGCATGTCATGGGTTACCTGCAGGACTTTCTGTTCTCCCCCGATCGGGCTCACACGCGAATCGGATTTCTGAGCGGCGGGGAACGCAACCGTCTGCTGCTGGCGAAGATGATGTCGAAGCCGTCCAATGTGCTGGTTCTGGATGAGCCGACGAATGATCTGGACGCAGAAACACTGGACCTGCTTGAGGACGTGCTGCCGCAGTATCAGGGCACCGTGTTTCTGGTCAGCCACGACCGTGCGTTCCTGAATAATGTGGTCACCAGTACGATTGTCTTTGAGGGTGACGGAGCGGCGGCGGAGTACGACGGTGGTTATGACGACTGGCAGCGTGTGTTTCAGCAGCGTGCGAAGGAGGCGATGGCAGCGAAGCCGGCAGCAAAACCGCAGAACACCACAGTACCCTCCCCTGCAGCCACGGCACCTGTACAGAAAAAAGTTCGACTCAGTTATCGTGATCAGCGTGAACTGGAGGAGCTGCCGGATCGGATTGCAGCACTGGAAACACGGCAGCAGGAGCTGCAGAACATGATGGCTGGCTCCGGGTTTTACCAGTCCGGTGCGGAACGGATTACTGCAGTTACTGCGGAACTGACACAGGTCAGTGAGGATCTGGAAACGGCCTTCGAAAGATGGGAAGAGCTGGAGTCGCTGACAAACTGACTTCAGTCGAAAATTCAGACACCCTGCGGGAGAGAACAGGAATGCGATTCATCCTGATGACGGCAGTATTGCTGCTGCAGCCGATGCTGATTTCGGCGGCGGATGTGGAAGTCGTGATCGGCGGTCTGCTGGAAAACGAGGGCGGCTCATGGAAGCCGGATCAGGGACCATTGATTTCGCCATTTGGGGTCGCCTTTGATTCTTCCGAGACGATGTGGATTGTGGAGCTGGAGGGCGGCCGTGTGCATCGTCTGTCGGCAGATGGCAGTCTGTCGCTGGCGGGAGGTGCGACGGAGGCAGCCTATGTGGGGGACGGAGGACCGCTGCTGCAGGCTCGGTTCAACGGGATGCATAACTGTGCAGTGCTGCCCAACGATGATCTGCTGATTGCTGACAGCTGGAATCATGTGATTCGCCGTGTGGACGCAAAAAGTGGTCTGATCAGTACGCTGGCGGGGACGGGAAGTGCCGGATTTTCGGGTGACGGTGGCGCAGCGACACAGGCGAAATTCGATTTTGTGATGTGTATTACGCTGACGCCGAAAGCAGATCGTGTGCACATCGCGGATCTGAAGAACCTGCGAATTCGGGAAGTGAATCTTGGCACCGGAACAGTGCGGACGGTGGCGGGCAACGGCGAGCGCGGGGTGCCAGCGGACGGTGCTCGGGCGACAGAGGCTCCGTTGGTTGATCCACGGGCTGTGGCAGAGGACGCTCAGGGAATTCTGTATGTACTGGAGCGTGGCGGACACGCACTTCGCGCAGTGCTGCCCGACGGAACGATTCGAACCGTGGCTGGAACCGGCATGCGCGGATTTGCGGACGGGCAGGCTGACGTGGCTGAATTCGGATCACCGAAGCACATCTGCATCGGCCCGCGTGGGCAGGTCTATATCGCAGATGATCAGAACGGAGCGATTCGGGTCTATGATCCGGCAGAAAAAAGCGTGCGTACGGTTCTGGGCCGTGCCTTTGGTGATGCGGCAATTCGCCTGAAGAATCCTCACGGCGTCACATGGCACAAGGGCTGGCTGTACGTGGTTGATATGGGAAACAACCGGATTCTGCGTGTGCGTGAGCCTGGGGCAGAAAAGAACTGAGCGGGGCGTCAGTGGAGAACGCAGACGGCTGACGGATTATTCATCTTCTTCCAGACCGAAGTCCTCGAAGTCGTCATCAAAGTCGCCTGCGTCTTCGTCTTCAGTGCTGGCATCGTCGTCGAACGAATCGTCTTCGAAGCTGTCATCGCCATCGTCGTCGGACGTGAGTTTCTCTGGCGCTGGTGGTGCAGCGGGGGCCTTGTTGTCAGCCACACCGCTGGTCGGGTACAGCCCGGGGAACAGCATGACAGCAAACGGCAGGAAGCCAATCAGAATGACTCCGATGCCGGTCACAGTAAAGATGACCCACATGACGGTGGAAACGGAAGCATCGTCAGTGAGCATGCCGTTCTGAAACAGAGACGAGATCATCGCTGCCACGAGCAGATACGCGGGAATCGCTGCTGTAAACGATGTCAAAACGAACTGCTTCTTGGTCATCACCATGCCTGCCTGACGTAAAAGGGCCTGACGCGTCACAGGGGATATCGGCAACGTATATCTGCCGTTTTGACTTGTGACAACATTTGTGGCTGACTTTCGACGGGGTGACGCGGTTTTCCCCGTTTATTCCAGTCAGACAAAGTATCTGACGTGAAGTGGACGGAGTTTACGTTTCCAGCAAGTGTGATCCGGAAAACTGAGCGGACTGACGCCGGTGGAACGGTTGCAAGGGTTATAGGGATTACCGTAGTTTTGTCAGGGGAGCAGCTGGTTTCAGCAGGAGGCGCTCGTGGCGGACACATGCAATTTTGAATCAAGGGAGGCAGAGCATGGCTCAGGCAATCGTCGACCCCAGTGAACTGAGAAGATTTGCACAGTTGCTGAGGCGATTCAATCAGGAGCTTGGCGATGGTTCCATGCAGGTTGCCGGGCAGCTGCAGGAACTTGGTCAGAGCTGGCGTGATACGGAACAGCTGCGGTTTTCGGAGGAATTCTCAGAGAACATGAAATCGCTCGGGCGGTTCATTGAGTCAAATGAGCGATTCATACCATTCCTGCTGAGGAAGGCTCAGTTGATCGAGGAGTATCTGCAGCAGCAGTGATGGTGGTGCAATCGGACAACGCTGCGGCGAGTTTTCAATGTACCGGCCGCAGCAGGGACCGGCTGCTGTCAGCAACGGAGAGTGTCAACATGTCAGATTCCGCAGATGTAAAATCGACCGACGTGATCCGTGCATTTGCCGCAGCGGTCGTGAAATTTCAGGAGGAAGCTCGACTGTGTCTGATGACCCTGGACAGCCAGTTGCGACAGCTGGGGCACTGGCTTGAGCAGGATCGTCCGGGATTCTGGAAGCACGAGATTGAACGCTGCCAGCAGGAGGTCTCAGAGGCTCGGGTGCGGCTGCATCAGTGTCGGATGCGAAGAATGGGGGATTTTCGCCCATCGTGCATGCAGGAGATCAAGGCGCATGATGAGGCGAAACGTGCTCTGGAGTTCGCTCGATCGCAGGTCCCCGTGGTGAAGCACTGGCTGCAGGAGGTGACTCACGAAGCGAGTGAATTTCGCGGCAGAGCGGGTCGGCTGCACCAGTGTGTTGAACGCGAACTGCCGCAGCTGCTGGCGATGCTGAGATTCAGTCTTGAGAAGCTGGAAGAATACGGAGACGTGGCAGCTCCACGCGCATCGCGAATGCCTGAGCCGACGGCGTCGGCCATTTCTTCTGCGGCCATTTCTTCTGCGGCCGGTGCGGAAGCCGAGGACATTGAGCCAGCGGACGAAGCATCAGATGCACCGCAGGAAGACCCCACGGTGGCATCTGAGCATTCGGAAGCAGCGGATCAGGCAGATTCCTGAGATGCGGTGCTGGTTCAGGAGAGGGGTTACTCCTGTTCGTTTGTCTCCGTCTGGTCAGCCTGCAGGCGCCGCAGTTCTGCTCGCAGTTCCTGCATCTGCTGCTGCAGTTGCTTCATGGTCTGCTGCAGGTCATTGTTTTCAGGCGACGTTGGCTGGCCAGCTGCGGGAGGGACTCGCAACTGCATGCGTCTGCTGATGCGTCCTGAGCCGGTGGCATCTTCCACGATGATGTCAGATCCACCGAGCTGCCGAGGGATTCCGGGCAGAATCTGCAGTCCGTTCCGGATTGCCTGCGGGACTGCGGTGGCGTCAACAGCAACACGGCGGCGTGACTGCATCATGCGTGGAGTTGCCGCAATCTTCCGCTCTTCACCTTCCCGGAGCAGAGTGAGCTGAATTTCATCACCATTCGAGGCGGCAATCAGTTCTGTCAGCGTCTGCATATCAGTGACGACGTTGTCGCCCACTCGCAGCAGCAGATCATCGGGCTGAAGGTCTGCCTCAGCTGCGGGCGAGTCGGGGACCACAGCAGTAATCAGGACACCGGCATCACGCAGGCGCAAATGCTTTCGCAGTGCAGCTGACGGAGGCTCGCACTGAATGCCCAGCGCCATGCGAGATTCCGCCGGAGCTTCCTCTGAAATGGCAGCTCCGGGAGCGAAACCGCGCTGCAGGCTTTGCAGCAGGGAGCGGATTTCCGGCCGGTCCTGCATCTCTTCAGGTATCTGTTGCAGGAGTCGATTGCGGAGTTCCTGGAACGAATCTTCGTTATCGGTATCCAGCGGGAAACTGAATTCCTGCTTTCCTTCGGGGCCAATGATCAGAATGTTTGCTGCACCTGATTCCTGCGGCTCACCGTTTCTGGTCTGCTGCTTCCGTTCAATTTCGATTTCGATTCGTTGATCGTCACCGGCTTCATCTGTCCTGATGACAACAGCTTTCTTTGTCTGTGACTGTGTCTGCGTCTGACGCAGTTCAGTTTCGTCAGTCCCGGCACGCGAGATTACACGGATCTCATCCGCAAGGCTGACTGGAAGCAGCAGCGTGGCTGCAGTAAAGATGCTGGCTGCTGATCGAAGAGGATGATTCATCAGAGATTCCTGCAGAAAGGGCAGAACAGGGAAAACAGGAGCGGAGTTTCAGGGAGCAGGCTGGATTTCAGGGAGTAACCGGGACCAGCACCAGTCTGCCGTCGGGCATCCTGACGCCAATGTACTTCATTTTTCTGCCTGAATTCGTATCTGCATAAACTGGAGTCGAGAGTACTTCCGGCGAGACGATGGGCACTGTAAACGGATCCCTTCCCGGTACGTTGACAGTCACAGCACGCGGCAGGTCATCGGCTGCCTGTTCAGGCTGGGATCCAAGCAGATCGAACCAGTGATCTCCGGAATTGCTACCGGACATCAGTTGCCCGCCTGTAAATGCAAGGGCGATGCAGAGCCCCACTGTCACCAACGGATGCGACCACCAGGTTGGAATACCTTTGCTGGTTCGGGGCTGCGTCACAGTGTGCGCCGGTCTGACAGTGTTTCCATCAGTGCTTCTGCGGGTGGTTCCGAGATTTTCTGCGGGCGACACCAGCTGCAGCCGATCCGGATCTGCAAGCATTTCTCGCAGGGCGCGATCTTCAAGGAAACCACAGGCCAGCTGTTTCCAGCCATTGTCAACATGCTGCAGACGTTCAATCAGCTGCAGCTGTTCCTGACTGGTCAGCTCTGCGTCCACGCACTTCTGAATCAGATGCTGGTCGTAATCAGAAATTGTCATTCTGCAGCCCCTGTCACATCAAGACTGTTCAAGTTGCTTCTGAGCTGGCGTCTTGCCTTCATCAGTCGATATTCGATGGTTTGTTCCGTAACCCCCAGGTGGGCTGCCATATCCCGATAGCTCCAGCCTTCGGCATATTTGAGCAACAGGACCTGTCGGTCCAGTTCGGTCAGTTGCTGGAGAGCATCACGGACCCTGCCCTGTTGTTCCTGCGCGAGCAGGATCTGCAGGGGACTGGTTGTCTCAGAGGTGCTGTCTTCGCCTGCCTGACTGCGGAGTCGTTCATGGAAGTGTCGTCGCCGTCCTGTGGTGCGGCGATACATGAGCACCTGCCGCACGGCGATCTGGTACAGCCATGCGGCGATCCGATTCACTTCCGACAGTACATCCCGCTGACGAACAATCGCCAGTGCGATATTCTGCATCACATCTTCAACCGCCTCTGGTTCGCTCAGTCGACTGCGCACGACAGTGCGCAACCATCCCTCATGTTTGAGGTACAATCCCTGAGGTGTGAGTGTGGCGGTCATTTTCACGGATGTTTTTTGTCTGCAGGATGATAGCGATGGCAATCCACAGGAGTCTGCCGGCGTTGACGGTGGTCAGAATCCAGCACACGGAGTCATAGTTGCCGACCGTCTGAAATTCCTGATAAATTCTGGCAGAAATGTGACGATGAAGGGAAGAGTTTCGTCAGGATGTGGGCAATTCCGCTGACAAACGGTGGCGGCATGTACTCTCTGGCATGGCATTCGGTGGCGTAATGAGTGGAACGATGCCAGGAAAACTGCTCTGGGGGCTGCTGCTGTGGGGCTGTTGTCTGCGTTTGCTGGCGTGCTGGAGTCAGCCGCAGTTGCTGTCGGATGATGCGGATGGATACGTAGCGCACGCACAGTCTCTGCTGCAGACGGGGCGATTCTCTGGTCCCTGGACAGGGCGTCCAACCGCCTTTCGGCCTCCGCTTCTGCCGTTGTTCCTGTCATTTCCCATGGCGTTCGGGATGTCTCCAGCCGCCGCCGTGCTGCTGACTCAGTTGCTCGCGTCACTCCTGTGTGTTCTGGCAGGTGTCCGTCTGGCGGGCCGCATGAATTTTGGACTCCGTGGTTCCGTGCTGATCGGGCTTGCGGTGGCGATGGATCCATTGCTGCTGCGTTATTCGATGCAGCCCATGACCGAAACGGTCTGCGCCGGCCTGCTGACATACGGGCTGCTGCTGCTGGCTGACAATGAGCGTGCTGCGGTGCAGTGGCGGTCAGGTCTGCTCGCCGGTCTCGTCTTTGGGGCTGGCGTGTTGTTGCGGCCTGTCATGCTGATTGCTGCGGTGCTGATTCTGCTGCTGGAGACAGCGGGTCGGTTACGGTCCACAAACAGGGCCATGGCGGCTGTTCAGTTGCCGCCGGCCGTCCCTGTCAGCCGGTCACCCTGGACGTGGTTTCTGGCGGGCCTGCTGCTGGTGGTGACGCCATGGATTCTGCGAAATCGAATCGTGCTGGGCAGCTGGGTCGTCGCCACGACTCACGGCGGCTACACGCTGGCGCTCGGGAACAACCCGGATTTCTATCGGGATGTGATTCGCAGTGGTCGGGGCATGCCATGGGACGGACAGGCGCTGGACAGCTGGCAGCAGCGCAGTCTTGAGCAGGCGGCTGCGGCGGGAATCGATGTGGGTGATGAGGTGTCGCTGGATGACTGGTATTACGGACAGGCGGTTGAGGCAATTCGGTCCGACCCGGGCAGTTTCTGTGCCGCCTGTCTGCTCCGCATGCAGCGATTCTGGGCGTTATCGTCGGCGACTTCTGACGGCTGGTCGGCCATCATTCCGGGAACCTGGTATCTGATGCTCTGGGCTGGTCTGCTGCTGCAGCTCAGCTCCGGCCGCTGGCGTGAGCAGATTCCGCGGTGGTGCTGGCTCTGTGTGGTTGCTTTCTGTCTGCTGCACCTGGTGTACTGGACTGATACACGCATGCGTGCGCCGCTGACGCCGTTACTGATTCTGCTGTCCGCTGACGGATATCGCTGGTGCCGTGGCTGGTTCAGATCAGCTGCAGTGACTGACCGTCAAAGCGAACCACTCGATCCGGACGCCCCGCGGCCTGTTCGGCAAGAATCAGTTCCATCGCTTCCACTGCGGCAACAACCTGACGATCTGCCGACAGATCGGAATATGTGAGGCTGCGTACCTGCTGCAGGCGATCGGCTCGTTCCTCTGCAGGACCGCCGTGTTCCACCATGGCAACTTCCCGGGCAAAGCGGTCAATCACTTCCACACCGTAGCCACGTTGAGTTCGTTCGCCCCAGGGTTCGACGCAGGTCGCGTTATAATGGTTGTTGATCGTATTCTTGAGCTGCAGCGGGGTCTTTCCGGCAACCGTGAGTTCGACGCCACGGCGTCGGGAATGTCCATTCCAGATTCCATTGTCGAATCGAAACTGCACCTCCTGTTCCACGTAGCCGGGGAAGTTATCCGGGGTTACCCAGGACGTGTGCAGGTCGAAGGCAGCCTCGCGTCCATCGTCATATTCGTAGATCAGCCGCAGCTGGCAGCTGTCCCACGTCGGGCCGTCAGCAGGTCCGACGATCCCTCGCTGTCCCGTGCAGGTAATTGTCTTCAGACGGCCGCCGAACGTGAAATCAATCAGTTTGATGTAGTGTACTGCTACGTAGGTGCCGGGGTTTCTTCCGGTAATCCATTCCGCGAACTGCTGACCGGAGATCTGTCGTGGTTCCAGCAGTGAGCAATAACCGTTGTTGACATGCTGCAGAACTTCGTCCACGACCAGTGTGCGGAGCTTCTTATGGTCGGGGTCAAGCAGTTTGTGGTAGACCACTCGTGCCAGGACGTTCTTTTGTGCGGCAAGCTGTGTCAGCTCATCCAGCTCAGCCAGCGACAGGACGGAGGGTTTTTCAATGAGCACGTGGATCCCGGCCTGCAGAGCATCTCGGGCTGCTTCAAAGTGTCGGTTATCAGGGGTTGCGATGCAGACGAAATCCGGGGAGGTTGCAATCAGCTGTGCTGCAGCATCAGCACCGGAATAACTGGTGAATGGAGGCAGAATGCCGGCTGCTGCCTGCTGGTAGGCTTCAGCCCGCCGTCCGGTCCGCGTTGCTGCACCGGTCAGCTGCACATCAAGGTCACCGAACCTGCGATCGAAGAGTCCATTCCTGGCAACGGATTCGAAGAACGGGCGGTACGTCTCATCGAAGATCATGCCCATGCCGATCATACCGGCCTTGAGAACTGGACGCATAGCGGCTGCATTTCTGCTGGAATAATCCGGAACAGGTACGGTGGATCAGCACCGACGATCAGCGCATGATCAGCACAACGGCTGCATCATGCAAGCGATTCGGAGTGTTTCGAGGCAATGTGCCGGTTGGGGGTGCAACAGGGCTGCTCTGCTACGGGCGAGTTGCTGCGGGACGCCAGTCTGCGCCGGCTCCGAACTGAGCATCAAAACTCGGGGCGGTGTGAGTTTGCTGCGTTTCTGACGGGTCTGCAGGAAATCCATCAAGCTGTGAGAACGGATTATCACTGAAACCGGTTTCCTGCGGCGGCGTCTGATCTGAGGGCAGCGGGAGTTCGGCAGCTGCCTCCTCATCCAGGAACCGATGGAAGTCGTCGATTTCAGCAGCGCGAGAATCCATCGCAGCTGCTTCGGCAGCGGGGGAAAGACGCCCTTTTCGAGCCAGCGGGGTTTCCATGCGTTTCAGAGCAGAAGTCGGCAGCTCCTGGAAACTCTCCGCATCAGCCAGAGCGGGAGCCCGGTTTGCTGCTGGTGCTGGCTGCCCCTGCAGGAAGGCCGAGATGCCTCGTCCTTCGATGGAGCGGATGACCTGGGGAGCAGCATTGTCCGACTGCATATTCGGGTCTGCGGGATCATCCGAATAGACCGCCCGAACGATGCCGGAAGCGGGGACGCCGGTGGTTTCTGCATACGCGACACGCTCGATCGGACGTGGGCCCGGGAGGGAGGTGTCGGAGTTGTCTGGCTGCAGGTCCCCGACCACAACTCGGACTGCTTGAGAATCCTGCCGTCCGGAATCCTGCTGTCCGATGAACGGATCCTGCATCTTTTCGTAGCTCTGACGACTGGACAGGAAGTTCAATGTGGGAAGACTGCTGATTACCTGACAACCGGTCAGGAGGAAGGTGCAGAGGAATGCTGAGCAGCAGCAGTTATTGAGTTTCATGGAAGTTACTCCACCTGATTCACGGTGAGTCAGCAGGAAAATCAGCGGGGACAGGTCTGTTGATCTGCTGTGGTAAGAGCGGTCCGGCGCCTGCTGCAGATTCCGGATCCGGCAGCGGGCGTGACAATTGTCGAGCATTTGCGCCGTGGTAGCGGCGATTGAAGATATCCGGGTGAAACGGGTCATCTGCGGAGTCGGCCAGAGCTTCCTGAATCAGCTGCCGGTCTCGTTCGGCATCAGCAGCGTTTGTGAGCAATGAGGTCTGACGATCCGGGCGGTCCAGTTGTGCAGCAGCAGTGGCCGTTGCCGACGCCTGCCGAATTCCACCGGCCGTGATGGTGTTTCTGCCGGTTGTTTCCGTGGCAACCGCCGTGCGGACCAGAGCGTCAGACTCCGGGGCTGGCTGGCTTCTGGAATCTGCGGCAACGTCGGTCAGCCAGTCCTGCAACAGCGACTGCTGTCGTTGTCCTGTGCGACCTGTGAAAACCGGCTGTGTCATTCCGCCGTGCAGCAGACTGCCTCGCTGCAGCAGCGGGCTTTGCAGTGGATCGCCTGGATTCAGCTGTTTCAGCACTGCAGCGAGATTGCGTTCTGCAATCAGTGGCGTTGATCCGCGGCTGACCGGGGTCAGCTGAAATGCCGACTCAGATCTCAGTCCATGGCAGCCGACAGTGGCACATTTGCTGGAAACCAGTGGCTGGACATGTCTGACAAATGTGACGGCAAGGGACCGCGGCAGCCCACCCAGAGAACGGGACGGGGCTGGAATGGAGCCACCCTGAGGAAGCATCTGCAGTTGTTCTGGAGCTGATGATTTGTCCGGAGGAGTGCGGCGGTTGCTGGTCAGTTCACTGAGCAGGGTGCGGGCTTCCTGTCGCCACGGATCCAGCCGGAGCGCATCCAGCACTTCTCGCTCCGCTTCATCCCGGAGTTCATAGCGGAGACACCAATGTGCCAGCTGCATATGGATTTCAGGGGTCAGACGCGAAAACGATTTTCGCAGCTGTTGCCACGCATCTGTTCTGGTTTCGGCAGTGAGACTGACTCGAGCGGACTCAATGAATCGGTTGCCGCTCTCGGAAGACACCTGGTAACCGCCCTGCCCGACTGAAATCCCGCCATCAATCAGCTCTCCTGAAGTGAGCAGCAGCAGTCGAGGGGCATTTTTCGGGACAAACGCACGAGCGTCCTGCGCATCAGCCCCTGCAGCGATTCCAAACAGAATGCTGAAGAATACAGCGAGATGAGGAATACATCCGTGCATGGGATCGGGGCCACAGATCCTTCTGCGGCGCGCTGATGCTGACAGGTATCACAGACCGAGCTCAGCTTGAACCTTTGCAGGAATTGCAAAGTGGGTCAAGATGAGCTGGGCCGGGGGACGCATTTGCGAGAGAGCGTCAAGCGGTTGCTGGCGGAGTCAGCCTGGTTATTCCGCCTGCTGTTTTTCAAGCAGGTAAAATGCGCTGTCTGCGCGGAGATTGGCCAGTCGGAGCTGTGCGACCGCACGTCCGCGAATAATCGGACGCTCCTTGACGATGTTGAGGCCCTTGCGGTGCATCAGGTCCCGGAAGTCGGTCATGGACATGAAGTGGACGTTGGGCGATTCGTGCCACTCAAACGGAAATGACTCGGTCACAGGCGTTCGCCCTCGACGCAGCACTTCCAGTCGGACCCGCCAGTGACCAAAATTAGGGACAACGACCAGTGCCCGTTTTGCCACACGCAGCATTTCCAGCAGGAGTTCGCCGGGATTACGAACCTGTTGCAGGGTCTGGCTGAGTACAGCGAAGTCGAAACTGTTGTCCGGGACATCAACCAGTCCCCGATCAAGGTCAGCTTCGATGACCGGCAGTCCGCGATTGATGACCGCGAGAATATTGTCGAGTGCGACTTCCACTCCGAGCACGCTGCAGTTCAATTCTGTATGCAGGCGTGCAAGCAGGCGTCCATCGCCGCAGCCGAGGTCAATGACCCGGCTGCCTGGCTGGATGTGGTGCATGATGAGTTCGTCGGTCAGACGAACTGAAGGGTCTGGGATCTGGTAGCGGGTATTCCGGGACATAGGGTATTAATGTTGCGAACAGGACCTGCGGCAGCAACGGTGCGGCAGAAATACAGTGCTGAGGGTAAAACGGTGCTGTGCGTGAAACGGTGCTGTGCGTGAAACTGTGCTGTGCGTGAAACTGTGCTGAGAATGCAACGGGGCTGCGAATCAGATGGGGACGGACGACCCGGCCGGGCAGCACCCGCTGAGCCGGTGCAGAGGGTGCCGGTGCAGAGAATGCTGGTGCAGGCAGTTTACCCGTAGACGGGAAGTCGGATCAATTGGCGAGGGTCAACTGTCCGGGGATTGAGGAATTGCGATTGGACCGTTTCGGCACCGGGAGGCGATTTTCGTTGCTGAGGAACTGCGGAGTATCGAATTGGCTTTTCTGTGCAAAGCGAGTACCTTCGCAGTTCAGGGCCAGTCACCGCGGTGGTCACTCAGCAGGCCAGCTCTGGCTGAAGTTCAGCATCAGGACCGCCGGGACAGAATCTGTACATCAGAACGAGAATAGGAATCAAAGCCGTGTTCGGGACTGTTGCAATTGTGGGGGCTACCGGTGCTGTCGGAAGAATCATTCTGCAGCTGCTGGAGGAACGTGGTTTCGAAGCAGAGACTTTTCGACTCCTCGCATCAGCTCGCAGCGCTGGTCAGAAGGTGCAGTTCCGGGGGCAGGAACTGGTCATTGAAGAGCTGACAAAGGACTGTTTTGCCGGAGTGGATCTGGTAATTGCCAGTACGCCGGACGACACTGCTGCCGAATATCTGCCTGCGGCTGTTGCGGCCGGCTGTCGGGTGATTGATGAATCCGGCTACTGGCGGATGAAGCCGGACGTGGCGCTGGTGGTTCCCGAAATCAATCCTCAGGCGGCGCTGGAAGCCACAGGGATTATTGCGAGTCCCAACTGTTCGACCACGCAGATGGTGCTGGCCCTGAAGCCACTGCACGATGCAGCTCGAGTGAAGCGTGTCATCGTGACAACTTACCAGGCCACCAGCGGTGCCGGGCTGCAGGGAACGGCAGACCTGATGCAGGGTTCTCGAGCTGCTCTGGACGGTCGCGACTATCAGTATTCCGCGTTTGCTCACCCGATCGCATTCAATGCCATCCC
>JALQUR010000275.1 GCA_023260695.1 Planctomycetaceae bacterium
GTCTGGCTGGTTTTGTCGCTCAGCTGGGTGAGATCTTCGACGTTGCTCAGGCGGTGCTGGGTGTCTTTCTGGGCCCGCTGCTCATCTGCATGGGCCTGGCCGTGACAACCTGGACAGTTGCCCCCACAGCAATGATCACGGCAATGATCTGCGGTTGCATCGCCGGCTGGGGTGTGGCGTTCTCCCCAGCGACAAGTTTGTGGGTTGCCCCGGCTGCGGCCGCAGTGACTCTGCTGGTTGCTCTCCCGGGCCTGCAGAGAAGCTCCGCTGAGGCCGACATCACTGACCTGGAAACTCAGGATTTCTGAATGAGAAACAGCCGCGTTCTGCAGAAAACTCGAACGGGACACACCGCATTCGCCACGACGTTGCACCTGCGTTCCGCAGATGTCTTTGAGATGATCGGGCAGACAGGATTCGACGGAATCTGGCTGGATCTGGAGCATCATCCGATCAGCGAGTTTCAGGCCGCCGAGCTGATTCGTGCCGCCCGAGCCGGCGGTACGGATGTGATTGCTCGCCCTGGCAATGGTGAATATCAGCGGATGGCCAGACTGCTTGAAGCAGGTGCTGCCGGAATCATGTATCCGCGATGTCAGTCAGCTGACGATGCCCGACAGGCGGTTGCGTGGGCAAAGTTTGCTCCTGTCGGCCGCCGCGGCTGTGACGGGAGCAATGCGGATGCGGACTTTGGCAGCCATACGCTGTCAAAGTATCTGCAGCATGCACAGCAGCAGACGTTTCTGATTCTGCAGATTGAAGATCCCACGGCCCTCGAACAGATTGCCGAGATCGCGGCCGTCCCCGGTGTGGATTTTCTGATGCTGGGCCCAGGGGACTATTCCATTCAGGTGGGGGTCCCCGGTCAGATTTTCCACCCGCTGGTGACAGCAGCGCAGCAGCAGGTCGCCGATGCGGCTGTCGCGGCCGGAATTGCCCTGGCTGCCACCAGCGTTTCAGTCGATCATGCCCGTCAGCTGGCAGAGCAGGGTGCAGCTCTGATCTTTGCCGGCTGTGATCTGCTCTTTGTTCGAGACGGACTGAATCAGCTGCATGCGCAGTTGCAGCAGATTGCCGAACGAACGCAGGCTGATCATTGAATCTGTGTCCTTCCGCCACTTTGCAGGAACTGCATGATGATCATCGACGTACACAGTCACTACTGGGAGTACCCTCGGGACTTTGACGATGACTTTCGCATGCAGGCCACTCGCGCGCGTGCCGGGCAGGAAGTGGACCTTACCGTTCGCTTCGACGAATACCGCCGGACAGCACCGGCTGACGTCATCACAGTTGTGTTCGGTGGCAAGGCCCGGCTGAGCGGACTCTGGGTTGACGACACCGAAATCGCCGCCTACGTGGCTCAGCATCCCCAGCAGCTGATCGGCTTCCTTTCCGTCGATCCGACTCAGCCCGGCTGGCAACAGGAACTGGAATACGGACATCAGGAACTGGGACTGCAGGGCGTAAAGCTGATGAGCATGTACGCGGGGTTCAGGCCGGATGATCCGCTGCTCGATCCGCTCTGGCAATACACCAGTCATCACGGACTGCCGGTCCTGCTGCACACTGGCACCACGTTCATTGCTCAGGCACCGCTGGAGCAGACTCTGCCGAGACATCTTGACGCGGTAGCGATTCGATATCCCGACCAGAGGATCATCATGGCTCACCTTGGGCACCCATTTGAAGGGGAATGCGTAGCGGTCATTCGCAAGCATCCCCACGTCTACGCCGATGTCTCCGCCTTGCACTATCGACCATTCCAGCTCTATCACTCGCTGATGCTGGTGCAGGAATACGGCGTCTGGGAGAAAGTTCTCTTTGGGACGGATTATCCCTTCACCACAGTCAACGACTCAGTACAGGGACTGCGATCGCTGAACGACATGCTGGAAGGCACGCGGCTGCCGCGTCTGTGCACAGATCAAATTGAACATCTGATCACCCGAAATCCCCTGCCATTGCTCAATCTGTCGCTTCCAGAGAGCTCCGTCTGAGAAACTGACGCAGAAGAATCCCTCTCCTGACGCTGCATCGCTATCATCCGGTTTCCTTCCCGCCTGCTGCTCAATCCCGCCTTACTGATAATCCCGCCCTGCACGGGTCACTCTCCTTCGAAGTCCAGTCAGATGACCGAAAAGCAGTCCGCACCTGCGACCATTGACGAGTACATTTCAGGGTTCCCACCGGCGGTACAGAAGCTGCTGCAGCGGATGCGGAAATGCATCCGCAAAGCTGCTCCACGAGCCACCGAATCAATCAAGTATCGGATCCCGACATTCGAACTCAGTGAAAACCTCGTGCATTTTGCCGGCTTTGAAAAACACATCGGCTTTTATCCGACCCCCAGTGGAATCGAGGAATTTCGCGAAGAGCTGGCTCCCTTCAAGAAGGGGAAAGGGTCGGTGCAGTTCCCGATCGCTGAGCCACTTCCTCTGGAGCTGGTCGAGCGAATCGTGATGTTTCGTGTTGCAGAAGTGCACGATAAGGAGCTCCGCCGGAGCCGCTGCTGAAACGTGCGGGCGTGCATTGCTGCGGTTATGGTCGCCGGACTCTGGAGTGCAGCAGTCCGGACTGCTGCCGAGGTCATGCGGTGGGTCAGGCAGACCACAGACATTGAATTCGACATGGCTCCGCGAATCGTGTATTTTGCAGGGTTGAAGAACTCACCCGCCCATCCTGCCCCACCTGTATCAGGACCCTTCACAGCATGCTTCGTCTCCATGGTCTGCGATGCCTCATGGCGCTGTCGTGTCTGACGATTCAGGCCCGTGCGACCGACGAGGGCATTGAGTTTTTCGAGAAGCGAATCCGACCGGTTCTGGCCGAACATTGCTATCGCTGCCATGCGGCTGAATTTAATGAAGCCAAAGGCGGGCTGACGGTCGACACGCGCGAAGGTCTGCAGCGGGGTGGTGAATCCGGACCGGCTGTCGTGCCCGGCAGCCCCGAAGACAGCCTGCTGCTGGAAGCACTGCGTTACGAATCTCTGGAGATGCCGCCCAGCGGTCCACTCACGAAGGCACAGATCGCCGATTTTGAAACGTGGATCAGCATGGGTGCTCCGGACCCGCGTGATACTGTCGCCATGAAGATTTCCAGTCGGGAAGTAGTTCAGATCGACTGGCCTGCTGCTCGTCAGTTCTGGGCATTTCAGAAGCCACGGCAGGAACATCCGGAACTGGCAACAGGCGCAGTGATTGATCTGCAGGTTCGTACCCGGCTGAACGAACATCAGCTCACCCCCAATCCACCTGCCACTCCCCAGGTTCTGCTCCGCCGACTCTGCCTGACCCTGACGGGACTGCCCCCTGCACCGGAGCAGTCGGCGGCGTTCCTGGCTGCGGCCGAACAGAATCTTGATGCTGCCGTCTCAGAACTCACCTCCAGCCTGCTGGCATCACCGCAGTTCGGAGAGCACTGGGCGGCAATGTGGCTGGATATCTCTCGCTACGCGGAGGACCAGGCACACATTGTTGGTAATGACAAGGCGTTGTTCTTCCCGAATGCATGGCGTTATCGCGACTGGGTGATTTCAGCGTTCAACACTGATCTTCCCTACGATCAGTTCGTGCGACTGCAGCTGGCCGCCGACATGGTGACACCGGACGACCCGGCTGACGACGTGGCACTGGGGTTCATTGGGCTTGGCCCGAAGTACTATCGCCGCAACGCACCGGATGTCATGGCAGACGAGTGGGAAGATCGCGTGGACGTGGTCACTCGCGGACTGCTGGGGCTGACGGTCGCCTGTGCTCGCTGCCATGATCACAAATTCGATCCGATTCCCACGGAGGACTACTACGCTCTGGCGGGGGTCTTCGCCAGCACAGAGATGTGGAACCGTCCGCTCAATGAGGACACGAAGGCAGAGAAAAACGGGCATGCCAGCAATCCGGATGAAGCACTGCACATCATTCGCGATCAGAAGGTGCGTGACGTCAACGTGTATATTCGGGGGAATGTGGAGAATCCGGGAGAAATCGTGCCTCGTCGATTTCTGCAGATCCTCTGCGACGCTCCACCGGTTCCGTTTGCACAGGGCAGTGGCCGACTGGAACTGGCGGAGCAGATCATCTCAGCGGACAACCCTCTGGCAGCACGAGTGATCGTCAATCGCGTCTGGGCTGCATTGTTTGGTCGTGGACTGGCAGGAACGCCAAGCAACTTCGGTGCACTCGGCGAACGTCCGACGCATCCGGTGCTGCTGGATGAGCTCGCCAGTCGCCTGATGCAGAACAACTGGTCGCTCAAATGGCTCATCAGCGAAATCGTCGCCACACGCACCTGGCAGCAGTCCAGCGATCTGCAGGCTGCTGCCATGGAAGCTGACCCCGCCAATCTGCTGCTCTGGAGAATGAACCGCCGACGCCTGACCGTGGAGCAGTGGCGGGATTCGCTGCTGTCTGTCAGCGGTCGTCTGGCGGCGGAAATCGGTGGCAAGTCGATACAGCCGGATGCCCCGGACGGTGACCGTCGCACCATTTACAGTGAGCGGAGTCGGTTTCAGCTGAATCCGCTCCTGGCGATGTACGACCTGCCGGATCCCAACGCTCACGCGGCCAGCCGCATTCGAACCACCACACCACTCCAGAAACTGTTTGTGCTTAACCACCCGTTCATGGAACACCAGGCAACCGCACTGGCGGAGCTGATCCGGACACAGACAACGGAGCTGCCTGACCAGGTCGACCTGGCCTATCAACGAGTCTACCTGCGTCAGCCGCTCGCTGAGGAACGGTCTCTGGGAGTGCAATTTGTTGAAAACAATGGCTGGGAACTTTATGCGCAGGCACTGCTGGCGGCGAATGAGTTTCTGATTCTGGACTGATCGGCGCTGGCCCACGCACGCTGTTCCGTCACTGGCCCGGGAAGAGCATCAATGAGCGAATCCATGAACATTGAACATTACCCGCAGACGCGCCGCTCCATGTTGTTCCGCAGCGGTTCCGCAGTCGGAATGACGGGATTGGCCGCAGCAATGGCAGACACTGGCCGTCTGCACGCCGACACTACGGCACTGGACAGCCCGTTCCATCTGCCCGCACGTGCCAAACGGGTCATCTTTCTGTTCATGAACGGCGCTCCATCGCACGTGGACACCTTTGACCCCAAGCCGGACCTGGCGAAGTACGAAGGACAACAGCCCTCGGGCAAGCTCTACAAGCCATCATCGGGAAGTGGCTTCATGCCATCACCATTCCGGTTTTCGCCGCATGGCGAGAGCGGTGTGGTAATGAGTGAGCTGTTTCCACAGATGTCTGCGCACGCCGACGATCTGTGTGTGATTCGTTCCATGCACACCAACGTTCCCAATCACGAACCGGGACTGCTGATGATGCACTGCGGCAATCTGCAGCCGATTCGTCCCTGTCTGGGTTCATGGGCGTCATACGGCCTGGGGAGTGAGAACCGGAATCTGCCATCGTTCGTGGCGTTGTCACCAGGTCGGCCGGTGGTCGGTCCGCAGTTGTGGTCCAGTTCCTTTCTTCCCGGTGAGCACCAGGGTGTCTCGGTCGACACCAATGAGACCGACGTTGAGAAGCTCATCGCCAACATTCGCAGCGGCACTGTGGCTCCGTCACAGCAGCGTTCGCAGCTGGATCTGTTGCTGCGTCTGAACCAGATGCATGCACAGCAGCGGCAGCAGGAAGCGATCCTGGAGGAGCAGATTCGAGCGATGGAGATGGCCTGGCTGATGCAGGGTGAAGCATCGGAGGCGTTCGATATTTCCCGTGAGGACCAGGCGACTCGGGATCGTTACGGCAGCACGCCATTCGGACAAAGCTGCCTGCTGGCCCGTCGGCTGTGCGAGCGGGGCGTTCGTTTCGTACAGGTCTATTATGTCACAAAGACCGGCAAGCAGCCCTGGGACACTCACTCCAGCAATAACGACGGCCATCGAAAGCTCTGCGCAGACAGCGACAAGGCGACAGCCGCGCTGCTGCATGACCTGAAGCTGCGTGGACTGCTGGAAGATACGCTGGTGGTGTGGACGGGTGAGTTCGGACGCACCCCCTATTCCCAGCTGGACAAGAACAAGAGCATGAAGAATGCCGGGCGGGATCATCACCACACCGCGTTCTCAACCGTGCTGGCCGGTGGCGGTATTCGCGGCGGAATGATGTATGGTGAGTCGGATGAATTTGGCATGAATGCCGTACAGAACCGTGTGCATGTGCACGATCTGCACGCCACGATGCTGCACCTGATGGGCATCGACCATACACAGCTGACCTACCGCTGGTCGGGCCGGGATTTTCGCCTCACGGACGTGCATGGTAAGGTGGTACACGACATAATCAGCTGACAGTTTCTCTGCGATGTCACGCCGCCGTCGCATCTGACGTGCTCAGTTTCTGCGGGGCGTCCCGCAGCCAGCGCTCATCATTAACTCCGGAGATCCCGATGTCCTCCGCAGAAGTTTCCCGTCGTCAGTTCGCTTCCACTTCAGCCGCAGCACTGCTTGGCAGCACCATCGCCGGACAACTCAGCCGGGCAGCATCAGCAGCACCGCAGCCATTGTCTGCCGACACGATCGGCAGCAATCGCTTTCCACGAATGATGCAGGAATACATGTCGGATCGCGTGGAGCGAATTCTGGATGCCCGCGAACAACGGATTCTTTCGCTGCGGACACGTCGTGAAGCGGAGCGATACGTGCTGGATGTTCAGGCACGAATTCGCAGCAGCTTCGGACCGCTCCCAAAACGCACGCCACTCAACCCGCAGGTGACCAGCGTCGTGGAACGCGACATGTACCAGATTCGCAACGTGATCTTTGAATCGCGGCCCGGATTTCTGGTAACGGCAAACCTGTACGTTCCCAGAGCCGCCGGACGCTTTCCGGGTGTCGTGGGTACCTGCGGCCATTCCACGAATGGCAAGGCCGCGGAGGCCTATCAGGCCTTTGCGCAGGGACTCGCTCGCAAGGGCTACGTGGTACTGCTGTACGATCCGATCGGCCAGGGCGAACGACTGCAGTACACAAACGAAGAGCTGCAGAGCACGGTTGGCGTTGGTGTGCGGGAGCACCTGATGGCTGGCAATCAGCAGTTTCTGACAGGAGACTTTCTGGGCACGTGGCGAGCGTGGGACGGCATCCGCGCACTGGATTATCTGCTCACACTGCCCGAGGTTGATCCCACCCGGATTGGTGTGACGGGGAATTCCGGCGGCGGCACGATGACGACATGGCTGGCCGGAGTGGAGAACCGCTGGACAATGGCAGCCCCCAGTTGCTTTGTCACATCCTTCCGTAACAACCTGCTCAACGAGCTTCCGGCGGATACGGAACAGTGCCCGCCGAACGCACTGGCCCTGGGTCTGGACCACGAGGATTTTCTGGCTGCGCTGGCACCACGTCCGGTGATTATCCTGGCCAAGGAGAAGGACTTCTTCGACGTCCGCGGCAGCGAGGCTGCCTATCGTCGGCTGCAGCATCTGTATCGGCTGCTGCGAGCGGAAAGCAATATCTCGCTGTTCACCGGACCAACGGAGCACGGCTATTCCGTGGAGAATCGGGAAGCCATGTATGCGTGGTTCAACCGCGCGGTGGGATCGACGGTCCCCGCCGCTGAGCCAGAGCTGACGATTGAAACGGACGAGACGCTGCAATGTGCGAAATCGGGGCAGGTGGCAGCCATGGATTCGCGGACGGTGATGGAACTCACGGCTGAAAAGGCCGAGGCCCTGGTGGGATGTCGCGAACCGCTGGATTCGGCGGCAGTTCAGGCAGCCCTGCGGAAGCTGCTGCGAGTGCCGGCAGCCCCGGCAGTCCCGCCGTACCGTATTCTTCGTCCGCATACCGAAACCGCATATCGGCGGAAGTCTGTTTCCACCTATTTTCTTGAGGCGGAGGATGACTGCGGGCCGGTTGTTTATCGCATGGGCACAGAGACTCTGCAGTCGCGTCCGCCGCAGACGAATGCACCGGCGGTGCTTTACGTCTCCCATCATTCCGCGGACGCTGAACTGCGTGAAGAATGGCTGCAGCAGGCATTTGCGGAACATGAGGATGCCGTGTGGTATTCCTGCGATGTTCGCGGAGTCGGAGAATCACGTCCCAACACGTGCGGGCGAGACAGCTTTCTGCAGCCTTACGGCTGTGATTATTTTTACGCCATTCATGGGGTCATGCTGGGTGACTGCTATCCCGGCATGAAGACTCGCGATGTACTGGCAACGCTGCAGTGGCTGCACAGTCACGGGCATGCGGAGATTCATCTGATCGCCAACGGCTGGGGATCTGTTCCAGCCACGTTTGCTGCGGTACTGCACGGCACGCTGGCCAGCGTGCGGCTGTTCAACAGTCTGGATTCCTTCCGACAGATCGCAACCACTGAGACCTATACGTGGCCGTTGTCGACTTTTGTTCCGAATATTCTGCAGCACATGGACCTGCCTGACTGTTACGCATTGCTGCAGGACCGGGGCCTTCGCCGAGAACCAGTAACCACGGTGTAACGGCCCGACAGATGAATTAAGTTTGCACCTCATTCCAACTTCACTGCAGAACGATCAGCCGCACTTGCCTCACTGACGGAATCTATTCATGAGATCACTGCTGTCCGCTGTCCTGGTTTTCACAATGTCCGCACTGAGTCATCTGCGTGCGGACGATCGTCCGAATATTCTGTTCATCTATGCGGACGACCAGAACTACCGCACTGTTTCGTGTTATCCGGAAGCGCCGGAATGGGTCAGCACGCCACAGATTGACGCACTGGCAGCGGACGGACTGCGCTTTGAGCGTGCCTACTACGGCGCATGGTGTATGCCTTCACGCGCAAGCTTTCTGACCGGTCAGCTGCAGCACGCCATACCCACAATGCGGATGGAGGGACAGTATCCGGCCAGTCAGTATGACCCACAGAAGTGTCGCTTCTGGCCTGCGGAGCTGCGTCGAGCCGGTTACCACACCGCACAGATCGGCAAGTGGCACACGGGTGTCGACACGGGAAACGGACGCGACTGGGATCATCAGATTGTCTGGAATCGTCCGGGCCACCCGGAGAATGCCGGCAATTACTTTGAGAACCAGATTGTCACGTTCAACGGTGAGGACCGTGAACCCGGCGGCTACGCCACGGACAACTACACGAAGTGGGCCATCGACTACATCAATGGCGAAAACCGCGACAGGGAGAAACCGTGGTATCTGTGGCTGTGTTACGGAGCCGTTCACGGCCCCACCACTCCCGCATCGCGTCACAAAGGATCACTGGCCGGAAACAAGGTTGATCTCCCGGCAGACATCTTTGCTCCGTGGACCGACAAACCTGCATATCTGAATGAGATCTACTCCTGGGTTCCCGGCCCTGACGGTACTGCTGTGCGGCGTGGCCGCAACGTGGATACGAAGAGCAACTTCAACACCAATACGGCGGGGCAGAGCCTGGACAGCTGGGTTCAGCAGATGAATGAATGTGCCATGGCAATTGACGAAGGAGTCGGGCAGCTGGTGCAGGCACTGAAGGAATCCGGTCAGCTGGACAACACCATCATTGTCTACACGGCTGATCAGGGCTACAGCCTCGGGCAGCATGGAATGAACCAGAAAGTGGCTCCGTACGACGCCGCGATTGCTTCCCCGCTGATTCTCTGGCGACCGGGCATGATTCCGCAGGGCAAGACGTGCCGCCACCCGGTCAATGCTCCGGACATGGTTGAGTACTTTGCGCACCTGACCGGTGTTGAGATTCCCTGGAAGACACACGGTCGCGATATCCGTCCGCTGATTGAGAATCCGGAAACCAGGGAGTGGAATTCCCCGATGATCATGACTCATACCGGACGCAGTTACGGTGAATATACGACGCCGTTGCCCGGACCGGAGGAGGAAGCGATGCATGTTGTGGGCGGCATTCCGTGGTATGTGCTGCTCCGGGACGGCCCGTACAAGTACATTCGCTACATGATCCCGGGCGAAACAGAAGAGCTGTACAATCTGGAGACCGATCCCGAGGAGCTGAACAACCTGGCAGTGGATCCTCAGCAGCAACAGCGGCTGCAGCGACTGCGAACGCTGGCCATTGCAGAACTGAAAAAGACGGATGCGGAATTTGCAGACCGACTGCCTGCCACGCGTCAGATGACTGCACAGAAATAGCAGTCAGCAGCGGAGGAACTGTTTTCCGCGCCGCCAAAATGGGGCGGAAATCAGTCCGCCCCATGCAAATCGGGGCGGAGAACTGCCCGCCCCATGCAATCGGGGCGGAGAACTGTCCGCCCCACGACCGCATGCGGTTCATTCGCCCGAATTCAGGCTCAGCTTGCTGATCAGCCAGGCAGCGGCATTCGGAAACTGCTCACTTTTCTGCCCCGGATGCACCAGCAGCACCTCAACCCCGGTGTCCTGCAGCGTTTCTGCCAGCTTCACACCCATGATCCCGGAGTGAGTGGGATCCTTGGGGGAACTGCCGACGACGGGCACCTCACCGCCGTAGAACAGTGCAATCGGCGGATCGTCTGCACTCACATGCGCTTTCGGAGAGTATTCCTGAATCCATGGCAGCACCTCGGCGCGTTTTTCATACAGTTCGCCGAAGTTGCTCAGACCAAACGCATGGGCACCGTAACCGTAGTTCGGCATCCATTCCCGCAGTTCCAGGGGATCGAGCGAAACCTGAGCCCCGTTGACAGCTGCGCAGAACAACCGCGTGGACTCCCGAGCGATGGGATCATCGCTGTCAGGATCCGCCAGGTCATCGTGGAACGACAGCCACAGCGAGGTGCAGGCACCAGCAGAACCACCCGTAGCGCCGATTCGCGTCTTGTCCAGATTCCATTCGGCGGCCTTTGACCGAATGAATTGCAGAGCTCGTGCGGCATCGTGCAGCGGAGCCTTCACAGGCGGCTCAACCTTTTCCTCGACTCCGTTCTGCACATAGCGATAGTTGATCGCCACAACGGAGATTCCAGCGCTCAGATAGGCTGCAGGGTTGGTTTTCTTGTCTCCGCCACGCCAGCCACCGCCGTGAATGTAGAGCACGACCGGCGTTGGTGCTTCGGAATCTGCCGGGTAGAAATCGAGCACATTGCGTTCATGGGGACCGTATTTGACGTTCATCATTGGCTTCAGATCAGACGCTGAAGCCGGCAGACAGATCGCAGCGATGCAGGCCAGAATCACATACCGTGTCATTTGATCATTTCTCCTGAGGTGATCTTCACATCGTGTGGTGAAAAAACAGAGCGGGTCCTTCGTACCGCTGCTGACAGAATAGAGTGCTCCGCCCGAAAACAGAAGCAATCGTGGGAATGGATGCAGGTCTGTCGGTCCGACTGCATCACCCGACTGCGGCGGGATCGGACCTGAATTCTGACACGCCGTACTCGCAGGGTCGATTGCTGACTCGCACGGCCGAATGTGTACTCCCACAGCTGTGTACTCCCACAGCCAATTGATAAGCAGAAGGCAAAATGCCCCACGGCCACTGCAACTTCCTCTGCGGGAGGCTGCTGCGGATGCAGACTCTGCATTCTGCAGCCTCAGTAATCGCCTCCGAGATAAGCTTCAGCAAAGCTCACCGGTATCCGGAAGTACGACAAATACGCAGAACCATAACGGCAGTGCTGCTGGCGTAACTGTCACGATTTCTGACATCGACCACAGCAGCGGACGCGGTGCATGATGGTCTGCAGCAGGGCCGGTGGCCCCCCGCATCGTTTGCTGTTTCAGGTGGACGATCCGCGCTTCGCCCGCGAGCTTTCCGGGGCTACAGAATGTCAGATCGATTCAAGTGGTTCAGCCGGCGTCAGCTGCATTGAAGCAGTCATCGACGGGTACCTGAAGTGAATTTGCCAGAGCATTTGTGGCGCTGGCCATGGCGATTACTTCCAGCAGTTCGGAGTGCTGTTCACTGGTCATGCCTTTTGCTCGGGCGGCTGCAGTATGGCTGTGAATGCAGTAACCGCAGGAATTGGCAGTTGAGACAGCGATGTAAATCAGTTCCTTGACCAGTGGATCAAGTGCCCCGGGCTTCATGACCTGCTGCAGACGCGACCAGAGTTCGGTCGCCTGCCCCGGGTCATTTGCCAGACATCTCCAGAAATTGTTCACGAAATCCGTCTCACGAACTTTGCGGATCTCGTCGAAGAGTTGCCGAGCTGGCTCGGAAGCCTGTTCATCTGTGAGGACGGGGCGAGTGGACATCCGGGAGATCTCCTCGGGCAGAACTGCAGGGGAAAGTGCTTTGTGACGCATGGACAGGCTGTCGTTACGTTTGTGATGATCCGCAAGGGCAGACCGGAATGGAAGCTGCGGGGCAGCCAATCCCTGAACACTCAGCTTTTTCCTGCAGTGCACAGGAGAATGGTGACTTTCGTAAGGTAATATTCTGGGCATGCGCCGAGATCTGCCTGCTCAGCGACGGCTACAGCCGCTGCACGCAGCAGTTGCACGCGGCCGACAGCAGGTGTCCGCGGCAGGTGCAGTCGGCAGACTGTGCGAGTGCTGTCACGAGGGTGCGACAGAGCAACACAAGAAAAAGACAGCCCGGCGGTAATCGCGAATTTACCAC
>JALQUR010000400.1 GCA_023260695.1 Planctomycetaceae bacterium
GTCAGCAAGCTGAGTGCTCCACGGTGGAATGACGTGGTGGAGAACGGTGAGTTTGCCTTCCTCCCAGAGGATTCCCCCAGTCGACTTGCGAATGATGCCTTTCATCAGGCTTTTCCGAAGGACCAGAAACGCAGCACGCTGGCTCTGATTGCTCGCCGCGAAAGTGATGCGGCTGATGCCGAAGGCCTGCTGCAGTCTGACTACGATTTTCTTTCCCGTCAGGTGATTCCGGAACTGCATCGCATTGCCGGGATACGGCATCCGGACGAGTTGCGGGAGGAGCCAGCTGACGAGTCTGCAGCCGAGGTGCAGCAGAGCGGGGTCATTCAGGAGATCGTCTGGTTTGAGGATCGCAAGATCGGGGAGTTGCTGATCAGCGAGGATCGCCAGGCAACCTCCATTGTGCTCTGGCTCAGCACCGAGTTTCTGGATCAGGCCAATGTTGGTGTGGTGGATGAGATTGAAGCATTCGTGCAGCGTCTGTCGCGGGCTCCTTCAGAAGAATCACACTCCATGCCTGCCGGGCTTGAGATCGCCGTCAGCGGCAGTGCAACGTTCGGGCGAGACATGCTCTCGGAGTCGCGGAAGAGTGCAAAGTCGACGGAGGACTGGACCGTCATTCTGGTGGTCGCGCTGCTGGTGACAATTTACCGTGCTCCGATGCTGGCACTCATCCCGCTGATCACTGTGGGGGTAGCCACTTCTGTCTCCCGAAGTCTGCTGTCGATCGCCGCTCAGTACGGACTGGTCAGTCTGTTCAACGGAATTGAGACCTATGTCACCGTTCTGGTGTACGGAGCCGGGGTTGATTACTGCCTGTTCCTCATCGCTCGTTATCGTGAGGAACTTGATGGCGGTCAGACGATCGAAGAGTCGATTTCCGGGACATTGCAGCGAATCGGTGCTGCACTTACTGCCAGCGCCGGGACGGTCATGTGCGGCATTGGCATGATGTACTTTGCTGAGTTTGGCAAGTTCAGCCAGGCGGGAGTGGCAATTACTTTCGGGCTGGCAATTTGTCTGGCAGCAAGCCTGACGTTGACGCCTGCGATCCTGCGACTCAGCGGGAAGTGGGCATTCTGGCCGGTGTTCCCTGCGTCAGCCGGAGGACCTGCCAGGAGTTTTCCTCAGGGACGCAGCATGCTGTCCCGCATCAAGAACATGAATCTGCTCACGCAGGGCTGGACGCGGATGGGTGCATTGCTTGAACGCCGTCCATGGGCCACATGGGCCGGCAGTATTCTGCTGCTGCTGCCATTTGCAGTTACGGGTGTCATCTTCTTTGGTGATCTGAGTTACGGGTTGCTTTCGGAACTGCCGGAGACATCGCCGAGTGTGTATGGAGCGGCGGCCGTTCAGAAGCATTTTCCGGCGGGGGAGGTTTCACCGATCACGTTGATGGTGGAGGTGGATGGTCTGGATTTTTCTCCGGCTCAGGGTGATTCGTTCCGGGCAATTCAGGACTTCACGAAACAACTTGTTGCTCAGAAGGACGAGCTGGGGCTGGATTCGGTGCGGTCGCTGTCTGAGCCGAAGGGGCAGCGGCCGATGGGGCGGATGGGAATTGCTGCGCGACAGGCGATGAAACTGCACGCTCGGGAGCACTTTGTCAGCCCGGTGAATCCTGCAATTACTCGACTGGAACTGATCCCGCGAAACGATCCTTTTGCACGCAGCAGTATTTCAGAATTTCGTGGCCTGCAGCAGAAGATTCAGACGCTTCTGCCGGATGCGCTGCAGGATGCGGAATTCTGGTTTGTCGGCAATACGTCAGAAATCAGTGACCTGAAGTCCGTTACTGATCGGGATCAGATTCGCATCGACGCGCTGGTGATGATCGGTGTTTACCTGATTCTGGTAACCCTGCTGCGGCGGCCTGGGATTTGTCTGTACCTGATGTTCACTGTGCTTTACAGCTATTTTGCAACACTTGGGTTCACATGGCTGTGCTTCCGTCTTGCAAACCCGGAAGGTTTTGCAGGTCTCGACTGGAAGGTGCCAATGTTTCTGTTCACGATCCTGATTGCTGTGGGTGAGGATTACAATATCTTCCTGATGGCACGAATTGAGGAAGAACAGCAGGTGCATGGGGCATTGAAGGGCATCACCATCGCCCTCGAACGCACAGGAAGCATTATCTCCAGTTGTGGCATCATCATGGCCGGAACCTTCTCATCACTGATGGCCGGCAGTCTTGTCGGCATGGACCAGCTGGGTCTGGCACTGGCCACCGGCGTGATTCTGGACACCTTCATCATTCGGCCGATTATGGTGCCCGCATTCCTGGTTCTGCTGACAACGCGAAGGCTCGGTCCCATCAGTCGACTTGCTGGTTATGATGCGTCCGAGCCGGTAGCGCATGCTGTCTGAGCAGGAATGCTCGACCCGAACATCGCTCCACGTTAATCTCCGTTGCGGAATACTCCCGGGGGCATCCGGAACCGGAGTGATCTGCCGGAGTGATCTGCCGGTGCACGCGATCGAGCGGCCGCGATCGGATCTGCTCAATCGGGTGTTTGCTCCTGCAACGACTGGATTCGTTCGGTCGACTCCTTCCATTCAGCCTTTTGCTGTCCGCTGCGGACAGATTGAAATCGAAATGCTCCAGTTGCTGCCTGCGATTGATCTTCTGGACGGACGCTGTGTGCGTCTGCGTCAGGGAAACTATGATGACAGTACCGTCTTCTCTGACGACCCCGTGGACATGGCTCGACGCTGGCAGGATGAGGGGGCCGAGCGGCTGCACCTGGTTGACCTTGATGGTGCGAAGGCAGGGCACCCGGTCAACCAGAATGTCGTTCGCAGAATTGTGGAAGCAACGGGTCTTCCGTGTCAGCTTGGTGGCGGCATTCGCGACGAGCAGGCAATTCTGCAGACGCTGGAAGAAGCTGGTGTGGATCGGGTGATCCTCGGAACAAAGGCGTTGCGTGAGCCGGACTGGTTTGTTCAGATGTGCCAACGGTTTCCGCAGCGACTGGCTCTTGGGCTCGATGCGCGGGATTCACGAATCGCTACTGATGGCTGGCTGGAGGTGTCTGACGTATCCGTGATGGACCTTGCTCGGCGATTCGTGGGGATTCCACTGGCTGCGGTGATCTACACCAACATTGCCAACGATGGCATGATGCAGGGGATCGATGAAGCGACTCTGCAGGACTTTCGCGATCTGGCAGACCTGGGACTGCCAGTGATTGCTTCCGGTGGTGTGACATCGATTGAGGACATCGTGGCGCTGAATCGGATCCATGCCGAGCATCCGCAGCTGGTCGGGGCAATCACTGGCCGTGCGATCTACGAAGGAACTCTGAATGTGCGGGAGACAATTGCGTATCTCAGGGAGCCACTTGCATGAAATGTTCTCCGGGTGGCACGGAAGCTGCCAGCAGATTTGCGGATGATGGTTTCGTTGTGCTCCGACAGTTGCTTGATGCCGAGGAGACGGAGTTGTTGCAGGCGATTGCCCGCAGAGACCCGTTGCTCACGGCGACACGGTCGGCTCGCGCGGATGGTGAGGGTGGAGCAGTCGATCTGGTCGTGGAGAATGGTCTTGCGGACGACGACTATCTGTCTGCCATTGTTCGCAGCCAGGCACTTGTGGAGTTCATGGAAGAACTGCTCGGTGATGAAGTGTATCACTATCATCATAAGCTGATTCTGAAGGAGCCCCTGATCGGCGGTGCCTGGACATGGCATCAGGACTATGGCTACTGGTACAGCAATGGTTGTCTGTTTCCGGATATGGCCAGCTGCATGATCGCCGTTGACCGGGCGACAAGGGAGAACGGGTGTCTGCAGGTCCTGAAGGGTTCTCAGCGAATGGGGCGTGTGGACCACGTACGTTGCGGGGATCAGACGGGGGCCGATCCGGAGCGAGTGCAGGCGGCTTGTGAACGGATGGAGCTTGTTCACGTGCAGCTCGATCCGGGTGACGCAGTGGTTTTTCATGGGAATCTGCTGCACCGATCTGATCAGAACCGCAGCATTGATCCCCGCTGGGCTTTCATCTGTTGTTATAACACACGCAGTAACAGTCCGATCAGAGAGGGCCGACATCCGCTCTATTCGCCGCTGCAGCGACTGTCAGCTGCCACCGTGCGGGCTGTCGGAATTCAGCATCTGCAACGACTTCAGGGTACGGTCCTCAAGTAAAGCGTGGGCCAGCGGTGAAGGTTTTCTGCAGCGGACAGTCAGCGGCAGATTGCTGCGGGCAGAACGGGAGATCAGGTGGACAGCAGTGATTCACTTCCGGACAGGCTCCGTGCGGCTGCGGTTGAACAGGGGCTGGATGCCATCGGCATTGCTCCTGCCGTGACACCGGTTGGCTATCATCGGCTGTTGCGCTGGCTGGACCAGCAGTATCACGGCGAAATGTCATGGATGGAGCGTCGTCGCAGGACGGCGGAACATCCGGACTCCATGCTCAGCGGAGTTCGGAGTGTGATTGTGGTGGCTCTGAACTATTACAGCAGCAGTCCGAATTCCTCTGCTGCACGCTGGTCGCGATATGTTCATGGGGTGGAGGACTACCACAGTGTGCTCAAGCGGCGGCTGCGACCATTGGCGGATCTGATTCGCGAGGAGTTGCCTGCGGAGCGGACTCGAATCGTGGTTGATTCCGCTCCATTGCTGGAACGTGATTTTGCTCAGCTTTCCGGGCTGGGCTGGATCGGCAAGAACACGATGCTGATCAGCCGTCGGATGGGGAGCTGGTTTTTTCTGGGCGCAATTCTGACCACGGCAGATTTGCCGGCGGACAGCGAGCACGTTGCAAATTTTTGCGGCACCTGTACGCGCTGCCTTGATGCCTGTCCGACAGATGCCTTTCCGGAGCCTGGTGTACTGGATGCGCGTCGTTGCATCAGCTATCTGAATATTGAACTGCGAGATCAGATGATTCCGGCGGACCTTCGTCACGGCATGGGGGAGTGGCTGTTTGGCTGCGATATCTGCCAGGATGTCTGTCCGTGGAATCGATTTGCATCGGATACGCGGATTTCAGAGTTCAGGCCTGAGAACACCGAAGTTTTGCTGGACGCGCGGCAGCTGTTGCGACTGACGGAGTCGCAGTTTGCTCAGCGTTTCCAGGGAACGCCGATGCAGCGCACCGGTCCCGAAGTTCTCCGACGCAATGCCGCTGTCGTACTTGGCAACCTCCGTGACCATGCTGCCGAGGATGATCTGCTGCAGGCTCTGTCTGATCCGTTTCGCCAGGTTCGCATGGCTTCGGCGTGGGCATTGTGCCAGCTGGGAGGTAAGCGTTGCGTGGATGCGGTAAGACCTGCGGCTGCATCGAGAGGAGAAGAAGCGAGGCCGAGACGTCCAGTATCATTTCTTCGCCTAGATTTTCAGCGGGTACGAGCTGGCTCCGAACATCCCCGAGGACGAGCTGCGAACACGTGTAGAAATC
>JALQUR010000401.1 GCA_023260695.1 Planctomycetaceae bacterium
AATCTGTACACAACCCACGGCGGCAAGGTTCATATCTACGACGCCGACGGCAAGGAGCGGGAGCAGATTGACGTGCCGGAAGGTCCGGCCAATGTCTGCTTCGGCGGCAAGGATTTCCGCACGCTGTTCATCACTGCTCGCACATCCCTGTATAGCGTGCAGATGAACGTGGCCGGGGCGCAGACGAAAGGCAGCCCCCGGTGAAGCGTTTTCTGATCATCACCCTTGCCTTGTGCTGTGTCCGTGCGACCACTGCTGCGGACGAAGTCCCGCGGGAACTCGATGCCGCTGTGCAGTCCTTCCTGTCAACGCACTGCCTCCGCTGTCACAACGCGGAGCGGCAGGAAGGCGAGTTCCGACTGGACACTCTGTCTCGTGACTTCAGTGACATGTTTGTGGCGCAGCGCTGGGGCGAAGTCCTGTTCCGTATGAACTCCGGGGAGATGCCGCCGCGCGACGAACCGCAGCCCAATGCGGCTGAACTCGGGGCGGCGGCCGAGCGGATTTCCAGCCTCCTGAATGAGGGTCGGGCCGTGCGGATGGCTCAGCGTGGTCCCGTCTCCCACTATCGACTCAGCCGCGACGAATACGCGCACGTGGTCTACGACCTGCTGGGCGTTCATTTTGACGTGCGCATGCCCGGGGCACTGAATGAGGATCCACGCTGGCACGGGTTTGATCGTATTGGATCGATGCTGACGCTGTCTCCATCGCATGTGACGCGGTACCTTGCCGCAGCTGATACGGTTCTGCAACAGGCGTTTCCGCCACAGCTGCCTGCGTCCGAACTGCAGCGGCAGCTGGCGGACGCCCCGCAGCGGTGGCTGATTCTTCCGGGCTGGCAGGAGGGGAACCTGAATATCCGCCACGCCGGGCGCTATCGAATCCGCGTACAGCTGAGCGGATTGCCGTCGTTCACCGGACGCGTGCCGCGGTTGTCGATCTGGAACAGCAGTCTGCGGCGTGCAGAGTTCGGACATGATGTGGTGGCTGCGGAGTCGGAACCCACGGTTGTAGAGCTTGAAGCTTTCCTGCCGCAGGGCAATTTTCGACTCACCAACGAAGCCCCCGGAAAACTCGATGACGGTCACACGCTCGGTTCTACGCCCAGCAGGGTGACGCGACTGGATCAGCTGGAGCTGGTACCGAAGGGCTACAAGCTGTTTACCGATGAGCCGCAGCGGCGGCCAATCTTCCCGATGCTGCTGGTGGACTGGGTGGAATGTGAAGGGCCGATCCTGACCCCAGCGGACAAGCAGAAGCGGCAGGCGATGTATCCCGCCACGGAGAACGATCCGGCGGCTGCACGCACCTCCCTGCAGCGATTCATGACTCGCGCATGGCGACGGCCGGTCAGCGACGCCGAAGTGGATCGCTACGTCAGACTCTTCCAGCAGGAACTTGAGGCGGGCGAAGACTTCCGGGCAGCGTATCTGTCTACCATGGCCGGCGTGATGGCCTCCGGGAATTTCTACTACATCGTGGAAGGTTCGCCAGAACAGCCCCGGCTGCAGGTCAACGATCTGGAACTGGCGTCGCGTCTGTCGTTCTTCCTGTGGAGTTCACTTCCGGACGAGGAATTGACGCATCTGGCAGAACGCGGCGAACTGCATCAGCCGGACGTGCTGCAGCAGCAACTGCGGCGAATGCTGTCCGATCAGCGGATCACACGCTTTCTGGACGCCTTCCCGCGGCAATGGCTGCAACTGCATCGCGTGGGCATGTTTCCCCCCGATCCGGAACTTTATCCCGATTACGATGCGTGGCTGGAACAAAGTATGATTCGGGAGACCACCGGTTTTTTCGCGGAGGTGTTTCGAGAGAACCTGCCGATTACAGAGTTTCTGGATTCCGACTGGACGGTGCTCAATTCCCGTCTGGCAATGCACTACGGTATCGACATACCTGTGACAGCGGAGTTTCGCCGAGTAACACCGGACGCAAAGCACCACCGCGGCGGAATCCTGACTCACGCGTCAGTGCTGTCGCTGACCTCCGACGGTACAAGGCAGCGGCCCGTGCATCGCGGCGTCTGGATCTCAGAAGCCATCTTCGGGAGAACTCCGCCACCACCGCCACCCAATGTGGATCCTTTGGAGCCGACGCCGGTCGATCAGCCAAAAACCACGATCCGGGAACAACTGGAAGCACATGCCACAAATGCGACCTGCGCATCCTGCCATCAGAAGATTGACCCGCTGGGCTTCGCCTTCGAAAACTACGATGCGATCGGACGCTGGCGAACCGTAGAAATCAATTCCGGCGGCACTGGCGAAGATCCTCCGGTGTCCGCTTCCGGAACACTTCCGAACGGCGAAACGTTCGCCACTCCGGAACAATTCCGGCAATTGCTGGCTCGTGACCCCAATCGATTCGCGGAAGCATTCGTGGAGCAACTGGCGACATTCGCGTTACGTCGAGTGATGACGATTGACGAACGTGAACAGATCCAGGCCATTGCGGCAACTGCCGCGGCTGACGGATTGCGACTTCAGACAGCGATTGAGGCACTCGTCATGTCACACCTCTTCCAGCAACGCTAAGCAACCCGGGCAACCGAACCGGTTGCATCCGGCAACCGGAACGGTTGCATCCGGCAACCGGAACGGTTGCATCCGATGGCGGCTGACGCCGCCCAATTCGCCTCGTTGGGCGAATTGATCGCGCTGGGCAGGCGTCCCGCCTGCACCTGGTGGCGGCTCACGCCGCCCAATTCGCCTCGTT
>JALQUR010000707.1 GCA_023260695.1 Planctomycetaceae bacterium
CGGCGCCGGCTCTCCCGTCCGGGTCGCTGACGCCATCGAGGCCGGCATCACGCGTAGCGCACTTCGGGCTGCCTGCGCAGGCGGTCTACTCGCGCGCCCTGCACCTGGGTACGTCGCACCAATCGTCCGCTCCCAGGACGATGAAACGCTGCAACCTTCCCCTTTGCACCTGCCTTGTCCTCCACGCCGCTGCACTGGGCCGCACCACCTGGAATCCTGGCCGCCAATTCGTCAGAATCCACATTGGTTCGCTTGTATGTATTTCCATCGCTCCAGCAATGGACCTGCCCTGATGCATCCCAGCCGGTTACTCTTTCGCCGCCAATCTCGGCTTCGTCGCGTTTCAATGCCCAGCCTCCTGGTACTGCTCAGCTCATTGCTGCTGCCCAGCACCACGCACGCTGATGAATCAGATCCGCTGCCGCTGCTGGTAAAGACTCTGGCATCCACCATGGACACCGGCGTCCAGGCCGCTCTGCTGAAAGGCATGCTCAGTGGACTGGAGGGCCGCCGCAACGTGACTGCCCCCGTCGGCTGGGACAAACTCAGCCGCATGCTGTCAGTAAGCGATTCCGAGGCTGTCCGGGAACGCTCTGCACAGCTGTCTCAGATCTTCGGTGACAGCGAATCGGTTGCCCGCGCTCTGGCGATGCTCAGCGACACTTCCGCAGATGCCGCTCAACGGCGAGCCACGCTGAGTCTGCTGCTGAACCAGCAGAACACCACGGCGTCCGCACTGCTCCCATCGCTGCTGGATGATCCGCAACTGTCGCTGGATGCCATTCGCGGCTTTGCGATCATGGAGAACACGCAGGGACCAACGCTGCTGCTGCAGCGGTACCCAAAGCAGGATGCTCAGCATCAACGCGCCGTAATTGAGACGCTCGCGTCACGCAAGGTGTATGCTCAGGCACTGCTGCAGGCGATCGACAAGGGTATCGTCAGCCGCGACGACGTCCCCGCTCAGGTGGCTCGCAGTATGAATCAGTTGCTGGGGGAACAATTCACCGCAGTCTTCGGTGAGGTGCGACAGATTGCCGCTGACCGCGAACAACTGCTGGCGAAATACAAGGCGCTCTGCAGCGATGATGCGGTGGAAGCAGCGAATCCGTCCCGCGGTCGAGCAATCTTCCAGAAGACGTGCGCGGCCTGCCATACCCTGTATGAAACCGGCGGCAAGGTCGGCCCCGACCTCACGGGGTCCAATCGAGCGAATCTGGACTACATCCTGCTCAACAGTGTCGATCCCAGTTACGACGTGCCGGACGCCTACAAGACAGTCTCGGTCGTGACTGTGGATGGGCGCGTGGTCAACGGCGTGCTGGCCGAAGAAGACTCCGCCCGAATTGTGCTGAAGACGGCCGAACAACCACGGGTTGTGATTGCGAAGGAAGATATCGACGAGCGAGTCATCTCCGCGAAGTCGATGATGCCCGACGGCCAGCTGGACAAGATGAAGCCGCAGGAAGTGCTGGACCTGATCCGCTACCTGCGAACCACCGAACAGGTGGAGCTGGCACAATGAACTGGCGGTCAACATCTCTCAACAGGAACACATCACCCATGCTGCTCTTTTCAGACCTGAAGACACTGGGCTTCCGCAGCTGCATCTGCATTCTGTCTGCAACTTTCATGGCCGGCACCGTGACGGCTCAGGAAAGTCGTAACCTGCTGCCCAGACAGCAGCACAAGGACAGCGATGCGCCATTTCTGCAACCTGCGGAAGCAGTCGCGAAGATGGCTATTCCGGATGGCTTTGAAGTGTCCGTGTTTGCGTCTGAACCGGAGATCGCCGAACCGATCGCATTCTGTTTCGATGATCGTGGACGCATGTGGGTGGCAGAGAACTTCAATTACCAGACTCGTCGTGAACACACCGGCGATCAGGTCAGCCGGATTCAGATCCTGGAGGACACCGATGGTGACGGCACCTTCGACAGGAAGAAGACGTTCACCGACAAGCTGACCTTTACGTCGGGACTTGCCTGTGGCTTTGGCGGCGTGTTTGTCGGTTCGCCCCCGAATCTGACCTTCATACCTGACGCAGATGGCGACGATGTTCCGGACGGACCGCCGCAGGTACTGCTGGATGGCTGGGGAATTGACGATCGCCATGAAACGCTCAACAGTTTCATCTGGGGTCCGGATGGCTGGCTGTATGGCTGCCACGGGGTCTTTACACATTCCCGCGTCGGCAAACCGGGGGCGGATGATTCTGAGCGACAATTCATCGACGCCGGTATCTGGCGTTATCACCCCACTCGCAGGACATTCGAGATCTTTGCCCGCGGTCTGTCGAATCCGTGGGGGTTCGACTTCAACGACCACGGTCAGGGATTCGCGACCTGCTGTGTGATTCCGCACCTGTTCCATGTTGTTCAGGGCGGTACTTATCACAAGCAAAGTCGTCCGCATGTGAACCCTTATATTTATGATGACATCAAGACGATTCGTGACCACGCGCACCTGTCGGCACATGGCGGGGCTCGGTTCTATCTGGCTGATACTTTCCCAAAGGAATATCGCGACCGGCTGTTCATGTGCAATATTCACGAGCACGCGGTGCTCACCGATGTGATGGAACGCAATGGATCCAGCTATATCGGCCACCACGGCGACGACTTTATGCCCACCAACGACCTGGCGTGGGTCGGATTCAGCGTGGAGATCGGACCCGAGGGCGGCGTATATCTGCTGGACTGGCATGATCAGGACGTCTGCGGCAACGCGGTCAAATTCGCCAACAGCGGGCGTGTCTATCGGATCATGCCCAGGGGTTCAAAACCCTCACCACGACCGAACCTGCGTACGCTGAGCGATCTGCAACTGGCGGAATTGCAGCTGCACAGCAACGACTGGTGGGTGCGTCAGGCCCGCACGCTGCTGCACTTCCGCGCCGAGAGCGGCAAGCTGGATGCGGAGGCTGTTCATGCACGGCTCAACCGCATGCTGGCTGATGCTCCGAACAGTCCGAAGAGGCTGCGTGCTTTGTGGGCTTTGTACGTCACCGGAGGACTCAGTCAGGAACGGCTGACCACGCTGCTGCAGCACGACGACGAATACCTGCGGGCGTGGTCCATTCAGTTTCTCTGCGATCACCACCAGATCAATGCGTTCCAGCCGCAGCAGCAGGCACAGACGCAGCTGGACGATTCGCTGTTACAGCAGTTTGCCGAGATGGCACTGCATGATGATTCGAAGGTGGTGCGTCTGTATCTGGCTTCGGCGGCACAGCGGCTTCCCTTTGCTCAGCGCTGGCCACTGCTGGCGGGGCTGATATCCCACCCGGAAGACATTGAAGACAATAATCTGCCCCGCATGTACTGGTTTGCACTGGAACCGATGGTGCCTGGTCATCCGCAGCAGTCTCTGCAGCTGGCCGTGGCCGGGAAAATCCCGGCGATTCCGGAATTCGTTGCCCGACGGCTGGTGACGGGGATGGGCGAATCGGCCGCACCGGATCAGGCTCAGCTGGAGAAGCAATGGGGACAGGTGATTCAGACGCTGGCGGCACAGCTCAATGTCAGCAACGTCGGAGAAGGCGGTGTTGTGCGTCACAATGTGTTTCGCAATCAGACGGCAGTGCAGACGCATCCGAAGGATCGGCAGACCCCCTGTGTGCTGACGTATAATCGCCTGACGGTTCCGGAAGGCAGGCAGACGCATCTGAAGCTGCGCGTGAGCCACCATCCGCATGGCGACTGGCAGTTACGTGTGCTGGCGGGCGGCAAGGTGCTCACCGATCAGATCATCGGAACAGAAACCGTCGGCAAGCAGGAGTGGCTGGACATTGTCGTGGACCTGACTCCATTCGCAGGCCAGACCATTCCGCTCACGCTGGAAAACAGGGCCAACAACTGGCAGAACGAATGGGCTTACTGGAACAAAGTGGAAGTCGTTTCTCAGTAAGGCCGTCGACTGCTGAGCAGTCAGGAACATACCTGTTGCTGTGGCGGGTTCTGGACGCAGCATCCGGTGTCCCCGGACGTAACAGCTGAGTCTGCGATGTCGCTGGCCCTGGCGGTCGCGGCAGCCTGTAAAATCGGCGTCAGCCGCGGGACGGTTCGTGACAATCTCAGCGTGGAGTCTTCAGGATGCACAGAACTGTGATTCGCCTGCTGCCGATCATCGCCAGCATGTTGCTTTCGACGGGTACTCAGGCCGCAGAACAACCCAACGTCATCTTCTTTCTGGTGGATGATCTGGGGCAGCGTGACCTGGGCTGTTACGGCAGTCAGTTTTATGAAACACCAGCGATTGACCAGCTGGCTCGTGAGGGCATGCTCTTTGACAACGCGTATTCTACCTGCCATGTGTGTTCGCCCAGTCGGGCCAGCATACTGACGGGCAAATATCCGGCCCGCACGAACCTGACGGAGTGGCTGGGGGGACGTCCGGAGCGTCCCTATGAGGCACTGCATCACGGCGAAAAAATCACTGCCTTACCGGATTCCGAGCAGACTCTGGCCGAAACACTGAAGGCGCACGGCTATGCCACCGCCAACTATGGCAAGGCCCACCTTAATCGTGATCCCACGACTTATGGTTTTGATGAGGCGATCACCGGGTGGGTGCGATATTACTATCACCCGTTCTCTCCCGCGTACGACAAAACACTTCCGGCTCGGGACGGAGACTACTTCACCGACAAGCTCACCGATGCGGCTCTCGATTTCATCGAACGTAACCGGGAGCGTCCGTTCTTTGTGCACATGGAGCATTTCTCGGTGCATGATCCGATTCAGGGACGCCGGGATCTGGTGCGGAAATATGAACAGAAGCTGGCCAGCATGCCGGACCGGGCCGGACCGGATTATGTCCTGGAACCAAATCCGGACGGTCCCCCGCTGTCCGCAGCCGAACTGGAGCACCTGGCAGCGAACGACAACCAGGCACTGCACCAGCAAAATCGCGTCTGGTGGGTGAAACAGAAACAGGACAACCCTGAGTTCGCCGGAATGGTGGAAGCGACCGACCAGAGCCTGGCCCGCATACGCGCGAAGCTGCGGGAACTGGGACTGGAGGACAACACGATCATCATCTTCACTGCGGACAACGGCGGCATGTCCGCTTCCAATCAGTACCGCGGCATCAATCATTCCCCCGATGTACTCAATTCACGATTCGCCAGTTCAAATCTGCCCCTCCGCGGCGCAAAGGGCTGGAATTACGAAGGTGGTATTCGTGTCCCGTTGATT
>JALQUR010000444.1 GCA_023260695.1 Planctomycetaceae bacterium
TTTACTATGCCCAGGTCATCTACCGCACTGGCGGTGAGGAATGGGATCAGTACCGTACTGAACTGACGACAAAACTGGTGCAGGAAATGCAGCCCGGCGGCGGCTGGAGAGATGGACAGATTGGTTCAGTGTACGCCACGTCGCTGAATTGTATTATGTTGTTGCTGGATCGAGGATTTTTGCCGATCTATCAGCGTTGATTTGCGCACCGGCGATTCACTGCAGGCTCAGGAACACGACTCCTGCAACAAAGGGAATCACCGCGACTGCCTGTACGACTTGAGGACCGACTTCATGAACCTGCTTCTGTCACGTCTGGCAACGACCACTTCCACCGCTCTGAAGACGCTGACTCCTGGCGGCTTGTCTGTGCTGTTGCTGATCAGCGGCTGCTCCTCAGAATCCACGCCAGTCGCTGCAGGTCCGGATGCAGTCACGGAAACATCCACCGACAACGATTCCCGTTCTGAACCTCAGCCCGGTCCAGCTGCCTCGAAATCGGAACGCGAATTTCGGCCGCTGACGTTTTCCGGGACGAACTCCGCTACTGACAACGGGGGGAACGCAGTCGATCCTGCCACCCTGACTGCAGACCAGAAGATTGAGCAGATTATCGCGAAACTGAAACCCATCCAGATCCTGCTTGGCCAGTGGCGTGGAACCACTCGTCGACAGTTCGGCGAATTCAAGGCGGTGGACAGTCATGAATGGCTCTGGGATCTGCAGTCCAGCCCGGAAGAACCGGCTCTGGTCATCGCCTCCGACAAAAGCCCCTACCTGCATTCCGGGCGTCTGACCTGGGATCTTGCTGAGCAGCAGTTCGTACTCACAGGCGAAGATACTGATGGCACGGCGCGAACATTTCGTGGCAATTTCACGGAAGAACCGCATGAAGTCATGGGTGATGATGACAAGCCTCAAAAAGTCTTCCGACTCGAACTGGAGCAGAACGCCCCCGATGACTCCGGCGAACAATGGCAACTGGCCATTGTTCAGCAGGAGAACAACCGCTACCTGCTGGAAGTTGGCCGACGCCGTGGCAGCGCGGCGTTCTCACGCCACGACACCGTTTCCACTCAGCGCGAAGGCACCTCCTTTGCACTCAGCGACAGCAACTACGCCGAACGCACCTGCATCATCTCAGAAGGGCTGGGCACGACCGAACTGAAGTACAAAGGCCGTTCCTACTGGGTCTGCTGCTCCGGTTGCAAAGCTGCATTCGAAGAAGATCCGGCAACGTGGATTGCCCGCGCCGCTGAGCGTCAGAAGAAAGCAGCCCAGTCCAATTGAATCTCTGCTGACGCCGGAAGGTCAGTGCCTGTCCCTGTCTGAGCTCTCGCGTAATGCATTCCGCCGATTCAATCATCGCCGCCGTGGATATCGGCAACACCCGGGCAAAGTTCGGGCTGTTCCGCCGTGCTCAGTCGGGCCAGCTCACGGCCGACAACATTGAGGCAGTGCAGCTGGGCTCAGTCGCTGCACTCCTCGCCGCCACGCACGCGTGGGGAGACCAGCACCAGTTGCTGCAGAAGCAATGCCCTGTCATGCTGGCAGGAAGCAATCCCGATCTTCGCGAGGCACTCTGCGACAACTGGCCAATCCCGTCAGCAGTGCCGCAGGTCGTTCGAAGTTACAACCAGATTGCACTGCCACTGGACGTCACCCACCCGGAATCCACGGGTATCGATCGCCTGCTGAATGCCGTCGCCGCCAGGCAGCTGTGCGGGCCCGATACGACAGTGATCATGGTGGATTCCGGAACCGCAACAACCGTCGATCTGCTCAGCAGCGATGGTGTTTTTCGTGGCGGGAGCATTCTGCCGGGCCTGCGACTTTCCGCGCGCGCCATGCACGACTATACCGCACGTCTGCCGCTGCTGGACGTCGATGAAACCCTCGTCACACTGCCCGTCGTTCCCGGCCGGAACACGCGAGAGGCAATGCTGTCCGGTCTGTTCCTCGGACAGCTTGGTGCAGTCCGTGAGATCATCACTCGGCTGGAATCGATCATCCAGCAGCGCTGGCCCAGTTCCCACCCGACAACGATTCTTGTCAGCGGTGGCGGTGGACGACAACTGGCAGACCATCTGCCTGACGCACGCTACATTGACAGTCTGGCACTGCACGGACTGGCACTGCATGGGCTGGCCTTGCTGCATCGCTAACCACCAGCAGAACGACTGCCAGGCATACGCCCTGTTCAACAGCAGGTTCAGCAGCAGGTTCAGCAGCAAC
>JALQUR010000467.1 GCA_023260695.1 Planctomycetaceae bacterium
ACAACATCACGAATGAACGTATTACTGGGATTGATCTTCATCCGGCTGGTACACCAGCGAAACAGCTTCCGGGGTGCCGGGTACCCGCGTCCAATCAGGTTAACCCAGAAGGTATCTTTCACATCCGGAATCAACTTATGCGGCGTAATCGGCATCTGCTGCTCTGAAGCCGCTTTACGCATCTTCGCATGTGATGCATCGACCCAGGCGGCAACGACCGGTTGCTCAACGAGCGTATCCGTACTGATCACGTGCACCGGCTTGACTCGTTGTGAAGGGTCAAGCTCCTTCAACGCCAGCCACACCAGCTGCAGGACTGCACTGGAGTCTTTACCACCGCTGTAGCCAATCACCCATGGAACTTCATCCCATGAGTACAAGCGACGAATTTCATCGCAGACCTCGGCCACAACTGCAGGCATCCCCTGCTCCGCAAACGCGGATTTGTCATTCTTTGCGCTTCCGGCGTCGCCCATTGCCGCTCCCTTCAAACTGCCGTTCCGTCACCTGTTCTTCCTGCGTCAATGCGAGACCCAGGTGGTTCTTGATCACATTCCCGGTCAACGTCACATTGATGTTCCGTTTGGACAGCCGACCAGCTGTCATTGCTCGACCTTCCCACAACTCTGTGTTACTTCGTGCCCAGTCGATCGTGCTCAGCTTTTTCAATCGCGTCTTCCATGCAGGTCCGCCACTTCTGAGTAATGTATTTCCTGCACGAGCAATGCCCGCAAGTGCCAGGGCGTGAGCATGAATGAAGTCTCTCCGCAGATCCGCTGCCGAGATTCTGCGGTCGCATGCTGCCTCCCAGTCCGGCATGTGTGACGCCACCGCACTCCAGAATTCCGCCGCGGTCTGCACAGCATCCTCCACCGTCCTGCACTCCAGCCCCTGGAGCAGCGTCTGGGTCGAATGGTGAATACTGCTGAGCGTAAACAGCTTGATGGAGCGATTCGAGATTGTGCTGCGTTCTGTCTCGGTCAGTGCTGCAAATGCCGGGACCTGCTGCATCACACCTTTCGCGACGAGCGCTCCGGAGTCACGATGGTCGTAGAGCAAGCCGAGTGATGGCGTTGGACGAACCGCATGGCGATTCAGATCGGCAAACATCTGCTGACAACGCTTCAGTCCTGTATCCAGAAAGAACACCACTGAAATTGTTTCGTCGCCAAGATCAGGGCACTCCGAGAGCGCCTGCTCGATTGCGGCACGGCGATGCTGGCCGTCGTTGATCACGAACCGAGCACTCATGGGAATCCGCAAACGCCCAATATTCCGTTCCTCGGTGCTCTCACTGACCGGTTCGAACTTCACCTTGCCGTCAATGGATGCGGTGAGTGCCGAAAAGGTGTAGTTCTTTGCGTTTCCGACAATGTAACGAGCCATCTCCGGGACACGCTGCCGATTCAGGCTGCGCTGTGAACGGAGCTCCGGCTTCAGCTCATCTTCGTCGAACAGAAAAATCCGTGGAATCAGGTGCAGCGGGCACATCGAAACGTAATACTCACGGCCTGCCTGAATCCCGCGGATCGAAGGAAAAACGTATTCAAACCCTGTCATTCCTTACCCCCAAAGCTGGAAGTGATGTTTCACTTCCATACAATCTCATTTCACTTCCAACATGTCAACCTCCCTCACCAATGGAAGTTCATAAGACGTGACAGAAATGCCTCTTTATCTCGACTACAACGCGACAACTCCCATGGCACCGGAAGTCTTAAAGGCAATGCTGCCGTGGCTGAGCGGTCGACCGTGTAATGCAGGCAGTCGAACACATTCTTACGGCCAGCAGGCGAAGGAAGCGGTAGATCAATCTCGCGCGATCATCGCGCAGCAGTTCGACGCAGCGCCCGAAGATCTGGTTTTCACAAGTGGTGCCACCGAAAGCAACAATCTGCTCTTCCACGGTCTTGCCGCCCACGGAGAGAAGACTGGCCGAAAACAGATCATCACCACCGCGATTGAGCATAAGGCAGTCCTGGAACCGCTTGAGCAATTGCGGGCGCGAGGATTTCAGATCGAGATTGCACCGGTTACCGCTGGCGGCTTCGTCGAGCCGGCAGCCATTCGCGCTCTCGCCTCAGAGCAGACCCTGCTGATTTCAGTGATGCATGCCAATAATGAAACGGGAGTGATACAGCCGGTGGAACAAGCCTGTGAGATCGCTCACAGCGTGGGCGCTTTGTTTCACATCGACGCCGCCCAGACGTTTGGCAAACTGGTTCCGGAGCTCAGGCAGCTTCCGTGTGACTTCGCATCGGTG
>JALQUR010000508.1 GCA_023260695.1 Planctomycetaceae bacterium
CTCGAATCCTGATGCGCATCCGCGTTTACCGCCGTGCTGACTCACCGCTGCGGACCAGTTCCCGTGACTCCGCCGTCGGCCAGCTGCAGCTTCCGTTCAGCAGACCAGTTTCTTCTCAGGGAAAGCTCTCCTGATGGCAACCCCCGGCAGCCTTGCACGGCGAATTCTACTGCCCCTGATGTTACTGTTCATGCTGCCGACCGCGGCTTGTGTGTCCGCTGAGGAACAGGTCATCGAGGGTATCTCTTATCTGCCGGCGGAGCCGACAGATGAACACCAGCGGGAACGCTGTCGCATCAACCTGTATCTGCCTGAGCAGGAACAGGGATTCGCGACTGTCGTCTGGTTCCACGGGGGCGGACTGAAAGGTGGTGAGCCGACCATTCCACAGCAGCTGCGGGGCAAGGGAATCGCAGTCGCCTCTGCCGGCTACCGTCTGCACCCGCATGTCCAGGCTCCCGTTTACATTCAGGACGCAGCAGCAGCGGTCGCCTGGGTAGTCCGCAACATTGAATCGAAGGGCGGTGACCCGGGCAAAGTTTTTGTCGCCGGTCATTCGGCCGGAGGCTATCTGACAATGATGGTCGGCATGGACCCGCAGTGGCTGCAGGCACATCAGATCAGCACCAGTCAGCTGGCCGGCCTGATTCCCTTCAGTGGTCATACAATCACGCATTTCACAATTCGGGCGGAACGTGGCATTCCGGAAAAGACTCCCATCGTCGATGAGTTTGCTCCGCTGTTTCACGTGCGTCCTGACATCCCCCCCATTCTGCTCATTACCGGTGACCGGAAGCTGGAACTGCTGGCGCGTTACGAAGAGAACGCATATCTGCTTGGGATGCTGAACGAAGTCAAACACCCCGATGCCCAGCTGAATGAGCTGGAAGGATTCAATCACGGTCAGATGGCGGAACCGGCATTTCCGCTGCTGCTTCGGTTCATGCAGCGAGTCATCCGCAAATAGCTACAGTGTCAACCATCCATCCTGCCCGCAGCCAGTGATGTCGGGCCATCTCAGTCAGGAGATCTGCAAATGAGTATTGACGCACGACTTCAGGAACTTGGTATCACACTTCCGGCCGCCCCTCCACCGGGCGGCGTCTACACACCTGTGGTGGTTGTGGATCGGATGGCCTACGTCAGCGGTCAGGTCCCTTTCGGACCGGACGGCCAGCTGCTCCGCGGACGCGTCGGTGATCAGCTCACCGAAGCAGAAGGTCGCGCTGCCGCCCGCACAACCGCCCTCACGATGCTGGCCACTGTCAAAGCCTCACTCGGCAGCCTCGATCGTGTTCGTCGCGTCGTGAAGGTCTTCGGCATGGTCAATTCCACTGCAGATTTTGAACACCATCCGGCCGTGATGAACGGCTTCAGTGAAACGATGGTGGAAGTCTTCGGCGAAGCTGGCAAGGCAGCACGAAGTGCCGTCGGAATGGGTTCACTCCCGTTCAATGTCCCCGTGGAAGTGGAAGCCATTCTGGAATTGCATGACGAATAGACATCTCAGAATTCGCTCGCTTCAGGCCGACACCCACGATGGAATCGTTGGTTTTCCGATTAACCGTCGGTATTCTGATGATGTTGCATGACCATCAGTGACACGAACCGAAATACCCGGACTCATCCTCGGAAAACAAACCCATGAGGGAATGGATCATCATCATGACAGCCGCGAATCGCGCCGGAATTCTGGCTGCGGTAACGCGAGCGATCCATGATCTGCGTGGCGACCTGCGGGAATCCAGTCAGACGGTGGTGCGCGGATTCTTCACCATGATCTTTTCGGCTGATTTCCCCGAAGAACTCAGCCATGATCTCATCAGAGACCACCTGCAGGATGTCTGTCGGCCATTTGCAATCGACCTGTCCGTTCGAGACCCCGAAGCACAGCTCCCGGTCTACTCCGCATCTGTTCAGGACACTCGCGCCTTTCGGTTGCGAGTGGGGGGGCGAAATCAGCCGGGATTCCTGCAGCTGCTCAGCCAGCTGATGGCCAGACTGGATATCGACATTATCGGCATGCACGCTGTTCGTACGGCCGAAAGCGGTGACTTTGAGATGATCCTCAAACTGGCCATTCCGGCAGCGGTCAGTCCCGATGACCTGCTGCAGGAAATTGCTGCTGTGGGTAAGGATATCGGGGCAACTGCAGATCTCCGGCCGGCGAGCTGAAAACAGATGTCAGACTTTCTGAGTTTTTCAATGGGGAAGCACGAGGCCCGCTTTCCCGTGGATCGCCTTTACTCCCGCAGGCACCTGTGGCTGCTGGATCGCGGTGATTCCGTCTTTCGAGTCGGCTTTACGGACTATTCCGTACGTCTCCTGCAGGACGTGTATTTTCTGGAATGGTCCGTGGATGAAGGAGACGACGTTCGTGACCGTCAGGAAATTGGCGAGATTGAAAGTGCCAAGGCCGTCTCATCCATGTTTCCACCCTGTGCCGGCACTCTCCTGACATTCAACCCGGCGCTCCTGCAGGATCCCTCCGGTATCAATGTGGACAACTATGGCTCCGGCTGGCTGTACGATTTTCAGACGGCAGAGTCGGTTCTGACTGCGGAGCAGTACATTGAGTTTCTGAACTCCGCCTGGGAAGATGCTCAGCGGACCATCAAGGGCCAGGTCAATGAGGGCTGAACAGAAACCGCAGCAGATTAGTTCTTCAGGAACGGAAGTTGTTCCGCAATGAGCAGCACAATGTCACAGAAACCACTCACCGTCATCATCTCTCAGGCGCAGGGACGCAATCCCGTCAAACGCGCACTGGAAGATCGACTGACCTCCGAACTGCTCAACGATCCGGGTCTCACCGTCACCCTGATCCCGCATCTTTATGACCTCAGTCAGAATCACTCTGCCACCGAATTCCTGCGAGAAGTGCAGGGCGATCTGATCGTACTCGGCTGGCTCTACGAACGCGGAATCCGCTGGACACTCGACCGCGACGGAGTTCATGGGCATGTCGGTGAAACAGAATTGCGTGCAGAGGACAGTGAACCACCCGAAGAAATCGATGAACCTGCCGGAGGCATCGGTATTCCAGACACTCCGGATCGCACCATCTGGTGTCTCGACCTCCGCATCTCCGACGCTGCAGAAGACTATCTCGATGAAATTCGCCGCATCCGCGATTCTCTGAATCCGCTCAGCAATCCCGTCGACGAACTGATGTCATGGATCAACGGATCGCCATCGGCCGAGCAGTTGCAGCGGTATCTGCATCCCGAACAGATGCTGGAAGCCCGCCGTGCTTCCGACGGAGGAACAGCGACCCAGGAACAACGAGCGCAGCTTCCGGAAGATACCGGCCGCCGCTGGTATCCGGTCATCGACTACAGCCGCTGCACGAACTGCATGGAATGCATCGACTTCTGTCTGTTCGGCGTCTACGGAGTTGACTCGCTTGATCGCATCCTTGTTGAGCAGCAGGACAGCTGCAAGAAAGGCTGCCCGGCGTGCAGTCGCGTCTGTCCGGCAGATGCCATCATCTTCCCACAGCACAAGGAAGCAGCCATCGCCGGTGCCGACGGCGAAGTGGGCGGACTGCGGATCGACCTCACAAAACTCTTCGGCGGCGGCGATGCGGAAGACGCTCTCGAAAAAGCTGTTCGGGAACGCGATCAGGAACTCATCCTGGATGGACGCGAAGCAGTGGGCATGTCCGTTGGAATTCGTCGACGGCACCACGATGAAATGGAAGATCTGCTCAGTAATCTTGATGAGCTGGATTTCTGAACAGCTTCACTGTGATCACTGATCGGATTCCACATCCGAACCTCCGTGCAGCAGTTCTGCCGCTCCGACCTGCAGCAGCAACTCCGCCACCTGCTGCCCGATCTGCTCTGCCTCCTCGCAGCTGCCTGTGGCAGATTGTTCCAGTCGAGTCGTCCCGTCAGTTGCCAGCAGCACCCCGGTGAGTGTCAGGCTGTCTTCAGAGATGTCGCACCAGCACCCAAGCGGAGCATGACAGCCGGCACGCAGTGTCCGCAGCAGTGAGCGTTCCGCGAGCACTTCAGCCGTTGTGACCGCACAGGCCAGCTGCGACAGGCAGTGACGCGTGAATTCATCGTCGTCCCGACATTCGATACCCAGCGCCCCCTGACCCACAGCCGGGAACAACAGCGGCGGCCGCAGCACCAGCGAAATTCGTGATGCCAGACCCAGCCTGCGGAGTCCCGCCTCAGCCAGCAGAATCGCGTCGTATTCCCCGTCATCCAGCTTCTTCAGACGCGTATCCACGTTGCCACGAATCTCACTCACTTGCAGATCCGGACGATGGTGCAGCAGCTGCGCCTGGCGGCGAGGACTTCCGGTTCCGACCACTGCATCCGCAGCCAGATCATCGAGCGACTGCAACGGAGCAGCATCAGCTGGCAGAATCAGACAGTCACAGCGATCGGCTCGTTCCGGCACACATCCCAGCAGCAGCCCATCAGCACTCACCGTCGGCAGATCCTTCAGGCTGTGCACAGCCAGATCAGCGCGACCATCCAGAACAGCTCGCTGCACTTCGCGCGTAAACACGCCGGTGCCGCCAAACTGTCGCAGCGCATCCTGCTGGTTCTGATCACCTTCCGTGACGATCGGCACCAGCTCCACCTCCGCCACTTCTGTGAGATGCCGGAGCCGATCGGCCGTGTAATTTGCCTGCCACAAGGCCAGCTGACTGCGTCGTGTCGCAATCCGAATCTTCTGTTCAGACATGAACCAGCAAATCTCCCTGAGGCTGCAGATGCGACAGCTGTCGTCCGCAGCAGTATTCCTTGTCTGCCGGAAAGGTCAAAGTGAACCTCCGTCGGCAATTGTGCTTCCGCAGATCTGCAGCCACCCGGATCAGCAGGTCGCTGCCATCTGCAGCAGGCGGATCAGATTCTGAACTCTGCCGGTACCGGTCCTGCCGCAATCTGACCCGCAACTGCAACTGGCGGCAGCAGCACACCGGCTGCCTCGATTGCTGACCTAGCGCACCATCATCCGGACCGAGCTGTGAGCAACCTGATTGCTGATCAGATCCTTCAGGTGCAGCTGAACAACGTAGGCACCCTCCAGCAATGGTGCAGTCAGCTCAAATGTCTGAAAGAAGTCGGTCCGACTTTCGTCACAGAGATCTTCAATTCCCGCCAGACGAATTGTATCAACAACTCCACCATCAGATTCCCGAGTAAACACAATCTCAGCGGCGAATTCCGAGCGATGGAATCCTTCAGCTGTCAGTTCATCTGCGAAATCCCGCACTCCGGCGTAAAGCAGTATCCGCTGGCCGGGTTCAAATTCCACGGTCGGCAGCGGAGTCAGCATCCCGAACCCATCCACTCGACTGCAGAACTGCAGACGGTAAACCTGCAGCTTCGAAAGTGGCTGCAGGTGACTGGCCGCCTGACGCAGATAGCCGAGCGTCTGACTGACCTGCTCAGGCTGACCCGCACCACCGTGGACACCACGATACTGATGCAGAGCCAGCATCATCGACTGCCAGAATTCCTGTTCAGCACGCGGCATGGCCGGCAGGGTCCGAATGGCTTCTGCCGTCTGTCCGGATACCGCATACAACAGACTCAGATCCGTCTGGCGTCGTCGCCACTCTTCCGGATTCAGCGGGCGTCCTGCCGCATCACGTGGCCACTCCTGCAGGACATTCCGCAGGTTCTCTGTCGCCAGCTGCAACAATCCCTGCAGACTCTGCTCTGCCTTCGGGTCGAACAGCGGCTGCATCGGCAGCGCTGTATCCAGTTGTTCGGATAACTCGGTCTGATACTGATCGGACGGCAGCACGTCCAGCTGACTTTCGCCGGCAGAAGTCTCCGGCGGCTTGTCCCGCAGCAGTCCGAACGGGGCTGAGAAACGCTTCACCTGCCGACGCAGTCGGTCCGTGTTCTCTTCCAGACTGGGAACATAGAACTGTCGGAACCGATTCAGCACGGAGTCATCTGCTCCGCTTGCAGCATCGACGCCGGCTTCGGGGAAGTCTGCGGCAGATTCGGTCGTCACAGGTGATCCCGAAGACTGCTCCGAACCGGACAGGCTTTCGGGCATTGCAGGACGCTCCGGTGCGGCAGTGTCCGGTATCGCAGATGCGGATTCTGGCGTGTTTCGCAGCAGCCGCTGCAGAAATGGCGTCTGCTCCTCGTCCAGGGTATTCCCGTTCGCTTCCGCCTGATCGACAGAACGCAGCAGCGCATCCGTCGCATCACCCTGCGCTTGTTCGTATTCCTGCACACGTCTCAGTAACTGTTCCGTCATGCTCCGCTCGGCAACGGTCGGCAGAATCTCCGGCAAAGCATTATCCGCGCCCACGTCGGCAGGGGATTCATGAATTGCCCGGGATACCGCTGGTAAGTCAGCGACCACCATGCCTGTATGTCCAGACCGGGGCAGTGGAGCAACGACCTGATCGCCTTCCTGCCCCGAAACCCTGCGGATCTCCGCAGCATCACCCGACTCTTCGGAAAGCGGTCGATCCTCCAGACTCACGTCGTCACTGATTGACGGAGCTGTGGGATCAGGAACCAGCAGTGAAAGCGCAGACTCCTGCTTTGTGGAAATCAGGTGACAGCCTGTCAGCGATGAAACCAGCAGTAATGCCACCAGACCACATCTGCGGCCGGGCAATCTGCTGCATGCTGGCTGTACACTGACTGTCATACGTGAGGCTGCTGTTTCAAAGTAGCCACTGCGGCTACGGAAGGCCATGGAATGGAAGACTGCACTGTATTTTCGCTGCGAATCCGCTCACAAGACGGAATTCTGCCTCACCGCCAATCCCCCCGATGCAGAACAACCGGCTTCCCATAAACCGGCAGATTCCGCCGCTGATTCGTCGCTCCTGCCACTGACCTGGTAAGACAGGAGGTCTGCGGCGGACACAGCAAATGCCACCGCCTGAACTTCGCTGGGGTGTGCTCCACAACCCCAATGTCGCTAGAATGCACAGCTGCCCGGATCAGTTGCTCAGGCCTGCTGCTGAGTTGCTCAGGCCTGCTGCTGACAGGGTTTCCGTGTCGCCAATTCATGCTGCAGTGGAATCCACCCTTGCCGAATCAATTGTCGTATTCACATTTTCCCGGTCCTGCTGCGTTGTCAGCAACGCGACCATTTGTGGTTGCTGTTCTGATCAGCGTGGCGCTGGCAGCAGTCCGCACTTCGGTTCAGGCCGACGAACCGGGATCCGCGCCGCAGTACATTCCCAACCCGGAGGAACGGCTTCCGGTCGACCGGCGGGCAGCCCAGCAGCTGCAGGATCTTGATGAGCTGATCGAAGCAGAAGACGGTCCCGGTTTCTCGAATCAGCTGGAGCAGCTGCGTCTCGCTGATCCGTCAACACTGATCCCCACCGGGCAACATACGTTTCAGCCGCTGCACCGAGTGCTGACCCGGCGACTCATCCCGCTCAAGGGGACTTTGCAGGGAATTGCCGCAGCGGACGACCAGATTGCTCAGGCCGAACTGCGACGTGCCGTCTCACAGAACTCACCGGAACTGCTCCCGGGCATTCTGCACCGCTTCTCTGGAACTCCCACAGCCATTCGTGTGCACCTGTTGCTGGCCCGCATTGCAGCAGATCGTGGCCAGCTGAATTCAGCCCGCTGGTGGCTCCGACCACTTCTGGATCCTGCGGCAACAGGACCACTTGCGGATGCGGCTCGACAGTTTGACCAGAGCCTCCGCGATTCCATCGCGCCGCGCAGCAACGCCCCTGCTGATGAGCCATCTGTTCAGGAAACCGGGCCCGGACAGAATTTGCCGCGTCTGGCCTGGATCGAACCACTTTCGTTTCCTTCAGCGATCAGGAATTCGCACCGCAATCGCGTTCGGAAACTGGAGCAGCAACAGCAGGGGCTGCCTGTGATGTCCCGCATGCCAGTGATGGATTCCGAGCGAGTTTACGCAGTGCAGCCGGGGCGACTCGAGGCATGGAATCGGAGCACTGGTGCGGCCCTGTGGACACAGACTCTGCAACCAGACGGCTCGCCTGAGTCTGGCTATCGCGGCAGCGCCAACGATGAATTGACAGGAGTGTTCGAGCATAACGAGATTGACGGCAGCCTGACCGCAGATTCACAGCGACTGTATGTGCTGACGACAGCGCCCTCCGCAGACGTCTCCCGCACCCCCGAAGACAGCATCCGCATTCGACAAATCCTCGGCCGCATGGATTCAGGATCCGTGAACACCCGCGAATTGTCCGCCTTTGACAAGCTCACCGGAAAGCGACTCTGGACCACTGGTGGCCCTCCGATTGAGGAACTCTTCGGGAATGAACTGGCCGGTTCCTGGTTCTGCGGCCCTCCACTGCCGCTGGGGCAGAAGCTGTATGCTGTTGTGGAGAACCCCGACGGACAGCTCGAAGCAGTCTGCCTGCGCGCCGGTACCGGTGAACTGCTCAGCCGCACCATCCTGGTCTTTCCGGATCGGTCGATTGGAGCAGATCCGCGGCGGCAGTTTCTGCGCGCCAGTATGCAGCAGTCTCACGGACTGCTGCTGACCAGCACCACAACCGACATCGTAACAGCAGTCGACACACTCACCGACTCTGTGATCTGGGCACGGCAGCTGCCGGTTCACAATGCTCCGGACAACCTTTCCGGGAATCCTATTCGCAGAAATATCTCCGGCGCGATTTCGCTGCCCTTCAGTGGCCCGAATATTCCGCTGTCCATACCTCCGCTGATCAATGCTGACGAAGCGATGTGGATGCTGGCCGGTACTCCGGAGCCCGAGTTTACGGACCTGTTCACAGGAACCAGCACCGGCAGAATTCAGGGAAAACAGCTGATCCTGCTCTGGAGCAGCTCGTCGCTGGCTGTGTTCGCAGCAGAACGAGCAATCACAGCCTGGGATCTTGCTTCAAAACAGCAGCTCTGGAGCATTTCGATCCGGCGACCCGGACCAGTGCCCGTCGGGCAGGCTGCAAAGCTTGGCGATCAGATTCTCATCCCCCGATCTGACGGCAGCGCACTGCCGGTCTCGCTTACAACAGGCAGGGCCGCAACGCCTTTGCCCGGCATTCGCTCCGCTGCCACAGCAGGAAGCTTCCTCGGAGATTCCCAGGGAATCATCAGCTACAGCCTGAATCATGTCACATCTCTGACAACTGCTGACCAGCAGACGGGGGCAGCAGAAGTCAGCCTGGCTCGAGCGATTTTCCTGCATGAATCAGACCAGCCGGAAGCTGCTCTGCAAATGCTCGATCAACTGTCCGACAGAATTCAGCAGCGAACGGAACGGCAGCGTCTGCGATTTCGGATTACGCTCCGGAAAGTGCTGGCACAGGAGCAGCTGTCCGCTGAGCTTCTGACTCAGCTGGATGCCGCCGCAGCCACGCCAGCAGAAGCTGCAATTGCATTGCAGCTGCGGCTTGCAGATGCTGCAGCGCGTAATGCCGATGATTATCCCGATCTGCTCCTCGACGCGCTGCAGGCACCACTCGGTGTACTCAGTGTCGGCCTTCCCGACACAGCACAACTCCCCCACTGGATCACACGCTCCACCTATGAAAACCTGTTGCAGAGACCCGCAGATAAAGTCGGTCTGGAAAATCGACTGCGGCCCCTTGGGTCTCACCTGCTCATTGCACTGGCCGGACTCTGTGAGACGATCAATGCTGGCGAAACTCAGCCGGCCTGGTGGGAAAAACTCAGCAGTCTGCCTGCCTGGCTGCTGCTTCGCCTGCCCGCTGTCGCGGTGGTCCCGGAGCTGCTTGAGCGAGTTGAGCAGGATCTGAACGACAACAGACTGACCGAGGTGACATTGCATCTGCTGGCGGCAGCCGAAGATTCCATTCGCCGCTATCACAGACTTTACAGCGACCGCGCTGATCTGGCAGCGGTGGAGCAGCTCTCTGATCAGTGTCTCAACCTGCGACAGAGGCTGCGGCAGGCCCCCGTCACCGCTGATGCAGACGGGCTTACAGCAATGGTGCAGCTGCTGCTGCAGGTCACCTCCGCCGAATCAGAACAGCTCAGCAGCACCATCCCTCCGCAGGTTACGCTGTTGCCGCAACCGCAGCCGGTCACGCTGCAGTCAGCGGACCCGGCTGACTGGACCATGATCCCGGTGATCACGGCAACACAGGTGCGTTCCCGGATGAGCGCCGCCATTGAACCGAAGCTCTCCAGCACCGGTGATCCGTTTCTGGCCGTCTATGAATGGACTGCAAACCGCAGCAGCAGTCGCTTTTCGGCATCGTCGACGGCGGTTGAACAGGACAGAATTCTCTCCATACCCACCCGGGACCCGGGAGCGTTGAGTGGAAGTGTCAATGATCGAGTGCTCCGCTGCGGCTCCGTCATCCTGCATCTTTCCTCAACGGCGATTACCGCATTTTCTGTCATCGACCAGAGACTGCTCTGGACCAGGTCCGTCAGCGGTACCGTCAGTGCGATGTCAGATGATGCTGCTGTCTTTACAGTGCACGATGCGGAGCAGGGCTCATCGCTGCTCAATCAGACCGACTCGTTTCGTATCTGCGGCTACACCCGCCGCTGGATCTGTCTGCTCAACAATAATCTGCTCGAAGTACGCGACCTGCTCAACGGTGACCTGTACTGGTCGATCGACGCTGCCGGAATCAGAACGATCTTTGCGGCAGAATCCTGTCTGTTGCTGCCGGGTTCAGTTACCGGACGCAGACACCAGCTTGATCCGCTGACCGGGCTCGCACTGCCACCCAGCAGAACCCCATTGAAGTCTGATTCCGGAAATGAACTCTGGTTACCCCGTGGAGTACGAATCGAAGGCCTTGTGCGCAAGGCGCTGCGTACATACGACGATCAGCTGGTCGTCTGGGATCCGGAATTCGCTCTCGACTCTGAAATAAAAATTCAGTGGCTGAATCCTGTCACTCTGAAAGTGCTCAGACAGGTTGAGCTTCCGAATCATGCCGGATCACAATTGCTTGACGACTCCACACTTGTTTCCTTTACGCAGCAGCAGGAAGCTCATCTGCTGAATCTGAAGTCTGCCGAACTTCGGTCTGTCAGCTACGCATCTGCGGCTGCCGATGCTGAGGTGTTTCGTCCTGAGTCAACTGCTGCTGCAATCGACCTGCAGAACCTGTACGTCTTTGATCAGGCACCCCAGCCGGACCGACGTTCACTTCCGTCATCACTCATCGGACTGCGTTGCCAGCCTGTCGAAAAGGAGCTCCGCGCAGTCAGTCTCGAGAGCGGAAGAATGGCGTGGACGTTGCCGGTGAAGGAAAACTCCTACGCCTGTTTTGATCAGCCGGCCAGCCCTTTACTGCTGCTGGTGCATGTGGAAGAACTCGAACAGAACAACCCCCCCGGGCAGCCGCGCTTCATGCTGCCCGGCAGCGACCTGATTACAGTGTCTGGAATCGATCGCAGGACCGGTATCACTCTGTTTGAATATCCGATTGTCGGGCATTTCCTCATGCGCGGCCTCCGCATGAACGTGGTCGACTCCCGTCAGCTGGAACTGGATGCCTTCGGAAACCTTGGGCGACTTCTCCGCAAGCCTGAATAGACGTGGCAGAGATTGAGCAATTCTGTCGCTGCGGGGGCTCTGTTTCTTCACTTCATTACGCATCCCCGACATACTCCGGGCAGCCGCCACGAAACACGAAGATCACTGCCCAGTGATCAATGCGGCCATGGTCCAATCCAGAAGTCACCGCAGCTACAGGCAGAGATGATGAGCCAGGGAAAGCCTACAGACGTTGTTATCCGGGATGTACAGATCGCATTTGAATCCGTCCCGTTTCGTTCCCCGCTCAAGTTCGGTGGTCGAATCGTCAGCGACAGCTGGCAGATCAACACTCGAATTACTGTTGAGAATGCAGCGGGCAGGTCTGCCCATGGTTATGGCAGCATGCCGCTCGGAAATGTCTGGGCCTGGCCATCTGCAATCATGGAACCTGCTCAGACCGAACGGGCAATGAAGCAGTTTGCTGAGAAAACAGCAGAGCTCTTTCTGCAGAGCGGTTGCTCCGGACATCCGCTGGAAATTGAACACACGCTGCGCTCGCAGTACCAGGGAATCAGTGACGGCCTGCTGCAAAGCGGTGCAGTTGCCGAAGCACTCCCGGTGCTCGCACAACTGGTCGCGGCAAGTCCCTTTGATGCCGCGTTGCACGACGCCTGGGGAAGGCTGCATCAGATCAGCAGCTTCTGCGGACTGTCTGAGGAATTCTGCACCCTCGATCTGTCGCATTATCTTGACGAACAGTTCGCCGGAGAGTTCGCTGATCGCTACACGCTGCAGCAGCCCGTGCCTTCGCTGCCCCTGTACCATCTGGTCGGAGCGCTGGACCCGCTCACTGAAGCCGATGTCACCGAACGTCCGGATGACCAGCTGCCCGTCACGCTGGGAGAATGGATCGCAGCAGACCAGCTGTCACACCTGAAGATCAAGCTCAATGGTGACAATTCGGACTGGGATGTGGAACGCGTTCTGGCAGTGGATCGAACCACTGCGGAAGCACAACAGATTCGTGGCTGCAGCGAGTGGTTCTATTCCTGCGACTTCAACGAGAAATGCGACTCCGCCGAATATGTAGTCGATTTTCTGCGCCGCATTGAGGAAGCAAATCCGGCTGCCTTTGCTCGCATCCAGTACATCGAACAGCCGACCAGTCGCCATCTTGATTCTGGCAATGCTCCTCACATGCATGCGGCTGCGGCAATTCGCCCGGTGGTGATTGATGAAGCGCTGGTTTCCTGGGAATCGTTGCTGATGGCTCGCGAACAGGGTTATTCCGGCATCGCCCTCAAGGCCTGCAAGGGGCAGTCAGAATCCCTTGCCATGGCAGCCGCAGCACAAAAGTTCGGCATGTTTCTCTGTGTTCAGGACCTCACCTGCCCAGGTGCATCATTCCTGCATTCCAGTTCCCTGTCCGCGCATATTCCCGGGGTTGCGGCAGTGGAAGGAAATTCGCGTCAGTACTGTCCGTCTGCCAATGACGCCTGGCGAGCACGCTATCCGGGGGTATTCACAGTCAAAAACGGAAGAATTGATACATCCGGACTGAATGGACCTGGACTTGGTTTTCGGCATTTGTGTGAGGATTAGTCGGCGGGTACTCCCTGTCCTGCTCTGAATGAAGGGATACTGACAGGAATTCGGAAAAACTGGACTCTCCACCCTCAATCAGGTGGCAGATAACTGGAGTTTGCTTTTCCAGCGCGGTTAGCATGGACGATGCATTCAATAGCTCCCCCCAGGGACTGCGCGCGCACTGATGCGTGTTCACTTCAGCATGGCGGCTGCGACTGCACTACCACCTCTGACTTTTGCGGAACTTCTCGCAATGAAACGTCTGTCCTTGTTTTGTCTGCTGACGTTGACCGTGCTTTCGGCAACTCCCGCAATGGCTCAGAACGCTCAAGACGCAGGTTTCGCCGAAACGGGCGACCAGCTGGTGCAATCCGTACCCAGCCTGACTCAGCACTGGTCAGCTCAGGCTGTGCTCAATCAGAGTATTGACGAAGTAGCATGGCTGACCGCCGATGAAGATGTTGTGATCGTACAGTCCGTCCGCGGAGTTGTGACGGTCCTGAGTGCCCAGAATGGACGCGAATACTGGTCGGCTCAGGTCGGTGTCACCAACGATGCCAGCCTGCCTGCAGCAACCAGTGAACAGCTGATCGCGATCACGACCGGCCCCACAGTCCATCTGTACCAGAAATTCACCGGAAAACGGCTCAGCAGTTATCGGCTGCCGTTGCAGCCGGTTGCTTCCCCGACTCTCGTTCGTCGGGAAGTCTTCGGACGGATGGCTCGCTGGCTGTTCGTCCCACTCATCGATGGCAGTATTTCCGCCTACGATATTGAGATTCTTGAACGGCTGGGATCACTCGGCCAGCTGCCTGACGATGTTGATCGCGCCGAAGGGTGGAGATACCGCGTCGGCGAAGAAATCCCGTTCGCCCTGACAGCAGCTCAGGATCGCATCATTCTGGCATCCACCGTCGGAAACGTCTTTGCGGCAGACATGTTCGGCAGTGACGCTGGTGGTACTCAGTTCCAGTTCCTGATGCAGAACCCCGTCAGTGCCCCGCCAGCTCTCTCCGTACGAAATGCCGCCGGGGCCGAACAGGCTGCCGACGAACGAGTCGTCTCCACAACGGAAGACGGTCGGATTTTCTGCGTTGATGTCAACAGCAGCGGACACATGTACTGGGGACATTCACTCGGCGTTCCCATCGATCGCCAGATGCTCACACTCGGTGATGAACTGTACGTGATTGATCGCGGCAACTCCCTGATGCGTCTGGGTATTGAGGACGGAGAAGCCTTCCAGCTTGATCGGGGAATCTCTGCGGTCGCTTCGCAAAGCGAATCACGACGTGGTCAGCTGCGAGCTTACGGAGCCTCAATTGAAGTTGCCATCGAAGGTAATCCTGCGTTTGCTCCGTTCCGAATTGCCAATCGATCGACCCGACAGCAGATCCGGGTTCTGACCATCGATCTTTCCAGCACGCCGTGCAACTTCATGTCACAGGAAGGAGATCCCTCCCTCGCTGATGTACGAGCTCTGCTGGGGACTAACGTCGAAACCGGGCTCACCAGTATTGAAATGAGTCCTGACCAGAAGCAGATCACACTGAACTTCACGTCCTTCGATCCTGATGAGTTCCTTTACCTCGGCATTGCACTCAACCAGCAGGGCAGGCAGCCCTGGGAAATTGAGGGCGACGTTTTCGATGGTGCGGAAGTCCGTGCTCTGGTAGCTCCCAGACGTTCGGCAACAGCACTGGCCAGCGGAGCTTCCGAAGCATTTCCTCCTGCCAGAATCATCGGACGCATGCAGAAAATCAGCGATCCGTGGAAGGTTGACGGCGTCAGCAAACTGCTCGCTGCCTCAGACTCCGCCATTTATTTCGAGGACCTGTTCGGCAGAATTGTCGGTGTCTACCGGGATTCGGCAGAGCCGGCTTTCCGAATGGATGCAGAAGAATACAGCCATAAGCTGTTCAACGATCGAACAGATCGCGTCATTGTCTGCACCAGTCGCGGGCGGGTCGTGTCCATGGCTGAGCGACGCATGCAGTATGGCCTGATTCCGGTACCGGGAATTACGGGCAACCTGTGGGCCGTCAGCACGGTGGCAGAACTGGCCGTGGAATTTGCTCGATTCCACCGCAATCCTTCTGAACGCCCGTTGATGCCCGACGTACCCGTGCAGGACCCGGCTCCCGTTCTGGAGTAATCAACGCAGCTGCCCCAGGTTCAGCAGGCTGCGTTCGCACGGCGGTCAGGTCTCCGTATGGCTATTGCTCCGTATGCCCTCCGCTCCCGTTGTGCCTTCACGCAATCGCTTCATACCCCGGATCCTGTCTGCATCCGGGGTACCAGCTGCACCACTGAACTGACGAATTGACTGCACTCCATCCAGGATCCCCAGAATCAACAGCCACAGCGCCAGAATCAGGATTGCTGTCACATAGATGGATGCCGCATACACCGATGACGTCAGCAACGGCAGGACGTCCGTACAGACGATCAGAAGCCCCAGCAGGATCATCAGCACAGAGGACTGAAAACGCCGGCGATGCCGCCGCACGCTGGAACGCATCCCTGATTCCTCGAGATCGGCCGAACCGGCATTCAGGCACTGCTGCAGACAGATTCGAGCATGCCCCGCCAGCAGCCAGCCCGCGACAGCCAGTGCCATTCCGAGAATCAGTGTGACAAAATCAATCTGCATCAGCTCTCGTTTGTTTCTTCGGACCGGCAACAGGGATTGCTGTGGAGAGTGGCGGGACTCCCGCCAGCATAACGGAACCAGCCTTACACGACAGTTTTGCACCGCCAAAACTGTTCGGTTTCATTCCTCCCGGGACTATACTGCGTACCACACAGTCTGAGTCTCAGCGGAAAATGCTGACCCCAAATGCTACAGAACTCTCGCCAACTTCTCCCCTCCATGCGTCTGCAGCGAAGCAGAGATTTCGCAGAAATCTACGCTCAACGCCGCACCGCCGGGGATGCTCACCTGCTCATCTTTGCTCGCCGCAGTCGGCTGACGCATGCCCGCTTTGGAGTGAGTATTTCCCGCAAACACGGTTGTGCCGTCGTTCGAAATCGAAAACGTCGACTGTTGCGGGAAGCATTTCGACTGAATCGTATCCACCTGCCTGAGGGACTCGATCTGATCCTGATTCCACGGCAGCGGCTTGATTCACAGTTGACGGACTATAGCAGATCCCTCGTTCGACTTGCCGAAAAGCTGGATCGAACGCTCCCGCAACTCGATGACACCTGAACCCCGCTGTGATGCACAGCAGCCTCGCCGCAGATTCCAGCCGTCCGTTCTGCTGCCCTGCAATTGCCCGGCAGCGATCACAGTTTCGGCCACGTGCTCCTGAACCCGCAATCAGGCTTTTCCGCAAGTCGCCGGCTTGCCTTTTGCTGCTGCGATCTTCGATCCGCGCACGCAGGCACTTCATGCCGGAATTGCCCCGCGGGACCCGCAGCCATGATTCGCAGCGACCCATTTCCTTACGTCCACTCCGCGACAGTCCTCGACCTTCTGACCTCAACATTTGTGTCCGAGAAAGAAAAAAGCCTGAGAATCACTTCTCAGGCTCTGTCGTACAATTCTGTTCCAAACAGGCAGCATCACATTCCCAGCATCCCACCGGTGTTGGAATTCCCAGCCCCTGTCGCTCGCTTCATCTTCAGCTCCACACCCTGCAGCCCTTCTGCCGGAATGTCGACCTGCATATTCGCGATCGCGGTACCTGAAATTGCACCCATCATCGCAGCCGGATCCGTCGATGCCAGATCCTGATCAGATCCGACCTTGATCGTGTACTTGCCCGGTACAATCCCGTCCCCCGTGACATAGGTAGTTGCCTCAAACGTCCCATCCTCTGCGACAACAGCATAGGAGGTTCTTGAACCGCCGCTCGCATCCTCCGGGTAGAACTGCAGGCTGACAGAACCATAGGGCTGTCCATCCAGGGTCACCTTGCCGCTGAATGGAACCGTGGCCACTTTTTCTCCCCCCGCTCCACCGTCGCCACCGCAACCAGTGACGAGCAGGATTGCTCCCGCCAACAAAACACCCTTGAATGAATTCAGCAAAGCTGCCAACTCCTGTTTCAGTTCACCATGTGCCCGGTATGTGATACTGCCGGCACACAGCCAGAAAGACCGGACGATACAAAGAAGCTCCCGACGAACTGCTGATCGCCGGGAGCCCAGTCAGTAATGCCAGGCAGCTGAACCGCTGCCCCGCTTGACACGTTTCAGAATTCACCAGGAATTGGCTGGCCAGCTTCGGTTCCACCAATGTGCGTATGCAGAGCAAACCACAACGATGGCTGCTGAGCTCCCTGCATGTTTTCGCTGATGAACTTGACGGCTCCGTCACCAAGCAGGAACTGGCCACCACCGGTGTGCTCAGAACTGGCTCCTGGCCAGTTGTTGTTCAGACCGAAACACGCAAGATATGTTGGCGGATGTGTGTAGGGGGCTCCCTTCCACCAGTAACCAGCAGCCTGACCGTCAGGACGCAGCCACTGCCGAACACCCACTTGTCCGATCCCTCGCAGTGCCGCGGAATCCATCACGTCACCGTTGCTGCCCGCATCAATGAAAGGTGTTCTGTACACAGAGTTGTTCGAACCACCGCCACGACGCTGTCCACCCATTGCCTGGTGACCGGGTGCACCGGCACGTGGCTGGTAACCCTTTGTGGAAACTTCCCCGACGCAGATCGTATTCGATGTACCGTCCTTGAAGTCCTCCAGACGAACTCCCAGAGAACCGTTTTCGAAGGGCCCCTGGGCCCAGTGCGGGCCACGATAATGCCAGTCCCAGCCCATGTTGCCCGCATAGTTCGTGTGCGACAGCCCATGCTGGGAAACAGCGCCGCCGAAACCCGGGTCTGATGGGCATTGCAGCGTCGGAATAATCTGGGAAACAATCGTCTGGCCATTCGGGAGCAGCTGATACTGGCCACTGCCCGGATCGAACATGGGCAAATTGAAGTTGATGGAATTATACAGGTTGGCCTGCTCCAGATACGGCAGAATCAACGACATCCAGGTGTGGTTTCGTGGAACCGGATTTGTGTTTCCGGGCCCCAGATACGCAACCATGATCTGCGTTGGAGGCAGTCGACCATGGGTGTCGTGGTAGTTGTGCAGCGCCAGACCGATCTGCTTCAGATTGTTCTTGCACTGAGTTCTTCGAGCTGCCTCGCGAGCCTGCTGCACTGCTGGAAGAAGCAACGCCACCAGAATGGCAATGATCGCAATCACCACCAGCAGTTCGATCAGCGTGAAGCCCCTCGCCCCACGCAACCCATTTCGTCTTTGCATGTTTCACCAACCTTCAGCTAGAGACAGGAATAACGTAAAAAATGGCAGGCTTTTCTGATTCAGCTCGTTCTGTCTGCAAGT
>JALQUR010000526.1 GCA_023260695.1 Planctomycetaceae bacterium
GTGGTTGCCGGGAACAGACACCACTGATTGCTGCGTTCATCGCCGAGCAGCAGGAGCGGTGCCGATCGCCTGGCCTGCGGATGCACTTCGTCTGCCTGCAGCATGTTACGGATGACATGGATTTCCGCTTCGAATCCGTGACAGAGGTGAAATTCGGGAAGTTCGGCTGCGGAGCAGATGCCGTGACGGTCAGCGCACTGCAGCAATGAGAGCTGGCTGTGATCAGCTGCATCATCAGCCACACAACAGATGACTGTCTCATTCGGGAAAGCGGCTTCGGCAAGAGCATATCGCAACCTCTGCAGAGCATTGATGACTGCAGTGTTGTCGGGGTGAGGATCAGCAGTCAGCAGTCCAATACAGACAAAGTGCTGATTCAGCAGATCCTCAAACAGACGCAGGCGTTGTCCGTATTGATTGATCAGCAGCGGGTCGGTATTGGCAATCGGCCGGGCAGCAGATGACTGACGAGCGGTCCCGGATCGAGGCGCGAGCTGTTGCCTTGATTCAGCTGGCTGATGCGCTGCAGCGTACTCCGGGAATGCAGACGACAGCCGGAGTGGAGCGGGAGTGCAGTCCGACAGGTGGGCTCTGGACGGGGCGGACGAACTGGGCGGACACAGCAGAATGCCCGCCAGCACGAGACTGTAAAAAGTGAAGAAAAACAGCCGCACGGAACCAATTCCACGGAACAACGAAGCGATGTGCCTGAGCTGTGCAGCAGTCTTTTCCCTTGTGGGAGTAGATCTGCCGCAGCTGTGCTGTGCGGAACGCTGATGCAGTCGCTGTACCTCCGACTGCCTCGGGTGTGCGGGGTGTGCCTGATTCGGTGCAGAAGCCTTGCTGATACGTGTGTCTGCAACGATTGCAGGGATCAGTCACCGGTTGAACAGGCGAATTGTCATCATCGATTTTCGTGCTCTGCTGAACCCCTGCTGCTTGCACACAGCACATGCTTACGCTGCTTGACAGTGCGTCAGGGATCGCTGTGCGAGTGGCTTGCCAGGGAAGTGTCGCCATCCTGCAACACAGCGTTACAGGAGTCATAATTCAATGCCGATCAGTGCCGAACGGCCGGTGAATGAGAGTGCGGACACGCGATGGATTGTGCGGAACAGACCGGCTGTGCGGGTGTGTGGTTTTTCGTCACAAGTCGCTCATCGCAGCTCCTCAGATGGCAGTTTCACGAGTGTCGGAACGAGAGCTAAGTTTATTTCATCACAAGAAGTTGCGCGAGGTGTCAGTTCGTCGAAGCAGGCTCCGGCACCCTGGCACCCGGAGTGAGTTCTGTCTGGTTCAGATTCTGCGTTCTGAGGCGGTTCATGCAGCCGAGGACAACAGCCCGAAGTCTCCGAGTGGGTCGTCGCTGCATGGCTGATCGCCATGGGCTGCGATCGCGGCACGGACTGTCCCTGGTGGAGGTTGTTGCAGCATCGGCCATTCTGGCGATGGCTCTGGCTGCTCTGGGTCAGCAGGTATTTCTTGGCTACAAGGCTTCGGTACGCAGTGATCTGCAGGCGGAAGCTGCAATTCGATGTCAGACTGCGGTCAATACGCTGCGGGCCAGCAACTACAAAGGCCTGCCCATTCGCCTGCGTTCGTTTGCGGATGATCGCCGCTGGTTATGGTCGGCATCGCTCAGCAGTGTCGATCGCTTTCCTGGGCTGCAGCAACTTGAGATTCGTGTTCATCGATCGGGCGATCAGGCCAGCAGCGAGTGGTCTCTGGTGCGTCTGGTACGAACGGAACCGCTGCGTTCCGGATCCTCGTCAGGAGGATTGCAATGAACTGCAGCAGCGATATTCGAACAACCGGAGCTGTCCACGATCGCAGTGGAATGACGCTGCTGGAACTCCTGATTTCTGCTGCGCTGACTGTTGTGCTCATGGCAGTAATCTCGTCCGCAATCGACTTGTTCATGCAGTACAGCGAACGGTCTCACGCCGGGCAGCAGAATGCGGCTGTCAGGCGCGGTCTGTCTGAAGACCTGGCGATGGACCTGCGTCGAGTGCTTGAACCGATTCCTGACGAACCGATTGTGGATGAACTGCAGGAACGCCGGAAGAATGCGCCGGAGTTGCTGCTGCAGGAAGAGATTCTGGAGCTGAATTCGCGGATGGTTCCGACGGGAGAGGCGGTACCGCAGCATCCGGTTTACTTTGCCGGAGGATCGGACTGGCTGATGTTTCTCAGTCGTTCAGACAACTCCCGCTTTGACCGCGAGGCCGGGATGGCCGGCAGCTACCGCCATGTGCTCTGGTGGAACGGGGCGAGGAAGACAATCCAGACAGGCATACGGGGGCGAATTCCCGTCAGGGAGTCGGTCGCTGCGATTGATTCTCCTGCAGGAGTCTGGCGAACGCTGCTTCCTTTTCCTTCCGTACGGTCCTCGAGCCGCCCGGAGTGCGTGAACGTGACCGCACAGCTCAGAGCACTTCGATTTCGTTATCTCAGTGGAAGTCGCTGGTTGACCGAGTGGAACAGCGCTGAATCCAACTCCCTGCCCGCAGCTGTTGAGTGCAGTCCGATCTGGAAGGATGGTACGGCTACTGCTCCGTTCGTGATTTCCATTCCGCTGGTGAGGGACTGATCATGAAGCGAAGGTCTGCTGATCATTGTCCCGGTCGCAACAGTCAGCGGGGCGGCTTTGTACTCATTCTGGTCCTCGTGCTGGTCTCCGCGCTTGCTCTGGCGGTCCATACATTTTCGAGTCTGGCGGTCGGTGATCTGGTGGCTGGAACAAACGGGCTGCAGCAGGTGCGTCGCCGTCATCTGGCCGAGTCCGCTATCGAGTTTGCTGCGGTGAGTATCGTCTCCAGTCAGTCTGCAGTGCTGGTGAAGCCACAGCAGTTGTCGTTTCCGGACGGATCGGAGGGACGGTTCCTGTTACTGAGTGGCCTGTCTGCAGCAGGGGGCAGCCCGGAATACGGGCTTCAGAACGAGTGTTCGAAGCTGAATCTGCATACGCTTTCACTCAGGCTTTCCCGCAGGAAGCAGTCGCGAGATCGTCTGCTGGCCCTGCCGGGGATGACACCTGTGATTGCGGATTCCATCATCGACTGGATTGACGAAGATCATGACGAGTCAGAATTTGGTGCTGAAGCTTCCTGGTATCTGACACGATCTCCACCTGCTTATCCGGCCAATCGACCGCTGCGGACGCTCTCGGAACTCCTGCAGGTGCGCGGGATGACGCCGGAGCTGCTCTGGGGGGAAGATGCAAACGGCAATGGAATTCTGGATCCTGAGGAGGATGACGGAGAAGCCAGTCTGCCTGCAGACAACGCTGATGGAATCCTCGACGCAGGTCTGTCGCAATGGCTGACATTGCAGAGTGCTGAATCGGGCCTCGATCTGAATGGAAATGCGGGGATCTGGCTGAATGGAGATGATCCGTTCGGGCTGTTTGATGCAGTGCAGCGAGAATTTGGTACCGAGACTGCCCGTTACATCGTTGCTGCAAGACTGAATGGAATTCACTGGCTCGACGATGTGAATGGAGGTCAGAGTACCGATCCGGAGATTCGGCGACTGGAGCGACTGGAAGAAGTTCGAGAACGTCTTCGCGCCCAGCTGGGCATGTCCAACCAGAAAGTGGATCGGTTTCCGCGTGGTGAACGTGGCGGGATCGTGATTGCGTCTCCCGGGCTGTTCAAGTTCCGGTCGCTGCTGGATCTGTTTGGTGGAACGGTGCGAGCAATGGTGGAGGGCAAGGACCGTGTGCTGAAGTCTCCGTGGCCGGCTGACGCTGCCACGATTGAACGCATGCTGCCGCGTCTGCAGCAGATATTTCGCCTGGACAAGGAACTTTCCTCTCCGGGACGTGTGAATATCAACACGGCTGCGGTGCCGGTTCTGATGACCATCCCGGGTGTTACGAGAGCGATGGCGGAGGCAATTCACCGCGGCCAGCCGAAACCGGGGACAGGGGGGGCTGCAGACCAGCAGGTTGTCGGGTGGCTGCTGCAGCGAGGACTTGTTACGCCATCGGAACTACGCCAGATGGCTCCGTTCATTACCACGGGCGGTGATGTCTACAGCGGAATTGCAGTGGGACTGATCGCAGGGGAGCCGTCAGCGGCGATGATCCACTTTGTCCTGGATGTCAGCCGACAGAAGGACCGGATTGCCAGTTTTCAGGATCTGCCGGTCAGATCAGCAGAGCGGCTGCGACTACCGTGGCAGAAGGACTGACTGAGGCATCGGTTCCGAGGAATCTGTTCGGCGGGACGGCGTTACGACTGTCAGGCGTCGCCTTCGTCGTCAGCCGGACAGACCCGAATCAGTTCTTCAAGCGACGTTTCTCCGGCGAGCACTTTATTCCAGCCGTCCTGCCGCAGCGTCGTCATGCCGTCGCGAACGGCTTCGCCGCGAATTGCTGCCGCATCGGACTGCTGCATGCAGAGAGTGCGGATCCGGCCGCTGGTCGTCAGCATTTCAAAGATTGCGATTCGCCCTGAGTATCCTGAACCTCGGCACTCGCGACAGCCATTCGCCTTCCAGAGCTGCTTTCCCGGGGGCAGCTCACAATCGTCCGGCAACTGCTCCGGGGCTGGCGTCCATGGGAGCCGGCAGCTGGTGCACAGGCGACGAATCAGCCGCTGTGCCAGCACGCCCTGAAGCGTACTGGCGACAAGGTAAGGCTCGATGCCCATGTCGATCAGGCGAGTGAACGTGCTGGCGGCATCGTTGGTATGGACGGTGCTGAAAACCAGATGTCCGGTCATGGACGCCTGGATTGCACTGATCGCCGTTTCTGAGTCACGAATTTCGCCGATGAGCACAACATCCGGGTCGTGACGCAGGATACTTCGCAATCCGGCGGCAAAGGTCAGGCCGATGCGGGACTGCACGTGAATCTGACTGATCTGACGCAGGTTGTATTCCACTGGGTCTTCAATGGTGATGATCTTCAGGTCCGGCCGGCGGATTTCACAGAGTGAGCTGTAGAGAGTGGTTGTCTTGCCGCTGCCTGTGGGCCCAGTCACAAGGATCAGGCCATGCGGGCGATGAATCAGAGACTCCCAGCGGCGGCGAAGATCGGATGAAAACTGCACCGAATCAAGACTCAGCTGACTTCGGGATTTGTCCAGCAGTCGCATGACCACGCTTTCGCCATGCACCAGCGGGATCACCGAAACGCGAACATCGATTTCCCGACCTCGGATCGTGAGCTGGATTCGTCCATCCTGGGGCAGTCGCTTTTCGGCGATATTCATTTTCGCCATGATTTTGAGGCGACTGACAATGGCAGCCCGGAACCGCTGAATCTCCGCCGGCATCGGCTGGACATGCAGCAGTCCATCGACGCGGAAGCGGACTTCCAGATCATCCTCTTCCGGCTGAATATGAATATCACTGGCGCCCATGCCAACGGCTTCGATGATCAGTTCGTTGACCAGTTTCACCACAGAAGAAGCCTGGGAGGCGTCGCCGATTTCATCACCGGCTGCTGCCTGCAGCGTGTCGATTTCTTCCTTCGACATCGCAACAAGTTCCTGCACCGTGCCGCCACCGACACCGAGTGCGTTCTTCAGATGCCTTTGGATCTGATCTTCTGCTGCGAGCACAGCGTCCGGGTACAGCCCCGTTCGCATCGTGAGATCCTGCAGTGCTTCCAGATTCAGTGGATCAGCAACGGCAACAGTGACTCGCTTTCCGTCGCGCCGCAGGGGCAGAATTCGTTCGCGAAACAGGTCCTGACTGGGAAAACCGCGGAGCAGTTCCAGATCGACTTCGTGATTCTCCAGGTCCACGCAGGGCATTCCGAACTGTTCAGCGAGACGCATGACAGAGGCCGGCAATGCCGCAGGATCATCCGAGTTGTCTGAATGCGCTGAGATCACGTGAGCGGGACCCATCTGATGCGAGAACGGCTGTGCAGTGAATGTGTCGCTGTGAAGGAGTGCAACAGACTATTGTTGTCCGTGAATGCCGAAAGGGACGGTTTCTCTTCATGGTCAGGGCGGGAATCGCGGAGATGTGGTGAACCGGGACAGACTTGGCGGGTTATGTCTGCTGTCAGTCTGCAGCGATTATGGCGATTATGGTAATGATTCAGGTTGCAGGGGCAGGCGCGCCGCCTGAATTGGGCATTCCCGACCAGCTCACAGTGGTCAGTGGCTGTGATGGAATCTCACTGCCGGGGAGCAGTCCGACGTGATGGCATTGCATAACCTGCGCGGGGGAGCACGCGTGGCTGCGCGGAACTCGCTGCAGGCAGGTTCGCGGTTTCATCGGTTTGCCGGAATCCGGAGAAGATTCGACGTGGTGCTTCGCGGAGCTTCGGGAAGAGGGGCTCCGTTTGCGACGGCGAAGCTGTTGCCGCCGCTGCCGATCGGTTAACTGCGGAGCTGGATCCGATTGCAGGATCCGGCGGCAACGGTGATTGTTGTGTCAGCTGAGCTGTTGTTGCATACGAGCCGTCACCGCGACCGCGCAGTGTATCCATCGTCTGTCGGCTGCGGCTTGAAATTCGTCGCAGCAGGGTCTGCTGGACTTGTGTGTCGTCCATCTGCATTGTCGCGGGTGTCACTGCGGCTGTGCCCTGAATTTCAGGCTCGTCCAGTGGAATCGAATCGGACGTTGTTTCTGCGGGGAGTGCCAGCGACGGGTACATATTCCACGCTTCGTACGGCATGTGCATGGAGTCCATTTCCTGTTGCCGCAGCTGGTCTGAGTGTTCTTCAGTCTCCACAACCGTTGGTGTCAGGAAGACCAGCAATTCCTTGCGTTTCAGACGATTGTAGTCGTAGCGAAACAGTCGGCCGATCACCGGGATGTCGCCCAGATAGGGCAGCTTCCTGGTCAGATTGGTCTGGTCATTTGTAATCATTCCTCCGAGTACGATGGTGTGTCCGGAGTGAACACTCACTGTGGTCTGAGCGGTCGTAATATCCTTGATGGGTGCTTCAATGACATTGCCATTCGTGGCGTCCGAAAAGATGGGAACACCCGTCCCGGGGGTGAGGTTGAATGAACTTTTTTCTGCTTCAACATCCAGTTGTACCCGAGCATCGGGGCTGATTCGTGGTGTCACGCGCAGAATGATCCCGGCTTTGTCCTGAGTAATATTGGGATTGGCACTCCCGACAGGTGTCAGGGAGACACCGTCAACAATCGGTACCTGTTGCCCGATCTGAATCAGTGCTTCCTTGTTTTCCACGGCACGGATCTGCGGCCTGCTCAGAATGTCCACGTTGAATGTGGAATCCAGGGCACGCAGCAGAAGGTTGACAGATTCGGAGCCGGCGGAAAGGACGAGTCCTCCGAAGCCCAGGTCTCCGTTGATCCGGCCCAGTCCGAGTGTGGAAAGGCCCTGCATGCCAATGCGGCCTGGATTGGCGGCAACGTTGTTACCGAGCGGTGCATTTGGGAAGTTGAATCCCGGAGCCGCTGTCTGAGACAGAACTTTCTGGTTTGTTGTCTGCGTTCCGTTCGGTGCAGTGGTGGTTTCCGTAATTGTGACGAGGTTATCCAGCACGCTGCGATCAAAGAGCACGGAGTCCTGGAGCCCCAGTTCCACGCCCAGCTCGTCAACATTTCCCAGTTCCACTTCCACAAGCAATGCCTGCACAAGCACTTCACGTGGTGCGCGATCAAGATCCCTCACCAGTCGCTCAATCATCTCCAGTTCTTCGGTCGTACCGCGAACAAGCAGACTGTTCGTTGTTGCTTCAGGGACCACCTGTTGTCCTGTTGCAGCTGCCGGCTCCGCTCCGGCGGCCGGGTTAACTCCGGCCAGGAAATCCGAAATGGCTCGCGCAACATCTTCAGCACTGGCGTGACGCAGCTCATGCACATGCACATGCTGGTCTGCTGCGGCGAGTCCTGAGCCAAGCAGCAGATCCCGCGTTCGTCGCAGGTAGCTGCCCGTGTCAGTCACGACGACGCGGCCTGCATTGCTGAGCACTCGCACCTGGCCAAGCGGGCTGAGCAGTTGCGCCACTTCATCGACCGTCTGCAGTGCATCCATTGATTTCAGTGGAATTGCGACCGTGGCCAGTTCATTTCTGCCCAGATCATCAATCTGGCTGACCGCAACGAAGGGAACCATATTCCCGGGAATGTTTTCATCCGCATTCACCAGCGTGAGTCGCTCTGAGTCACGAATCAGAATTCTGCCGCTGGGCAGCAGCGCATCATTCAGAATGTCGATTGATTCTGTCGAATCCAGCAGCCGCTCTTCATAGAAGGAAAACAGCCCTTCCGTTTCAGCGGAGATCTGCAGCGTGTAGTTGAACTCCTGTGCAAATGCTCGCAGCACAAGCAGCCACGGAGCATTGTGGAAATTGAATTCCCAGCGGTGTGAAGCGATCTGTAACGGCACAGAAATCGGTCGTGCATTTCCAGCAGACATCGCCAGCTGCGGTCGCATTGAGGAACCCATCCGCATACCTTCCTGTCCGCCTGCGATCTGGCAGTACAGTAACGTCAGGACCAGAGGGATCTGGATTGGTATTGAGGATCGATGCACGAATCGTTCCGAGTCTGCAGGCAGCGGTTGACTTCATGTCGGGCGGTCCGGGTTGTGGCCAGTGGCAAAAACTGCCTCAGGACACAACTCGGGGATGCTCATCCGTGTGCGCAATCGGGCCGCTTGACGGAAAAGACACTCCATTTTCTCTGATCGTCATTTCCGGAATGGCTATTGAGGAAAAAATGGGCCGGCGGGACGAATCGACTGCAGTCGAGGATGCGGCAGGCAATGACGGAAGTGCTGGCGTGTCGGCACTGTGGGGCAGTGGATCGCATTGGCCACGAAAGGTGGTCGAATCTTCAGGTCCTGCCGCGTTTCTGACGCCTGAATGCAGATCAGCAGCAGGGCGAATTCGAGTGTGCATAAGAGCTGCAGAATCTGCCGGAACCCGCGCATGGGGGCGTGCATCAGGCCGGGGGATTGCTCAGCAGAGCCGCAGACAGGTCATCGCTGTCGTGGTAAGGCGGCAGCGGCAGCATCGGCAGCCTGTTCCGCTTCTGAGTCTGACTGCAGCAGGCTGAGCAGGCAGACTTCCCAGCGAGAGTACTCAGCGTCGCCGGAAATAGTATTCGGAACCGCAAGAGTGAGTACTTCGATCGGGGTAGAAACGGACAGACAGTACTCCATAGAGCCTTTACGGATCATCTGTGGGTAGCTGTAAACAGACAGGTCCAGCTCGGCGGATATCTGTTTTGCGATCTCAGCAGCATTGTCTGTCGTACCAACGACACCTCGGCCAGGTACTGCTCTGATGTGAATCACTCGATCAGGTCGGAAGCTGTCAACGAGGTTGAGCAGATAAGTGGCTTCATTGCAGCGTTCCCTGACAGATCCTGTGATCGCACCGGGAAAATATCCGTTGATGTATTGTCCGGCAGCGTTGAGGAATGTGCTGGTTGCTTTTCCATCGGGGTTACCGGATTCCACAATTGTGGTCTGGAATCCTCCCAGAATCAGAGCATCCGAATGCAGACGCTTCGCCAGACTGTTAACAATGCGTTCAGAAACGGGATCATGACCAGAGAGGCTGCCCACGATCAGCACGCGAAACGTGCCGTCGCCAATTCGGCACACCTGGTACGGACGCTGTCCGGTCGAACGTCCTTCGGGGTTCCATGCAAATGCCGCTGGGGGAGATAATTCCAGTGCGGCTGTTGCCGCCGCCGCGGCCTCAACCGGAGGGTTGACAACGGGAACTGCATCGACAGTGGCTGTTGTCATTGGGCCTGTCTGATCAGTTGCGTTTGTCTGTGCTGCAGTCGCGGTGCTGGTGACGACGTCTGCAGTATCAGCGCTGTTGGCTGCCACGGGTTCATCGGCAACAGCAGTCGCATCGGCAACAGCAGCCGCATCGGCAACAGCAGCCGCATCGGCAACAGCAGCCGCATCGGCAACAGCAGCCGCATCGGCAACCGCGGGCTCTTCGGCAACCGCAGACGCATCGGCATCTGCAGACGCATCAGCAACCGCAGACGCATCAGCAGGCTCTTCGCTTCGGGTGATCTCTGCACTGTCTGTGTTTGCCGAATCGTCGTCCGCAGTGCCGTCCGCAGCAACTTCTGAGACGGGCTCCGAGTCTGCTTCTGTCGGCGGCATCTCGGCAGTTGTCTCAGTGGCATTGCTGCCCCCGGCAGGGTTCTCTGATGGTTCTGCACTGCTGACAACTGTTGTCAAATCAGCTGTTGTATCAGCAGGCTGAGAGCTTGCGGCAGCGGCCGGGAGAGTGGTTGCCGTGGGAGAGGTCTGCTCGGGTGTCTGAGTTGCCTGCGGACTGCTGTCAGCTGCAGCAATCGCAGCTTCACCTGCCACAAGGTTAGCCTGGTTCGTTGTAACGACTGGAAGCTGTGCTGCAGCTGTGTCAGTTGTGAGTTGCGGGGAAGCTTCTTCCCGGGCTGTACTGGCTGGCTGATCGGTCGCCACGGATTCAACGGCAACACCGGCAACACCGGCAACAGCTTCTGCGTCCGGTGATTTCTCAACCGCATCGAAACTCGGGATGTCCGGAAACCGAGCAATCTCCTCGGCAGTCTCTGCAGCGGCGTCGCTGGTCAGAGCACTGGCATTCAGGAATGCAGTGGCGCAACCGGAATTAGTCAGTGCTGTGATCAGCAGCAGGCTGGCAAAGCAGATACGAAGGCGATTTGATTCTGTGCAATTGCGTGACATGGCGAGATTCCGTAGCAGCCTGCTGCGCGAAATCAGAGTCACCGGTTTCGGCACGCAGGCAGATCAGATGCACGGCTCATCCTGAGCGGAATTGCATCTGACGCGGCGACGTATCTCCATTCAGCGTCGAGGTCAGTCATCGATCCCGAGGCTGAGGCACAGTTCCCGAAAGCGATCCAGATACTCCAGCGAGGAGTTATGGATGTGTTCCGCTTCAGTAATGAACTGCATGTCATCGACGCGAGGAACGTTGAAATTCCTCAGCACCCGTTCACACAGTTCATTATCTCGGCCATAGACCACCAGAAGTTTGTGCTCATCCATCTGAACTTCCAGTGGTTTCCGGGGATTAAGCACTGCGATGCCGAAGCAACCGTCATCAAGGAGCAGATCCTCAAAGTCCAGCAGAATGCTCTGCAGCACAGAGTTATCAATATTCTTGCGGCAGAAATCCAGGTGCTTGTCTGCCGGCTGCTGGTGGCTGGTTTCAACGATTACATCGACTGTATCACCCAGCTGGTCGATCAGCGTCAGAAACGTATCCAGCAGGGCGGGACGCGAAATGGAGGCCATTATCACGGGAATCTCAGCGTCGGTTCTGGAGTCAACATAACTGTCGAAGCGAAAGCCGGTTCTGGGGATTACCGTGGGATTGAATGCGGGACGCACAGCGTTGGTGAGTGTGAATTCGTCGTATTGAGCGATGCTCATGTGTTCTTCCAGTTGTTCTTCAGTCAGATGTCGAAAGCTGCTTGAGTCACCGGACGGAGTTCCATCGCGGTATCCGGAGGCAAGAAAGTCGCTGATGCTTCCCATTGTCAGGTTGCCTGTATCAGAGTGAAATGACCTGATTGCGGGGCAAACCTAGCTCGCAGGCTGAGCGGTGCGTGGCGTTTTGGGAAAAAAGCGTTGAGGTTTCGCAACAGACCGAGTTCTTCGGGAAGGCAGAGTCTGCGGTTGCGGCTGTGCTGAGCTGATGGTGGTGATAGAATCTTTGCATCCCGCAGAATCGACAGACGCTCTGTATCCTGCTGTGGGTGGAAGGGAAGCAACCACGAGTGAAGCCGAAGGATGATGCAATTTCTTGCAGCAGAAGACTGCCACGGCTGCCGACTGCGATCAGTTTTCTGATCGTGATGTCCAGTCTGATCCCGCTCGATGGTCGTCATTGTTATGCTCAGACATCTGCAGCCACCGATCAGGAAGATTGGTTTCTGATTGAGCTGGACGGAGCGGCAGCGGGCTACGAGGTGATCAGCGTACGACAGGAACGTAGTCGCTCCGCCGAACCGAGCAGCAGCCACCAGCGCAAAACAGTGCTGCGGATTCGGCGTCAGGAACAGAGTCTTTCGCTGACTGCGGTTCTGAGTGTCCGCACATCGTCCGATGACCGAATCAGATCGTGGGAACTGCAGAGAAGTTCTGCTGATGGCAGTTTCAGGAGCAGCAGTGGTGTCTGGTCCGCAGCAGACCGGGGCTTCCGGATTCGTCAGTCAGATTCGGACGACGAACTACTGGCGACAGTTCCGGATGGAATTGCACCACGGTCGCCCGTGTTTTCCACGTGGCTTGGAAAGCGGCCGGCAGACGGTCGCGAGGCAACGCATGAACAGGTGTTCTTCCCGGAGAGTGCTGCTGCTTATCCGATGGCCATTCAGACCAGACGGGTCAGCGATGATTATTCGGAGGTTCGGAAATTTGGTTATCTGACAGAGACACGCATCTGGCCAGTGGACTACCCGGATCTTGATACGGTGGTGCTGCAGACTCCCGAAGCACAGACGGTGCGGATGGAGCAGACGGTACTCGGCAAGCCACTGGTGTTTCGCAGAACAGATGCCTTCACCGCACTGGGCGTGGAATCTGCCCAGGGGCTTGATATCCAGCTGGCTTCAGTGATTCCTGTGATCGGTTCCTTTCCGACAGGTAGTCAGGCTGAATCGGTGCGATTGCGTATCAGCAGTTCCGGTTCAGAGGATCTGTTTCTGCCGAATTCGGACAGTCAGAAAGTCTTCAGCGGTGAAGGTGGGGGGCTGATGGTGATCTGTGGTCGTGTCGCCGGTGTACCGGATAATACGAGTCGCGCTCTGAAGTCTGGATCCGTTGCGGATCAGTATCTGGCGGCGGGCCGCTGGATCGACTGGAATTCCGGCTACGTAATGCGGGCTGCAGCGATTTCAGTTTCGGGTGCCGCACGCACCGGTGAATCAGCACTGCAACTGGCATCACTGGTCCGCAGAAAGATGCAGTTGTCACCTTTTTCGACGCAGCTGCTGCCAGCCTCGGTGATCTGTCGCCGCTGGCAGGGAGACTGCACTGAGCATGCAATTGTGCTTTGTGCACTGCTGCGCAGTCGTGGAATCGCCTGTCGACCAGTGGCTGGGTTCCTGTTTGTGCCGCCGCTGAATGCCTATGTTCCGCATATGTGGGTTGAGTATCGGGATCGAACTACGTGGCAACTGCTCGATTCTTCTCAGCCAGCGGACATTTCTCCGCTGCGTTATCTGAAAGTCGCAGACGCTGCTCTTGCAGGGGAATCTGAATCCGGAGTCGCGATGTTTTCGGGACTGCTGGATTTTGTGGGCCGCGCCACGATCGAGATTCTTCCTGAGCCGGAATCCAGTGGATCACGCTGATGCCGATTGCGGGATCAGCAGCCCAAAGCTACAACGCCTGCCGCAATCGCCCGGTGCAGCGGTAAACCCAGTGATCAAGGAATACAGTGTGTGGAGTCGTGAAATCCCGTTTCGGGTGGACATTGCCGGCATCATCGAAATCATGGGGACGTCCCTGTACAGCCGCATGGACACGCCGATTCGTGAGCTGATTCAGAATGCGCACGATGCTGTCATCCGTCGCCGTCACTGTGATCTTGGATTTCAGGGACGCATTGATATTCGGCAGGATGCAGAGCAGGGCATTCTTACCATTTCAGATGATGGGATTGGCCTGAGTCCAGAGGAGGCGGAAAGATACCTTGGTACTCTGGGGTCCGGAATTACCGGACTGCTGAAAGGAAACGCTGCTGCAGATTCTGAGTCGCCACTTTCCGGTGATTCTGCAGACCTGATCGGACAGTTCGGCATTGGATTGTTCAGCGCCTTTCTGCTGGCGGATTTTCTGCGTGTGGAGAGTCGGCGAGAAGATGCTGCGGAGGGTGTCTGCTGGGAAGCCGGACCCGGGACTGAGATTTGCCTCTCTGCTTCCGATCGTGAGACACCGGGAACCACAATCACACTGCATCTCAAACCGAGGTTTCGCGTTTACAGTCAGTCTGTGGATCTGCTGGAGCAGGTGATCCGTGAGTATGCCGATTTCCTCACGATTCCAATTTATGTCAATGATGCAGCAGCACGCACGAATGTGATCAATGTGGCGTGGTTCGAAGCTACTCCGGATCCGGAGGAAATTGAGCTTGCTCTGGCGGGTTACTTCGAGGAATCACCGCTGGAAGTGATCCCGGTAAGGATGGAAACCCCGTTATCGATTGCCGGTGCGCTGTATGTTTCTCCGGAACGGACCCCCGGGTTCTCGGAGGAAGCGACTGTTGCGGTCACCGTGAGAAGAATGGTGATTTCGCGGCGGATCACAGACCTGTTGCCAGCATGGGGAACGTTTTTTCGTGGCGTGCTGGAACTGACCGACGGAACGCCAACCGCAAGTCGAGAGGATCTGGTGCGGGATGAACGCTTCGAGATGCTTCGGCAGACCCTCGAAGAATATCTGTTCCGCCACCTTGAACTGCTGGCGGAAATGCAGCCGTCGCGACTGGAGGCAATTGTCAGCTGGCATCGATATCACTTTGCCGCGGCGGCACAGCATGAAGAACGACTGCGGTATCTGCTCCGCCGGGTCTATCGCTTCCAGACTACTCAGGGACCGTTATTGATCTCGGAGATTCTGGAACGCAGTGAAGCGGATCCACTGGTGGAATCGGATGCAGATTTTGTTGTCTGGTATCACGCTGATCGTCGACAGGAAAGATGTCTGGATGAGCTGTTTGCGGGGATTGCAATTCCCTGCGTCCATGCCTGTCGTAGTTTTGAGGAAGCCCTCCTGGCATCGATGCTGGCTGACGAGGATTCCGACGAAATTGAACTGCGACCTGCAACTCCCTCGTCTCCCAATTTTGCAGCCTCTGTGCTCGGTATGAGTACTCCCGAGAATCCTGGAGATGAATGGAATGTGTTCTTTCGTGAATGCAATGCGCAGATTCAAGTTGCAGCAATTGATTCCGGACTGCCGGTGCTGGCTTTCCTGAACGACCGTTACGAATTGTTCCGAACATTGGATGAGTTGCGGCGGGAAGGGGATATCCCTGCCGGGTTTCAACGTCTGATTGACTCTCATTTTCGCAGTTTGCCCACCGGGAAGAACGAAGTGGTGCTGAACAGCAGTCATCGTGTGGTTCAGAGAGCGTTGCAGCAGGGACCGCGAAGTCCCCTGGCAAGTGTTCTTCGCGTGCTGGTGATGCATGCCCTGCATGCTGCCGGAGCCGCAAGATCACAGCAGGCTTCGGCCGTGCAGACAGAGGACCTGGACTGGATTGCAGATGCGCTCTGGGGGACGTCCGGGCCGCAGGTTTCAGAAGAGTGAGCCCTGTGACAGCGGTGGCTGACGATTGCCGGGCCATTCTGCCGGGGCAGGCACATCACTGCTGATCACGTGCAGTTCCCGCTGCATTGCTGCCGCCATGATCGGAGCAAACTGATCGTCGGGGGCGTGTGTGAAGACATACGGCCGCAGCCCCCGCTGCAGCCAGTCGCTGACTGTTTCCGCCCATTCGCGAATCCACGGCTGACTTTCCGGGAGTCGGTTGCGGCAGATCAGTCGCAGAAACGGATGCTGACCTGTGACAGTGGTACGCAGTGGAGTCCTGGGTTTTCGCGCTGCTGCTCGCTCTTCTGTATCGTCTGAAGGTGGAGCGGAAAACAGTGGGCGGGAATCGAAGAGAACGAAGTCTATCTGTCGCTCCGAAAGCAACTGCAGCAGCCATTGTTCGTTGGCAGCGTTGTCAAACCAGTCGTGGTGGCGCACTTCCACGGACCACAGCAGATCCGCCGGCAGAATCTCCACAAATTTTTCCAGGCTGTTTTTCTCTGCCGGAGAAAAGTCCGGCGGCAGCTGGATGAACGTCGGCCCGAGGGTGCCACGAGCCTGAATGATCTCCGCCACGCGCAGGAAGTCCTGCACAGGTCGAGACGCATTTGTCAGCCGCAGATCGTGAGAGATGATTCGCGGCAGCTTCAGGCAAAAGTGAAACCCCGGCTGCACGCTGCGAGCCCAGCGATCTGCAGTTGCTGTATCAGGGAGTCCGTAGAACGTGCTGTTGCCTTCCACCGTTCCGAACACTTCGGAGTACTGGTTCAGCCATTGATCACGGGCGGTCCTCGCACGATACAGTGATCCGACCCAGCCACTGCACGCCCAGACAGGGCATCCCAGACGCACTGCACCTGCGGGGTGATGTTCTGCCGGGAGTTGATTCATGCCGAGGGAGACTCCGGGTCTGCGGCAGTGGGTACTGCGTGGACGGAATGACAGAACGAGTAACGGTCAGGGATGCCGGTTGCAGTGTCAGGAAACAACAGCAGCGATCCAGTGTGTGGTGCTTCAACTGCGAGACTTCGCTGCTGGTCAGGCAGCAGCTTCCGTGTCAGATTCGAATTCTTCTTCAGATTCTGACTCATCGTCCGACTCCAGTGCAGCTGCGTCGTCCGCTTCGTCTTCGGCAAATGGAAGTTCGGACTGTCTCGGGCCGTCGTCCTTCCGGAGCCGGTCGTAATCCGGCAGGTCCTCAAGCTGTCGCAGACCAAACATGATCAGGAACTGCCGAGTGGTTGCATACAGAAATGGGCGTCCGAGCGAGTCATCTTCACCGGTAATCCGGATCAGTCCACGATCCAGCAGTTGTCGAATCATTTCTGCGGACTGCACACCACGTACGGCTTCTACGTCGGCTCGGGTGACTGGCTGCTGATAGGCGATCACCGTCAGCGTTTCCATCATTGGCGGGGAGAGCTTCATTTCCGCGGTTCGGTTATGCAGTCGATCGAGCCACGGTGCCAGGGTAACACGGGTCATCATCTGGTAACCAGCAGCAGTCTGCTCAATTCGAAAGGCTGACCGTGAGCGATCGTAGCTGCTGTTGAGAGCATCAACGAGGTCACGTACTTCTGCAGCATCAATCAGTCGAGCCTGCTGAGCGAGTTTTTTGGGGGCCACCGCGGCATCGGAGATCATCAGCACCGCTTCAAGACGCGACAGGCGGGGAGTACGAATCAGGCCGCCGTCTGCGGTGTACTGCAGATTCAGCTGGGCACCCGGAGCGGGCTGACACTTGAAGAGTGCGATCGATTCTCGCTGAGTGCGCGCGGCGACCTGATGTGCTGTTCCGGGCCGCAGGAGTCTGGCTGCTGACCACCTGCTGAAAACTGGATCGGGACTCACAATCACCTCGCTGACCGGGAGTTCGTCATCCGGTCCGGAATACAGAGTTCAGCGTCGGCTGGTTTCCGGACCGCCGGCATCGTCGGATTCTCGTCGCCATTTTTCGACCTGCCCGACCACGTCGGCCAGGGCTTCCCTGCGGGAGGCAGCCACAGCATCAAATCGAAGCCGCACAGATTCTTCTGCTGTCGGAAAAAACACCGCAACTCCAAATGGATGTTCAGCGCTGGCAGTAAACCAGAAGATCTTCTCTGCACCGCTGGCCAGCAGTTGCTTTTCCAGAATCCGCGTTTCGTCGAACAGAGTGTCCGGCAACGGACTGACGGTTGCTGGAGGTCCATCCACAGGCTGCAAGGCGTCGGCGGATGCATCGACCTGCTCCGGGGAGTCCGACTGCGGGAGAAACGGGTCAGCACTGCTGCCGGATCGAGCAGCTTCTGGTGCTGCGGGGGAACCGGAGAATTCATCTTCGTTGACGATCCAGAATTCCTCGCCGAGCAACTCCTCAGAGGCAGAGAGAGGGCTGGTTGAAATGCTTTCTGCAGATCCAGGAGGACGTAACAGCGCGATCGCAGGCACTACGATCAGCGGCAACGTCATCAATATCGTGGAAAGCAGGCTGTTCTGTGACGATTCCATTCCCATGATCCCGAATCTCAGGAGGCGATCCGCCGCTCCTTTCGGCGAAATCTGCCGAAGTTTAGGTAATGCCCCGGATACGGACAATTCCAATCTGGCAGACCGGAATGGGAGCTGAGTTAAGATGATGTTGCGGAAATCGGCAGTTTTTGCCGATCATGTCCCGCCTGGCAGAATCTCAGTTCGACATCCCGGAATTCGCGGTTGAGAAACCGGTTCCAGCTGAGAAGAATCGAGAAGGGGTGATGGGGCAGTCGAGGAAAACAGTGCTGAGACACATTCTGCGTGACGGAAACCGGAAAAGATCTGTTGTCGCCAGACTACTTCAGAGGTGTCAGTTTCGAGCGTGGAGCCTCCTCTGAGGCTTAACCTGCAGTGGCAGAGGAGCGTGACGTGAACATTGAAAACCGGCGATCGTTTCTGCGAGGTCTCGCAGCAACCGGCTGTGCGATGAATGTTCCCGTGAATGCGTGGGGGCTGACCGCAGTCGAGCATCCACTGGAAAGACCACTACGGCTGGTGCAGCAGTCGCTCAGTCGACTCGACAGCGTCGCCGGTTATGAATGCCAGTTCGTCAAGCAGGAGATCGTCGGGGAACGGGTCGTCAGTCAGAAGTTGCGAATGAAATTGCGTCATGAACCGTTCAGTGTTTATCTTTACTTCGAGGATTATCGCCCAGGTCGCGAAGTGATCTATGTACAGGGGCAGAACGACAACAATCTGGTTATTCACGAGGCCGGGTTGCTGGCACTTGCCGGAACATTGCAGCGGTCCCCTGAACACGCAGATGTCAAGGCAGAGAATCGCCATCCGATCACGGAACTGGGGCTGCGGAAACTTGCAGAGGCGCTGATTCGGCAGTGGACAATGGAATCACGCTACAGTGAAACGGAAGTGAAGTACTTTCGGGACGCCCGGCTTGGTTCAATGACGTGCAACGTGATTGAAAGCAGTCACCCGACGCCGCGTCGGCAGTTCCCATTCCAGAAAACCCGCGTCTGGATTGATCAGAAAACAAATCTGGTGGTTCGGCTGCAGCAGTATGCATTTCCCGCCGATCCTGATGCTCCAGCGGCACTGGTTGAAGACTACAGTTATCTTGCTGTGCGTATCAGCAACATGCTGGCCGACATTGATTTTGACGTCCGGAACCCAGCGTATTCCTACTAGGCATCAGGAAGCCTCCGGGATCGCCGGCGCGTTGTCCCCGCTGCTTATCCGAGTACGCTTTCGGCAGAAGCACTAACGCAGGCTCCCGCTGACCACCTCGTGCAGAACCTTCAGTCCTACGGCAGTGTCGATTTCATAGAACCCGGCGTGATAGTGCAGCACTTTGCCATCAGGGCCGATGACGATCCAGAGCGGCAGTTGCCCGCGATTTTCCCGGGGGTCGCCGACAGTCTGCAGCAGGGTGCCATCATCGTGCCCGATGGAATAGCTCAGGTTCATGAATTCGGCCGCTTTACGGGCGGACCGCTGAGCCTGGCGGACGGTCTGCGGGGCGTCCAGTTCAGGATTGCAGCAGACGCCAATCACGGACAGCTTCTGATCACGAAACTGATTGGAGAGGAATTCGAGGTAACCAGTCTGGCCATAGGGCTCAGAGAGCGGCTTGTCGCGGTATTCCCAGAAGTGCAGGATTACGGTCTGTCCGGCAAGCGCCTTTGAATCGAGGCTGCCGCCGGAGATGAGTTGCAGACTGAATTCAGGAAACACGGAATTCACCATCGCACCAGCGCGATCGGCAACCGCCATGACCCGTGACTGCTGCTGGTTTGTATCGGCGCTGATCCGCGCGACCAGCCGCTGCAGCGGAGTGCCTTCGGCTTTGCTGCCCAGGTTTTCAAGTGCGGCGCTGGCATCCTGAATCTGTCGCTCAGACAGTTCAGCCAGCAATGCGTCCGGGCGGCGATTCAGGCTGGACTGAAGTTTCAGCAGATCCTTGCGAACGGCTGCGAGGTCTTCGAGTTGTGCTGCCGGAACTGGTTCTGTGGAAGTCTTGCGAATGGTCAGCTGAAAGCGATCACCCCGACCCATGAACACATCCATTTCGGCCTCGACCAGAACACCGGATTGCTGATTGACCAGCAGTTTCTGACGACGTCCGCGGGGCTCCTTTGCTTCCACTGACCAGACGCCTTCCTGTCGGGATTCCGTCTGTTCGAGCAGTCGATAGCTCCAGTTCCCAAGCTTCCACTCGGCATCCGCAGCAGCGGGGCTGGGGAGCGACAATTGCAGCGGAGGGAGTGGAAGAAACCAGTTTGTGTCTTCGTACATGTAGGTCAGGTGCGGCTGTACAACACTCTGCGATGACGGCTGCAGGTCGCCAAAACTGTCGGGCCACGGACAGCCACGGCGAGGATCATCCAGAACGTGAAAGAATGCACTGTCCGCGTCATGAATCAGCAGACATTCAAAGCGACGCAGGATTTCAGCATCATCGCCGCCAGGGCGAACGAGGCTGCCGGAGTAGTGTGTCATCAGCGGGCGTTCTGCCGCGGTAACAACCGACTGATTGGGCAGGCTGAGTACACTGCACAGCAGCAGGCAGAAAATTCCCGTTGAACGCATGGAAGCAGTCCCGGTGAAGAGTGAAATGAAAACGGTCGGTCGAGCCTGCCAACGCCGTGGTCTTCTGGTCATTGCTCGCCGAGCCGGACTATGTCAGATTCAGAGCAGCCTCACAATTGAAGTGAGGTGATTTTGGTGAAAGCTGCAGGAAGGCCGAAGGAGTATCCAATGCGGGCAGGATCTGACGCACTGGACCACCAATCCCCCATGATTTCCCCCGCTCGGACCGCTCAGACGCGAAATGGCGTCGATTCTGCGTTAATCTCTCCGTAATATGAACCGGAGATGGTCCAGCTCTGATCCGCCACCGGCGGTGGTATCTTCCGGATCAATTGCGGAAGCAGATTGCTTCCGACGCAGCAAATCAGTTTGCTCCATGGCAGGGGACAGCGACGTGGCAGAGAATCAGCAGAATCTGGTCGGCAATTTTGAACTCCGCAACTGCATTGCCTCAGGCAACAGTACGCAGATCTGGGAAGTTGTGGAGCAGGGGGGCACAGTGCCCATGGCAATGAAGCTGCTGTTGTCAGATAAAATCAAGGACGCTGAGGCAAAAGCAGTTCTGAAGCATGAATTCAAGGTGGGTACGCAGCTCGAACATCCCAATCTGATCCGGGTTCACGATCTCGAAATGACCCGTGATCACGCGTTCTTCATCATGGATTACTTTCGCGCACCGACGCTCAAGTCGCAGTTAAGCGCATCTCGCCCGGATACTCAGTCGAAGCTGAAAAAACTTGTTGAGGCACTCTGTCAGTGCTTCCAGTACATGAATGAAAAGGGCTGGATTCATCGTGATATCAAACCCGAAAACATTCTCATGAACAAAGGCGGGGAAGTGCGGGTCATTGACTTCAGTCTTTCCAGTCGTGTTGCTTCCGGGGTCATGAAGCTGCTGGCCGGCAAACAAAAAAGCATCATGGGAACGCGAACATATATCGCGCCTGAAATCATTCTTCGCAAGCCACCAACAGTGCAGTCGGATATCTACAGTCTCGGCGTGACTCTCTATGAAATTGCAACCGGTGCTCCCCCATTCGCCGGGCTGAGTCCAAATGATCTGCTCAAGAAACATCTCGGAGATTCCGCCGCCCCGCCATCTACAGTCAACGAAAACTGTACGCCGGAACTTGACATCGTGATGGCGAAACTGCTCGAGAAGAACCCCAGGAAGCGTCCGCAGGACATGCGCGAAGTGCTTTCACTGTTCCGGAACTGTCGCGTCTTCCATGAAGACCCTGTGGAAATTCATGAACGGAAGATCCGAGAGGCGAAGGAAGCCGAGGCGTTGAGTGTCGATAAGCGACTTGACAGTCGCGCCGATGCCGACCGTGTTTCGCGTGGAATTGCCGCTCCCGCCAAACCCGTAAAGGGCAAACGACTCACGGCACCCATCGGCAAGATTGAGGCGGTCAGGAAGAAGGAACCGAAAAAGGATCAGCTGCCGCAGATGACGCCCGAAATGATGCAGATGATGGCCCAGCAGCAGATGATGGCTCAGCAGCAGATGATTGCTCAGCAGCAGATGTACGCCCAGCAACAGATGTACGCCCAGCAACAGATGTACGCCCAGCAGCAGGCGGCTCAGCAGCAGGCGGCCCAGCAGCAGGCGGCTCAGCAGCAGGCGGCCCAGCAGCAGGCGGCTCAGCAGCAGGCGGCTCAGCAGCAGGCGGCTCAGCAGCAAGCGGCTCAGCAACAGGCGGCTCAGCAGCAAGCAGCTCCGCAGCAGGCGGCTCAGCAGCAAGCAGCTCAGCAGCAAGCGGCTCAGCAACAGGCGGCTCAGCAGCAGGCGGCAGGGAATGTCATGTTGCCACTGGAACGTCGAGCAGCAAT
>JALQUR010000548.1 GCA_023260695.1 Planctomycetaceae bacterium
AGTTAAGTTTAAATTCAAAGTCCCGATGTCATCTAAACTTAAAAATTCAACCTCATGGGGTTTTGGGGTTTTGGGGACACGCGCGGCGGAACGACTGCTGCTGCCGCGATCAGCCTCGTCAGTGGAAGGCGATGCTGTCGCGGAAGGTGCAGCAACGCGTGGAGCCGTTTCGGTCTCAGGTGGCAGGCTCTCCAGCCTTACACGGGCGCTTGTAGCACTCCTGGCTGACGAAACCGGAACCGCCTGCACAGCCCGTGGTACAAACTGAGGCTCGGAAGTCTTCCTGCGAAAAATCGGCACCGCTGGTACTTCAGGAAGAGCTGATGAAGACTTTTCCGCCCCTGAACCAGGAACTGCTTTCTCAGTCGGGACAGGCTGCGGTTGCTTATTCAGGGCTGGAGTTCGTGCCAGCGGTACATCAGCTTCAGCTTTCGCAGCTGATGTGTCTGCACCATCCGACTCACCGCCGGACGTCGACTCATCTTCCGGCACATCCACATCCCACTGAGCTTCAGCTTCGAGTTCACGGAAAAGGCTCTCCAGTGCACCCTCTCGGTGCGGCCGGTTGTTGCTGCCCGTGGCCTCCCAGCTGTTGGGTGCCGGACCACCGGAAAATGCCTCCGGAATTGCGTCAACGAGTTCGTTGTCGAGGGCAGCCGACGTCGCTTCGCCACGTTCGAGTGCCTGATGATAGGCCTCTTCGTTCCATTCACCTTCAGCAAGTCGAATGGAGTTTTCTCGCAGCAGAGTCCCGGATCGAAAATGCAGCTCCACCACAGCCTTGTTGTATTCAACGATACTGCGGAGGTAGGACTGATCGGCATCTCGACTAGTGATTTTGGCATCCAGTACGCGACCGATCGATGACGGATCACGGCTGCTGTCGTTCAGAACGCGTTCTTCAGCAGTGGCCGCATAGTTGATGGCAACATCAGCTCGCTTCGCGCCACTTTCTGCAAGCAGGTACCAGCGATCCATCTCAAGTCGGGCGTGATTCAGTTCACGTGCAATTTCTTCTTCCTGGACCTGCAGCACGCGTTTCGCCTTGCGCAGGCGGAGTTCGTAGTTGCGGACCTGCGCGCGAGCAATCCGCAGACCGAGCGGAAGTGAGAACTGCACACCAGCCGCCCAGCCTGTCTGATTCCCCTGCGTAAGCGATTCGAGTGCGCCCGCATACCCCTCGTCGGTCAGCGAATCGTCATCATTCCCACCGTTATAAATCGAATCCCCAAACCCATTGACGCGATACTGCGTTACGAGGTCAAGTCGCGGACGATTCAGGCTCCGGGCAGCACGCAGCTGCAGCTCCAGACTCTGAAGCTGCCATTTCTGACGTCGAACTTCAGTTCGATGACTCAGAGCATCCATCAGCATCGATTCCCAGTTTGGATCAAACCGGGCTTCCTGCGGCTGATCCGTCGGGACCAGGAATTCACCGTCATTCATTGGCAGACCAAGCAGTCGCCGCAGACGACTTTCGGCCTGCAGCACATCCGCAAGTGATCCTTTGATGCGGGCGTCAGCTTCGTAGAGCCGGTTCTGGGCCTGATAGACGGTGTCGCGGGCCTCGAGTCGCGTCGCCAGCAGGTCGCTGTACTTCACAATATCCCGGAACGTCATCACTTCGGAGTGATACAGATGCAGAGCCAGATACAGATCCCAGTAAAGCGTCTCAACGTCGCGTACCATACCCTGCACGGACTGTTCAAAATCGAGCAGTGAAATGTCACTGTTGATCCGCGAAATCAGCACGCCCTGGGAAACACCGCTCACACCGCGAAGGTTCTGGGCAGCAGGGCCCGCAATGCGAGTGAATTCTGTTCCCGATGCAGCAAGAAGCGGCTGGCGATATTCCGCCTGCAGAAATGTATTGTAGGCCGAATCGAACAGTCGCGTCTGGTTGTTCCGCGAGTACGCCCAGTTGCTTTCGACGGCGAACGAACCGGAGTTTGCGAAGGATTTCTCCAGTCGTGTCACCCACTGTCCGCTGTTTTCCCGCAGAACATCCCCCTGATCCAGTCCAATGTTGGCCGTATTCTGCACGTCTTCAGACCGCCCGGCCTGCAGGTTGCTGCTGAGTACAGGGTCGAAGTCTGACAGAGCAGCCTCCACCCCGCGATTTCCGATCAGGAAGCCTGTCTCCTGAATGGCATTGTCATACACAGACGGAACGCGGTCAGGATTGGCGAGCAATGGATTTCCAGGGGACAGAAACGAACTGTCCTCGCGAACCACAGCCGAGTTGGCAAGCGTCATCCGAATGCACTCATCCAGACTGACTCCGCGTTCCGTCACCTCATCAAGGGAAGTGACGCTGCGGGGGGCCGTGAATAACTGAGCATCTGTCTGGTGCTCAGCATCCGCCGGGCTCGGGTAGTCCAGAGAAGTGGAGTAATTGCGGTAGTAGGTCGCAGTCGCATCTTCTTCCCTGTCCCGCAGCAGATACTGCAGAGTCCGACCTGGCCCGGCACAACCCTGAAACAGCAGTGTGACCAGCAGGATCGCCGCTATAGACGGCCTGAGATCCTTCAGCACTTCTACCGACTCCTGAAACCCGGAACCTTGCACAGTGGCAGGCGCCGGAAACTCCGTTCTGAGCAGGCTTCGAGCCTGCTCTCACCGCATCTGCTGCGGCCTGGCAACACGGGATGTTGCCGCATTAGCTCGAACGGACTCAACACTGATTCATAACTTCAGCCCTGCTGGAAAGTCCCGGGAATACGCGGCTCGGAGCCATCCGGCAAAGAACGCACGGTTGCCATCACCCCGGCAGAATCTGCCTCGCTCGACAGGCTCCGAACACACCCTTTCGGCAGTTCTCGCAGGAATCGTGTCCGCAAAATGGGCTGTTCGATGCTGCGGGAGCGAAGTGTCAGCCTGTTTTCCGCTTCCTGACAGCGACAGATTGTCGCCGGCGTTCGGTTGCACGAACAGCAGCCTTCTGGAACACTGACGAAGTCAACTGAAGGAATTCAACATGCCCACAGAACAAATGACTCGGGAGAATCTCCCGGCCGGCGAAGTGCTGTGCAGTTACTGCAATGCCCGCTGCTGTCGCTACTTTGCGCTGCAGATCGACCAACCCACCACGCGCAACGATTTCGACAATCTCCGTTGGTACCTGCTGCACGGTTCCTTCTCAGTCTTTGTCGACGACGGAGACTGGTACCTGATGATTCCAGGTGACTGTAAGCACATTCTTCCTGACAACCGCTGTGGTATCTATGATATCCGACCACAGATCTGTCGGGATTACACCACGGACAGCTGCGAATACGACAATCCCGGGGTCTACGACCAGTTCTTCGAAACACCAGAGCAGATTTACGAGTACGCTCAGGCTGTGCTGCCGGCGGCGGTCCGTCGTTCTGCTTCAGATCCGGTCAGCCTCCCGGTTCTCAACTCCTGAACTTGACTCAACCCGCAATCAGGCACGGGTGCCGGGATCTGGCAGCGTCAGTCCTCGCCCGCAGCAGCAATGATCACGGCAGGACTCAATACGGCGTCGGATTCCGTATAGTGCATTCCCGATCCGAGGATCATGCCATGCGGCCGCTGCCTGAGTGAGCAGACCTGTTAGTATGTCGCCCGGTCAGTCTTCAGCTCGGACTGCAGTCTTCGTGGACGATCGTGGCCGCCTCATTCAGCTTCCGGAGTTAATCAGTGACCGATTCGAAGCCTCATCGCATCAAGCCGCAGACCCTGCGCGGCTTCAGAGACTTCCTGCCCGACCAGATGATGGCTCGTGAAAAACTGATCGACACAGCTCGCAGAGTTTATCGCAGCTATGGATTTGCTCCGATCGACACACCGGCGCTTGAGTATGCCGAAGTTCTGCTTGGCAAAGGTGGTGACGAGTCCGACAAACAGGTCTTCCGTTTTCAGGATCAGGGCGGGCGCGACGTGGCAATGCGTTTCGACCTGACAGTGCCGCTTGCCCGATTTTCAGCTCAGCACGCGCAGCAGCTGGGTACCCCATTCCGCAGATATCACATCGGGCCCGTCTGGCGTGGCGAACGGCCGGCGCGTGGACGATTCCGCGAATTCCTGCAGTGTGACTTCGATACCATTGGTACTCTGAGCAATTCAGCTGATATCGAGACACTCTTCGTCATCAACGATCTGCTGGAGAATATCGGCATCGAGCGGTTCACGATCCGGGTCAATAATCGACGCGTACTGAACGGTTTGCTGGAGCGTACGGGTGCTCAGGAGCAGGCTGTGGCCATCCTGCGTGCACTCGACAAACTGGACAAGATCGGCCGCGACGCCGTCAGCCGCGAAATGACAGAACTTTCCGGAGTACCGCAGCAGACGGCCGAGCAGGTGCTGGATATGGCCCAGCTGCAGGGCAGTCCGGATCAGATTCTGCTGCAACTGGAGAACATGCTGCAGGGAAGTGCCACCGGGGAACAGGGTCTGCAGGATCTGAAGCAGTTGTTTGCATGTGTTGCACACTGTGGCTGGCCGGACGATCGCGTTCGACTGGACGTCGCCATTGCCCGCGGCCTGGATTACTACACGGGAACAATTTACGAGACGGTGCTCGGGGACCTCCCCGGAATCGGCAGCGTCTGTTCCGGTGGACGTTACGACAACCTTGCTGATCTGTTTACAGCTCAGCAGCTGCCCGGTGTCGGTGCCAGTCTTGGTCTGGATCGAATGCTCGCTGCGCTTGAGGAACTCGGACTGCTCGAGACATCAACGACACCGGCTCAGATTCTGATCACCATGATGGACCAGGAACACATCGCGGAATACCTGCAGCTTGGGCGCAGACTGCGTCAGCGCGGCATTGGTGTCGAAGTCTACCCGGAGGCCCGTAATTTCGGCCGCCAGATGAAATATGCAGATCGCCGCGGCTTCCGCTACTGTATTATTGCCGGGAGTGATGAATTTGCGGCGCAGCAGTGGCAGCTGAGAGACCTTGCAAATGGCAGCCAGACTGTTGTCTCTGACGCTGCGGCTGATGCTGAAGTCGTGCAGATTCTGACTGCGGAAGCTGCAGACTGAACGGCAGGAAATCTCTTCTGCTGAATCACCTGCAGTTCCCGCATTACATTCCGGCTGCTGAAACGGAATCTTCTCAGACCGGTCAAACTTTCAGGCCAGACAACCCTGACATGCTCGAAAACCTCCCCTGTTCTGCACTGAAACACCATTCACTGACGATTGAGGGCTACTCACGCGCAGCTGTGCAGAGTTACTGGAGAGTCCCGGAACTGCACATCGGATTCGAACTCGGTGGTAGTCCGTGGATGTTCATGGGCACGCAGACCTTCCTGGTCACACATGGTCATCTTGACCACCTTGCTGCTCTGCCCGTCTTTGTTGCCCGGCGACGCATGATGAAGATGGAGCCTCCGGTGATCTACCTGCCACAGCAGATCGTTGATGACACATGGAGGATGCTGCGTGCCTGGCAGAAACTCGATCGCGGACGCATGAACTGTGAACTCATCGGAGTCAGCCCTGGAGACCAGATTGACCTCTCGCGTGAACATCGTTTCACCGCATTCGAAACTGATCACCGAGTGCCCTCGGTCGGTTACATCATCTACGAAGTGCGTCGCAAACTGAAACCCGAGTACCATCAACTGACTGGTAACGAGATCCGGGACCTCCGCCTGCAGGGTACTGATGTCACGGCCGAAATATGTACCCCCCTGCTCGCATTTACAGGTGATACAGCCCCGCCGGGTCTGGACAGCCATCCCGATATCTATCGCGCCCGTATTCTGCTCACCGAAATGACATTCTTCAGACCCGACCATCGTCGTGAGAAGATCCACAAGTTCGGACACACTCACCTTGATGATCTGATCGAACGAGCGGACAGATTTCAGAATGAGCTGATTATTCTCGCCCATCTCAGTACTCGAACCCATGTTGACGAAGCTCGCAGAAGACTGCAGAAAGCACTCCCCGACTCGCTGCGAGAAAAAGTTCATCTGTGGATCTGAAGAGAAGCACAACTCATGTCCGCACCTCCACCACGTGTTCACATTGTCGGTCGCAGGAACTGTGGCAAGACAACTCTTGTCTGTGAGCTGATCACCGAATTCACCCGTCGTGGACTTCGTGTGGCATCTGTCAAACACACGCACCACCAGCATGAACTTGATACTCCGGGAAAGGACTCCTGGAAACACCGTCAGGCCGGTGCCGCCATTGTCGGAATTCTGTCTCCGGGAATGACCGCTCTCTTTCGGCCATGTGACCGCAGTCACCGGGACGAAGACCGCTACCAGTCCCTGGTCAGCGCAGCAGCAGACTGCCATCTGGTAATTGTGGAAGGTGATCTGCACACCACAGCTCCGCGAATCGAAGTCTGGCGGCAGTCAGCTGCGGAGCAACCATGGGCATATGAAGTACCCGGCATCAGCGTCGTTGTTACTGATGACCCCATGGCAAACGCCCCCTGCCCCGTCTGGGCCAGAGGCGATGTTTCAGCCATCGCGGATGGAGTTCTGAATCTCGTCAGCACTGACTGACCTGAGCGGTGCAGGTGAGCCTGCACATCGCGGCTCTGCATCGCGTTACGCCGCCGGCGTCAGCGCAGCATCACGGTGTACAGCGCGCATCACGGTGTGCAGCGCAGCATCACAGTGTGCAGCGCGTCATTACATCGATCATACAAATCACACGGATTATGACGCGTCGCCAGGCAATTGAGTGACTCTTTCAGATTCAATGTAGGGTGTTAATTGTACCACACCCAATATCGCTCTACTTTTCACACTACACATCGGCGGCGAACGGCTTCGCTCCGTGATCAAATGCAGGCAGGCACTGAACGCAATTTCTTGAAGGAAACTGACAATGACCGAACCTACACTGACCGGAAACGTCTACACCATCGAAGAAACGCAGACCTATGGACAGAAGGGCTTTCGCAAACGTCTGATTGTGCTCACCCAGAAACGCGGACAGTATGTCAATTACATTCCTCTGGAACTCATCGGAGATGCCTGTGAAGCCGCGGATGAACTTGAGCGTGGCGACCAGATCAGCGCGCAGTACCGCCTCTCCGGACGCCGTTGGCAGCGGGACGAGGCCAGTGAAGTGCGTTACTTCCTGAGTGCTGAAGCACGATCGTTCGAACGTACAGAGCTGGCCACGCAACCAGTTGCTGCACAGCCCGTTGCTGCACAGCCGCAGCCAGCAGCTGCAGCTGACGAGCAGGATGTGCCGTTCTGAGTCAACTTTTCGTCACAGCAACTGCATCGAACTCCCTGTCGCAGCAGCTCGGTCCGAGCTGCGTGCGGGGAAACTCAGCAGTGTGGCTCCGCCACAGGGGGATGTCTGCCTCCGCAGCAGTTACTCCGGGCCTGAAGCATCGGGCCCGGACATCCCACCGATCACATCCAGCAGACAGACTGTTGCCCGGATCGAACACGCGGCATCCCTGCGTCCCGTCATGGATCATGCAGTGGTAGTGCCACAGCTGCGAAGAATCGCAGCGATGACCAGCCCGCGAATCGGCTGACAGCACAGCAACAGCTTCGATCCTTATCGTTCCAATCAGCGGCCCCTGGCGTGTGCTTCGCATCCAAATCGGTATACTTTGCAGCAGTCAGGCGATGCATTCCGATCGCCGCGCACTTCAGACCCAGCGGAGTATCAAGATGGCACCGGCTTCAGCGACCGTGGTTATGCGTGCAGGACTATTGACGCTCGCAGTGCTCCATGCTGCAGCACCGACCGCAGCCTCGGATGAGCCGACGGAGCAATCTCGGAAAATCCTTCCGACACTTGCAGCGGATCCAGCCAGTCCATGGTACCCGCACCGCAACTTCCCTCACCTGAAGACTTCCGACTGGGCAGGCAACCCGAATACACGTGCCGTCATTGTCCTGGCAATCGACGACATGCGGGACTCAGCGAAGTATGAGCAGTATCTGCGGCCGATCCTGAACCGACTCAAGCAGATTGACGGGCGTGCTCCGCTCAGCATCATGACCAATCAGATCGACCCGAGCGACTCCCAGCTGCAGAGCTGGCTTGGAGAAGGGCTTTCCATTGAATGTCATTCGGCCGATCATCCCTGTCCGCTCCTGCACGACGGCGATCTGCAGGCGTCTGTCTCCACCTACAATCGCTGCGTGGATCAGATGGCAGCGATACCAGGCAATACTCCGGTCGCGTTTCGCACACCTTGCTGCGACTCACTGAATACCGTCAGCCCAAGGTTCTTTTCAGAGATCTTCAGCGGACAGACTGAACAACAGCGATTCCTGCAGATCGACTCCTCTGTCTTTATGTTCTACAGCTCGGCTGACCCACGGCACGCCCGCGAGCGCGTACTCAATGAAGACGGAGAAGACCGATTTCTGCGATACCTTCCCACCGGGAACAGATATCGCGGGCTGCAGAATGACCACTTTGTCAATTACGTCGAGAATTACCCATGGCCATGGGTCATCAATAATGACTGCTGGGAAATCCCCTGCCTTGCCCCCAGCGACTGGTCTGCGCAGCACCTGCAAGGCGTTAATAATCCCCGTACGCTGGAAGACTGGAAGGCGGCCATTGATCTGACAGTCGCCGCTGATGGATGTTTCAGCCTCGTATTTCACCCTCACGGCTGGATTCAGGCAGAGCAGGTGGTCGAACTGATCGATCATGCGGTCGCGACCCACGGCGATGCAGTACAGTTCATGAACTTTCGTGAAGTAGCGCATCTGCTCAATCAGCGTTACTGTGACGGTGGCAACCTGCGCGAAAATCCTCCGCAGTTTCTTGCTGACTGGAAGCAGTCCCGCGATGCCTCTGCCCCCGATGTCGCCGCGCTGAATGAACAGGATCAGGACCTGCTGGAGCAGATCCTGCAGCATCCAAAGGACTACGGTCTGCCGCCAGTTCGTCTGGACGACGGAAGTCACAACGGGTTCTTCATCCACAAGCAGCATCTCTGCTGGCAGAACGAACACACATCCGGCAATGACGACCTGCTCGTGAGAGTTTCGATTCCGGATCTGCTGCAGCGTGTCCGTCGTGAGGAAGCGAGGCGTGACTATCCGCTCACACCTGTTGGCTCCGCCATTGTCGACATTACACCGGACTATCCAGTACGTCTGACCGGCTATGGTGGTCGCAGTGAAGAAGCAGAAACGGCCGCAGTCAGCATTCATGCTCGAGCTCTTGCAATCGGCCCCGCCGACAACCTCCAGACACTGCTGCTGACCGTTGACAACTGCGGCATACCTGCCTCCGTGACAGAGCGTGTCTACGCACAGATCAGCGAACAGATTACTTTGCCGCGGGAGCGATTCGCGATCTCAGCGACACACTCACATTCAGCTCCCTGGCTGCGGGATTTCGCCCCGAATATCTTTGCGGAGATCCCACCTGAGCACGCAGAACACCTCGCCCGCTACGAAACAGAACTCACACGGAAGCTTGTCGACGTGGCATTGCAGTCACTTCGCCGGATGACTCCTGCAAAGTTATCACTGGGTTACGGCCACGCCGGCTTCGCGATGAACCGCCGTGCACTGACAGACGGCCGCTGGTCGGGATTCGGAGAAGTCCCTGATGGTCCGGTTGACCAGCGAGTCCCGTTGCTGGCTGCACACGATGCAGACGGCAGACTCATGGCATTGCTGGTGAACTACGCCTGTCACTGCACCACCGAGGGCGGTAACTTCAATCAGATCAGTGGCGACTGGGCCGGATTTGCAGCGGACATGCTGGAAGAAGAATTTCCGGGGACAGTAGCCCTGGTGTCGATCGGTTGTGGTGCAGATGCCAATCCGTCTCCGCGGGGAACACACGAACAGGGCAAGGCGCACGGCAGAACACTTGCCAACGAAGTGATTCGCATTCTGCAAGAGGCACGTCTGCAGCGAATCAATCCGCAGATCACATGTCGGCTGGATCATATCGACCTTCCCCTCACTGCAATCCCGGATCGAGCCGGCTGGGAGCAGCAGGCTCAGCAGGGCGGCGTCACAGCATCCCGCGCAGACTGGTTCCTGAAACTGCTTGATGACGGCGGACAGATTCCTGCAACCGTGCCGTCATACCCGGTTCAGACATGGTGCTTTGGCGATGATCTGGCCATGGTTTTTCTGGCAGGAGAGGTCGTTGTTGATTATGCCCTGAGACTGAATGAGATGTTTGATGGCAGCAGATTGTGGATCAACGCCTACAGCAACGATGTCCCCTGCTACATCACATCGTCAAGATTACTGCGCGAGGGCGGCTACGAGACTGATTCCTCCATGCTCTACTACCGCCAGCCCGGTCGGCTGGCCCCGGAGACAGAAGATCTGATCTGTCAGACCGTGCAGCGCCTGACTCCGCACGATTTCTACTCGGAAGCTCTCCGGGAGGAATTCCCGGAACCGAAATCAACGGATGATGCCCTGAACTGCTTCACTGTACGTCCAGGGATGCAGGTCGTGCTGGCCGCAGCGGAACCTCTCATCCGCGACCCTGTAGCCTTTGACTGGGACCATCGAGGCCGTCTGTGGGTCGTCGAAATGGGTGATTATCCCCTCGGAAACGGCCCCCATCACGGGCGGGTCAGGATTCTGGAAGATATCGATGGGGACTACCGTTATGACACCGCAGTGACATTTCTTGACAACCTGCAGTATCCGTCAGGGATTCAATGCTGGCAGGACGGCGTCATCATCACGATGGCACCGCAGATCTTCTACGCGGAGGATACAACAGGAGACGGTATCGCTGATATCAGAGAGACTTTGTATCAGGGATTTGCGGAGGGCAATCAGCAGCATCGCGTCAATGGTCTCCGCTGGGGACTTGATGGCTGGCTGTATCTGGCCAACGGCGACAGTGGGGGATCCATTGGCGGTACCGGATTCATTCCGGGCAGCGCGGCAGCAAGGGCCCCTTATGCAGGCATTGAACTGCGCGGCCGTGACCTCAGGATTGACCCTCAGACAAATCGCCTTGAAGCGCTGGCGGGGCAAAGTCAGTTTGCCAGAGAACGCGACGACTTCGGCAACTGGTTCGGAAACAATAATTCCAATCCCATCTGGCATTATCAGTTTGAGGATCGTTACCTGTCTCGTAATCCCCATGCCGGAATCTCTGGCGGACGCGCTGGTGTGGCCGCGATTCCCGGCGCCGCACCTGTCTTTCCCTCCAGCAAAACCCTTGCAAGATTCAACGACTTTGCAGCGTCCAATCGATTCACGTCAGCATGCAGCACGATGATCTTCCGCAGTCATCGGCTTGGTGCAGAGGTCTACGGAAATGCCTTTACATCAGAACCAGTGCACAACCTGATTTCCAGACTGGTGCTGACCCCGGCCGTGGATGACAGCCGTATTGGATTCCATGGTGAGCGTGCGGCTGACGAGCAGGATTCGGAATTCCTGTCGTCCAGCGACAACTGGTTTCGCCCCACGATGCTGCGAACCGGCCCGGATGGAGGCCTCTGGGTCGCTGACATGTATCGTGCAGTTATTGAACACCCGGAATGGATCCCGCAGGAGTTTCAGCGACGCATGGACCTGACCGCTGGCACTGACAAGGGGCGTATCTGGCGAATAATTCCAGAGTCTGCATGTTGTGGTGCAGCGTCAGACTCCACAGCAGCCGAGACAGGCCATTACACGGCAGATTTCCTGAATTCCAGCTGGCGGGACATCCCTCCGGACTCACTTGCGAACTACTTTACTGTTCAGAATGGATGGTGGAGAGATCTGGCACATCGACTGCTGAGTCATCATGCCGCCGTCAGTTCCGCCTCAACCGTTGGCTCATCCGCAACCATTACTGCTGGTACCGATCTGCTTGAACTTGCTGCAGACGGTGGAGCAGTCGGGCTGCAGGCGCTTTATGCCGCGCAGCAGATTCTGGCAGAAATCCCGAAGGTCAGTACGCCGCAGCTGCTGCGTCCGTTCCTGCAGCATGCCGATCCGGAACTTCGCAAAGCCGCTGTTCGTCTGCTTGAGGACGACCTTGATCAGATCGGTGATGCGGATACAGAAGCACTGACGCAACTGATTGCAGATTCGGATTACGGCGTACGTCGGCAGCTGTTGCTTACCCTCGGGCAGTCGCATGCTGACTGGGCTGCAACACTGCTTGGCAATGCACTTGCAGAATCAGCAGATCAGCCGGTTCTGGTCAGCTGTGGACTCACATCTCTGCATTCGGACAATATTGCCACGGTTCTGAGTGTAATCTCCAGTCGCCCGGCAACACCGCAGATCCTGCAATTGACCCGCCGACTCCTCCCACAGGCAGCCAGGCTGGGGGCATCTGAAGCAGCTGCAGCTCAGACGATTGCACTCCTGCGTTCCATAACCCCAGAGACGGGCACTGCGTCCTTCGCCGACCTGGCAGATTTACTCCGGGAAGTCCTGCAGAGTAATGCTGCGGGCACGCTGCTGAATACGGCGGAGGTCACACAGCTGAGAAAATCGTCGGCAGCAACCGCAATCGTGATCACGCGAGATGCGAGGAATGAGCCGGATCGCAGACTGGCAGCGTTTGAGTTTTTTGCAGTGGTTTCCCCAGCAGCCGTCTCCGCGGCAGACCAGGAACTGCTGCTCAGCCCTGTCACACCACCGGTCCTGCAACAGGCCCTGATCCGAAATCTTGTCGGAACTGGCGATATTGATCGGGTCTCCACACTGGCGGCAGCCTTTGATCAGCTTTCTCCCACTGTGCGATCCGAACTGCTGGAACAACTCATCCGCCGTCCCCGCGTTACCACCGTTCTGCTGGACCAGATCGAAACGAAGCGTATCTCCATAGCGGAACTCAACGCACAGCACCGTCAGACACTGGTCGAACATCCGGATGTCGAGCTCGCGAGGCGGGCAACCGCACTCCTGCAGCCGGAAGCAAAAGGAAATCTGCAACAGCTGATTGAGCAGCAACTGAGTGCTGTGGAGCAGCTGCAGGGATCCGTGGCTGATGGTCAGGAAGTCTTTCGCAGACACTGTTCAGCCTGCCATCGCGTGGGCGACACGGGGAGGGAAATCGGAGCAGATCTGACGGCACTCAAGGACCGCTCTGCCGGCTCACTGCTCACCGCAATACTTGATCCGAATCGCGCAGCCGAATCAAAGTTTCTCAGCTATTCCGTAGTGACGTCACGCGGCCTGCAATTGACAGGTATGCTGCGAAACGAGACGGGCAGCAGCATTACACTACTCTCTGCAGACGGCAAGGAACAGGTGCTGCCTCGTTCCGAGATTGATCTGCTGCAGAGCTCCGGGAAATCACTCATGCCCGAAGGACTACAGCGTGACCTCAACAGTCAGCAGCTGGCAGACGTCATCGCATTTCTGCAGCAGGCTGAGTCCCCCTGGAAGCGCTTCCCGGGAAATCAGCCGCAACCGGTGTCAGCTGATGACGAAGGAAATCTGATTCTGGCCGCTGCTCAGGCCGAAATTCATGGCCCCAGCCTTGTCTTCGAACCGCAGTACCAGAATCTGGGCTACTGGTGTTCCACAGACGACTTTGCTTCGTGGACTGTGGATGTCCCGGTCGGCGGTCACTGGACCCTCGAACTGCGTTACGCCTGTGATGATCAGACTGCCGGTGGACTGATCAGGTTTTCGACTGGTACGCGAATGCTCACCTCACGAATTCCGGGAACCGGAACATGGGATGAATATCGCACATGGAACGCAGGTACGCTCGATCTGCGTCGCGGACGCAATCGCATCACGGCAACCGCTCTTGAGGCTCCGCGAATGGCCCTGATCGATCTTCACTCAATTCGTCTGGTACCGCCTACCGCAGACTGAACTGCCCCTGGCTGCGACTGGTAAAACTCACATCACTCTCCACGGGACTCCTGAAATGAAAAACCCTTTGTCAGGTCTCTGTCTGCTGCTGCTCGCAGGAATCTGCGCGACTCCCGAAGTTCTGCTCGCCGACAATCTGATTCAGACAGAGAATCGCAGGGAAGGATCAACGGACTGGCAGCTGACGCGTGTTCGTGTTGCTGGCAGTGAGTGTCGCTCGGTACCGATCGAAGGTTATTGTTCGCACCAGAGCATCGCTGCCGGTGAAACTCTGGACATCATGGTTTCCACAAACCCCTCTCGCGACTTTCGTCTCGAAGTTTTTCGTACCGGCTATTACGGTGGTCGTGGTGCCCGCCTTCTGAAAACCGTTGAGCGAATTGAGGGCAGCACACAGAGTGACCCTGAACCGGGGGATAAGAACCTGCACGAATGTCGCTGGAAATCGTCATATAGCCTGACCATTCCAGAAGACTGGATCAGTGGAGTGTACCTCGGTCGTCTGACGACCATCCCGGACGGTGAAGAGCCGTACTGGCAGAGTTATGTCATCTTCATTGTGAAGGACGACCGCCCCGTAGACATCCTGTTTCAGTGCTCGGATAACACCTGGCAGGCCTATAACCTGTGGCCCACAAATTTTTCCGTGTACACCCACCCCAAAGGCGGTCAGGGCCCCTGGGCGGATGTCAGTTTTGACCGACCTTATGGCCGGGAAGCTCAGTTCATGTCCGTTGTCAACGATCCGCTTACGACAGGATCCGGTGAGTTTCTGCCTTACGAGTTTCCGATGACGTACTGGCTGGAGGAACAGGGTTACGATGTCAGCTATTGTTCCAACAGTGATCTGCTCACACCCGATCGGGGGCTCAAATGCCGCGCATTCATCAGCATTGGCCATGACGAGTACTGGGACCGCCGTCAGTACGACAGTGTTGTTCGTATGCGTGACGAAGGTGTGAGTCTGCTGTTTCTCTCCGGAAACAGCGTCTGTTGGGTCAGTCCATTCCGATCAGCTGCAGACGGACGCCCGAATCGAATCATCTTTCGTGGCGGACCTTACGGTGGTGACAACGAGTACGCGGTGCAGCGACATGAACAGCATGGACCATTTCCTGTTCGTGGACCGGACGAAGGCCTTTTGATGGGCGCGCGAAATGTAGAGCCTGTCAATGGCGGGGGCGACTGGACTGTCACCGCTGCCGACCACTGGATTTTCGCCGGCAGCGGAGTTCAGAACGGAGATGCGATCCCCGGCCTGATCGGGTGGGAATATCATGGGGACCCTGCTGATATCACGGGGCTGGAAGTCGTTGCAGCCGGCACGGCCTGGCAGGGGGGAAAGAATCCCCAGAAGTGGACCGCGACGATTTATCCCGGACCACGCGGAAACTTCGTCTTCAATGCAGCAACAATCTGGTGGGCTCAGGCTCTCGGGGATCCACCGGGACACACGTTGCCATGGTCGCACTACAGCAGGCCCCACGGACCGGACGAACGCGTCAGGATCATTACTCACAATCTGCTGAAGAAAGCGATTGCTGCCGGCGACGATGCTCGGTGATCGTCGGCTGCCGCTCAGCCTGATGTTGCATACTGGGCCCTGGCACGCGAGACTGTGCAGCTAAGGAACTGCAGCAGGAACAAAACCGTGATCTCCTATCGCTCCCTCAAGAAAATCATCGGCGAGACCAGCCTCGAACGGAAGTGCCGACTTCTGTTCGGGCTTGCATTGCTGCTGCTGATTACAGGGAGTTTCTGGTGGTACGCTTCGCGGACGCAGCAACTGGTGGAAAACCAGCAGATCCGTGCTGCAAGGATGATGGTCCCACGCATTCTTCAGCTTCAGCACTATACGCGTTTTCTGGAACAGGCGACTGCAGCGAAATCCCACGATACCGGCGATGCAGGCCCGGACGCACAAGCCGGCAATGAAAACAGTGATCGCCCGCCTGAAACGGACAATGCAGATACCGGTCCGACAGTGAGTATTGCCGCCTCATCGGAAAGAACCACATCACAGCTGGTCGATCAGTTCCTGCAGGTCATGGCTGAAATGCCCTCCGATTCCAACAGCACCACCTGGGACCTCCGCCCTGCGGATGAAACCGGCAAGACCGGAGCAGAATTTGAAGCGGCGCAGAGATTTCGTTCGCAGGACGATCCGGTTGACGAGTTTTACCTGATCCGTACAGAGGAGCAGACGCGGCAATTGCAGTACTACTCCGCGATCAGAATCACTGGCAACTGCAGATTCTGTCACCTTGCGGATGGTGTGACGAAAGACTCATCCGCGGTCGAGCAGCAGGCGGCGATCCTGGCGATGAGTAACTCAGGACAGCCGCAGCCCGAAGGCAGCAGTCCGGCCCCGAACCTGCTCGATGACCCGCTGCTGCAGCAGGCTCTCAGCGATACTGAGTCCGCAGCCCCGGCCGATTTATTCGCCATCGCCAGCATCAAGATCTCCCTTGAGACCGTCGATCATCAACTGACCCGGAACTGGGCAGTCCTGTTTGCAACGGGGATTGTCACGGCATTTCTTGCAATGCTGGCCGGATGGGCGATTGTGCGCTACATCATTGTCAAACCCGTCCAGCACCTGAAGGACGTCAGTGATCAGATTGCCCGCGGAAATCTCAATTCGCGTGCAGACATCAGTACCGGTGATGAATTCGAGGAACTCAGCCATGCATTCAATCGCATGCTGCGAGAGATGATGCAGAAGACCGACGAGCTGCGACGTCTGAACGATCGACTCGATGCCAAAGTCGATCAGCTTGCCCAGGCAAACCTCGAACTGTTCAACAGCAACCGGCTCAAGGATGACTTCCTCGCAACGATCAGTCACGAGCTGCGGACACCGCTCAACTCGATCCTCGGATTCAGTGACATCCTCAGTTCCGCTGAGAACCTTGATGATCGACAACGACGATATCTGAGTAATATTCAGTCTTCCGGCCAGACCCTGATGGTGCAGATCAACGACCTGCTTGACCTGGCCAAAATCGAATCAGGCAAGATGGACATCAATCCGTTGCAGTTTGATGTCAGAGATCTGCTCGAGCAGCAGGTACAGCAGATGCTTCCACTTGCAGATCGTCGCAGCATCGATCTGCGACTTGAAGCATTTCCTCCGACACTGCCGATGATCTGTCAGGATAGCGGCAAGATCCGACAGATCATCAGCAACCTGCTCTCCAACGCCATCAAGTTCACCCCCGAAGGAGGACGTGTGCGAGTTTCCGCGGGACCTGATACGTCGGAGTTTTTTGTGATCCGTGTGGAAGACAACGGGATCGGCATTCCGATGCACGAACAGAACGACATCTTTGAAAAATTCCGCCAGGGTTCTACCGCCCCCGGTGCCAGAGATCACGTGCGACGCGAATACGGCGGAACTGGCCTCGGACTCTCCATCGTACGTGAGCTTTCCCGCCTGTTGGGCGGAGATGTGAGCCTGAAGAGCGAATTCGGTCGTGGAAGTCTGTTTTCTGTTCGACTCCCCTGCGAAGCCCCGTCTCGACTCACTCAGGAAACTGCGGTGGAGGATCTGCCAGCCATTCCGGCTCCGCCACTCATCACCTCAGCCACGCTGCGGCGCGAGGAAGAGCTTCCCGAACAGACACTTGTCAGGCGTCTCGATATTCAGACCATTGGTGACCCCTGAATACGCCGCTCATTGTTCCTGCTGCGGCCGAATCACCAGTTCTGCTGCACCTGTCCTGAGAATCAGGTGTTGTTTCTCAGCGTCGAAGACCAGCGGTTCGCCTCGATACTGGCTGGACATGAGTACTACGGGCTCAGCGAGGAGTTCTTCTCCGTTGCGAGCATTCAGTACCATCACGGAGATCGGGAGGTTGCCAAACCAGACATTCTGCGTTTCAGACATCAGCCGAACCGGTGGTTCAGGCGCTCCCGTGGACGATTCAGGCGTTCCTGTTTCATGTCTGCTGAACAGCACAACGGCATCACATGCATCCCCCGCCAGCAGCGGAAGAACAGCGTTTTGAATCGGCCTTGACCAGCGGATCTCGCTGGTTGCCTTATCCACAACAACAAGCAGGCCGGTCATTTCAGGTGTCTCCTCACCCGACATATACGACCGTTGCTGGCGACGATCAGCTGCCGTCCTCAGCAACAACAGATGCTCGTTGTCACGAGGAATCAGATACAATGCGACACACGGCTCGTCAGGCGGCAGAGGTATTTGAACACGATTGACGATTCCTCCGGAGCGAGGATCGATGGTAACAAGCTGCCCTTCATTGCTGACAGCCATGATCATTCCACTGTCCGTAACGACCGCAATCGAGTGCTGTTGATAGACTCCGATCCGAACGGGTGCGGATGTGGCCAGAACATCTCGACCATCCAGCGGATCAAGGACGTGCAGACGGTACTCCGGATCCGTAAACACGAAGAATCTTCCGATCACAAATGGAGTCGTTGAGAATCCCAGCGGAATCGTCCCCGATCGGAGCAGTTCGCCGGTTCTTGTATCCCAGGCAGACCACGCTTTTGTTCCGCTCCAGAGTGTGACCGTGACCTGTTCATCTCCCCAGAGATGTGGAAAATCTGCACCACCATCGGTCAGGCCCCCGGGTCCATGAAATGCCACGTCCCTGCACCAGAGGTCCCTTCCGCTCAACAGATCCGTACAATGCAGTTGCCGGTCGTAATACCAGACCAACCCACTGCTGGTGAGCGGTCCTGCAGACATTGAAGAGGATTCGGAAAGACTGCGTTCCCAGAGCGTTCTCAATTCGCCATCTGCTCCCAGTCTGACCATACTCAGGCTCTGTAAATCCGCCAACGGCAGCAGACCCGGTACATCCGCAATCTGCCCCTGCGTCACCATTGATGAGTAATAGCGATTCCGCGCGGCTGCAAAGCCGGATTGAGTCTGGTCAATCCAGTCAGCTTCGCCGCCGATGCTGGAGATTCCCGCGCTGTCGCAGAATCCCAGAGTGTGAACACCACCGAGATCGATGCGCAGGATCAGTCGATTTCCATACCACGCCGGAAGACGCATCTGATACTGTGACAATGGACTTGCGTTTGTGAGCTCCGTCCACTGGGGCTGCTCAGATGGGGACTGAACGAAAATGCCGCCGTCAATGTCGCCCGCATTCGAATTCCTGAAACTGCTGAACGAATATCGGACTGCAGCCTGCAGCGATGACTGATCGCGAAACAACTGATCTTCATCAGAGAACTCCTGCCGGGGAACGATCCCGCGAATCCTGTTGAGCTGTTCGCGTATTTCGCTCGTCTCGTCGCCTGTTCTCAGCAGCCAGTTATGTCGCCCCGACCAGACAATTTCTTCAGCAGATGACATACCGCGCGAACGCAGCGTTGCACACAAGTGCTGAACTTCAACCCTCGTCAGAAGTTCAGGATACCTTGACGCAAAAGATGCCAGCGCAAGCAATCTGTCTGTGGGCAGATCTGCTGCTTCGAGCCAGGCATGCATCGCTTCGGTTTCAGGCAGACAACGTTCTGACAGGCTCCACGTTCGACTGACAGGGATCAGCGGTGACGCAGAAATCGTGAGCCTTCGTTGCCTCCCACAGGCAATCAATCCGGGGTTCTCCAGTACCCTGCCCAGCAGATAACAGCGAGCCCTCAGGTCATCACTCAGATTCAGAGCGAGCAGTTCCTGAACAATCGCCTGGTCGTCTGCGGTGATCCGCGGGCCGGACGCTGAATTCTCCTGCCACCCGAGTTCATCAAGCAGTGCCGCAGCAGTCAGATCATCCAGAAACTGCACTAACTGCATGTCTGAGGGATCTGTCATCGTGCGCAATCTGCGCACCCGGTCAAGGTGCCCGTCAAGCATCAACGCTGCCGCTTTAATGCGGACATCTGCCGTTGAATCCGCGACTCTGTCAGCCCGACGAAACGCCTTCACCTGTGTGCCATTCGTCTGATACACAAAGTTCGAGTGCATGCTCAATGCCGCTGCAGCAACGTTCTCTCCAGCTGACGCTGCCTGAGACCAGCCCACTGACTTCCCGGTCCGCAGGTCAATTGCCAGAAACTGAGAGCGCGACGTCAGCACAAAGCACAGGTCTTCGTGACAGCTCGGTGGCACGGAAAGATCCGGAAACTCAATCACCCAGAGCTGCTCTCCCGTGGCAGGATCAAGAGCACGCAGATGGTGTTCACCGGACAGCACGAGGCGATCAGTGGACAGCTGAATCACCATGCGGTCCCTGCTGACTGTCTGACAGTAGTCCAGGAATACATTGCCCGCGGTATTCCAGACGACTTTCCCGGTCGCGCTGTCCAGGCATTGCAGATTGCCGGTGGAGGGAGACATGCAGAAGATCCTGCGGACCGAGACAGCCCCGCTGAACTCTGCTGCGCTGACGGTGGAATTCTCCGTCGCCCAGGGCGTTGTGTCTTCAACGTCAGCATGAAACGCCGGATTGTTCGGCACATGAACCCACTGGATTTCGCCGGTTCCCTGCTCTGCAGACATCCAGATGCAGGAACTCAACTGACAGATCACACTCCCGCCAGCAACGTAGCATCGCACGGGAAACATCGCATGCTGATCATATACGCTCATCCATGGGCGGAAATCCGACTGCTGCGTCTGCCCTCCGATACTCACAGGCTGCTGCCAGTACACGCGTCCGGTTCCGCGATTCAGGCAGTTCAGAAAGCAGACGCCATCTGACTCACTCAGAATGAACAACCGCTGCTCATTGATTGCGGGAGGACACAGGAACTCATGCCCCGCAAGCGGGGCCGCCACTCTCAGACTGCTGTCTTCCTGAAGTACAACAGCGTGATTCCCTTCCAGCATGTCGAAATCATCAGCGGTCATTCTTTTTGTAATCGGACCGGCACGCACTCCACCGGTATAACCATGCGCATCACCAGCGACCCATGCGATCTGCGGTGCCTGGTCCCCATCCCTGTATCGCAGGGCGACAAGACTGCGCGCTCGTCGTAAGTCTGCCTGCGGCAGACTCTGGTCCGGAAGCAGATGCCGAAAATTCCGGAAAGGATCATCAGCTGCCGCTGTCTCCAGACCGCGATCAAACAGATCCAGTCCCCCAAGAACCCATAAATCTCCGCCATCACAGACGATCTGTCGTCGAGAAAAATCCAGCATCATCAGCTGAGTATGAGTGATGTATTTACCGAGTCCCGCCGGAAATTCTCCTCCTCTTTCTGAGACGCTCTGATCGTTGCCCCGATCGCCAGCGGATGATTCTTCGATCAATGACCAACGCTCTGCGCCCGTCTCAGGGTCGAGGCCCGCCACGCGAAATGGCGTGCGCGTCACCAGCCAGTCGCCCCAGCGCTCCAGCGGATGACTGCGGACACCGTACAGATTACCCCATTCACTCAGCAGACCTGACGCAACAACCCGATGCTCCAGACTTCCCAGCCAGCTCGTCTCACTCCAGGACCAGTCCGGCTCTGCAACCCAGTTTGACGCAGTCCGGGAAGGTGAGGTCGCGGGAAAAGGCTGAAACAAATCAAACTTCTGCTGCAGTCTCGTGATCAGCTGACCTGCTTCGTCAGCCAGAATGGTTCCCGCATGTCGCTTACGGATTCGCTCGATCCCTGCTGAAACTGCAGTAAAATCTGCCTGCAGTAATCTCCAGTTCAGCACGATGAATTCCGCACGCAGTCCCTCACGTGTCAGGGGGTAGCGTGCAGCCACATCCGACAACTGCTGCGCAGATCTGAGCCGCAGCGCCTGCTGCAACGCGGCACTGCCCGCCGCTTCATTCAGAATCTGCCAGCTTCGCTGAACCTCTGGAGACGCCTGTCGTAATAACTGCACTGAGAATTCACGCTGACCAGTCCAGACCGATTCTTCCGACTTGCCCATCGCGACATCAATGGGATGAGCAAACACCTGCTCCAGAACACTGAAAGCAGCATTGTTCAATGGCTGCCCGGCAATTCTTCTCAGCATCCGTTCGCGATCACGCAGACGGATTAACGACTGTTCCGCACCTGATGTTTCCTCAGGCAGGCTCAGACCCTGAATTCCCTGTGCGGAACAATTCGCAGCAGTGAAGCACAGCAGGGAGCACAGCAGGGAGCACAGCAGCAGGAAAAAGCGATTCTGCGCCATCACCACGAACCTCGCACCGGTCTGGAGATTTCCCTGACCATTCAGAGACGGCAACAGCATGAGTGATGTGCACTGGATGGGCACCTAGTACCCCTGACCAGATTCCATCAGGTCATCTTCATTCACCAGATCCAGTGAAACTTCACCGATTACTCGCAGCGTCTCTTCAAGATCCGTGGCGCAGACAACTACAGCCCCACGGCCGTTTCGTTGATACAGCATCGGGTAAACATACTGCACATTCAGTTCCGCCGACATCAGACTTCCCAGCAGAAAGGTGTGCGGCTGTTCTGAATCCGGCAGGAGCACTCCCAGAACATCAGTTTCTATGAACGAAACTCCGGACAGATGCAGCAACTCGCGAGCCCGCTCGTAGTGATCTGCAATCATCCGTACGATTGCGCAGTCGCTCGACTCCAGCACCGATATGGCCATGATTCGCAGATCATCTCGCTCAACCGAGCGCAGCAGATCGTGCAGTCCGCCGACTCGATTCTCCAGAAAGACCACGAATTGCTTGAGGCAGGGCCAGTCTCTGCCTCGTGAAGTCATGGAATGAACCTGAGCATCATCTTCGTCAAATGAAGAAGTCATTCTGTCGCACCCGATTGCTGTTCCGTTGATAGAGCGTTCGGAATCATAGAATGACACCGTCCCCCGAAGAACATCAGTTTCCAAAGTACAGCCGGTCTCGAAGCCCCGCCCCTGTCAGCTCACACACCAGCCTCCGCCCCCGGAATGACCGCCAGAAGCATCCCCACCATCAGGTCGTAAGCGGCGTGACAGCCAACGGTAATCCCGAATCCTCGGAGCAGAAATACCGCAGAAAAGAACAGGCCGGCCAGAGTTCGAAAGGAAAACACAAACAGATTGAATGCATCTGCCGCTGGACCTACGTGATGTGCCAGTGCAAACAGGAATGAGGTGCAGATTGCTGCCATCAACGCAGCTGCCAGCGATGGAAACTCAAACATCCGAAAAATCAGCCACGCAGCCGGGATCAGACACAGCCGAAACATCACCTCTTCGTACACACCCGCCCCGACGAACGAGACCGCCTGCACGTAAGTGGGAGAAATCCCATTCAGCACCGGCCCCGACATCGCTCCCCCGGAATGACTCCAGTGAAAAGCAAAGTCATGCAATCGGCCCGCTGACAACAGAACAATCGCCAGCAGAACGCTCTCAGCCAGCATTCCGCCAAGAGTCGAAAAACTAACCCGCCACGGAAATCGGCCAATCAGATGCCACAGCAGCAACACCGCCAGAACGAGCAACGGTAACAGGACTTGCGCTGCCCCGACACGGCCAAGCAGAAGACGCATCCAGTAGTCGGCCCCGTTCCGATACGTGTCCGCATCGCCGGCACCAATACTCAGCACCCCCGCCTCGTACACAATCATCCACGGCAACAGAAACAGCAGACTCGACAGCGGAGCGCGCGCGTCCGTCCAGTATTCCGACGTCTGAGCAACTTCAGGCTGGTCCATGATCATACTGCAGGGGAAAGAGTCACCGATACGTTCGTTGTTATCGGTAAACTCTGGCAGCAGCTGCCAGTCAGTCATCAACCACACCCAATCCGCTCAGCAACCCCTTTCGTGCATCGGCATTCCTTGCCGGTCTTTCGGCCGCAGCTGCACACGTGAATGTTCACTGCACGGCAGCCGGGACCAGACGCACATAGTCCAGCCCCAGCATGAACGACCTGACCGCCTGCGGATTGGCTCCCGTGATCTCAAACGTCAGCCGCTGCGGACCTTGCTGAACACGAATACCGCCGTAAGTAAGAACACCTGTCGTGATCACCTCGCCGGAATTGAATAAATCAACGCCGGCATCAAGCACTTTCTCCCCCAGTGTGACGCGAAAAACTCCGTAGTCTCTCGCACGTGTCAAAACCAGTTCCACATCCCATATCCCGTCGGCGGGTACTTCAATCTCAACGGCCAGACGATCTCCGGGAGCAGCTCCTGTCCACCACAACTGATCCGCTCCACTCCAGCGCGCCGCTCGAAAATCACCCATTGGCTGGCTTGCAGCACGCCCGGCTGTCTTCTCCACAATCTTCAGTTTCTCGCCTTCCTGAGCTCCCTCAACTCGACCGGATTCTGCATTAATCGGTGCTGCTGGTCCCGACAGCGCAACCTGCACCGGACTGCCCAGATATGCCACCAGATCACGAACTTCATCGCCACTGAGTGCGTCAAGCTGACGCTCCGGCATCATGGAAATTGTTGAGAGAGTTCGCTCTTCAATTTCAGCCAGAGGAATCACAAGCTGATCGTTGAGTGTCTGAATTGTCAGCGCACTGTCTGTTTCGCGTCGCAGCATTCCCTGCACAACACGACCATCTGTGAGTGCCAGAACAGTCACCTGATAGTCCCGCCCCACAACAGCACTGGGATCCAGCATGTTCTCCAGAATGTAATCCAGATTTGCCCTGTTTGAGCCGGTGATGTCGGGGCCGATCTGCCCGCCAGTTCCAAACAAGCTGTGACAGTTCTGGCAGGTTTTCGCAAATACTCTGCGACCGTTTCCACGGCTGGCCTTGCTGAGAATTGCAGGTGTCAGTTTCTTCTTCCATTCCGCCAGCTGTTTCTGCCTGTCGGCATCCGACTCGCGAATCTCACCCCAGTGCTTCTGCAGCAGTTCGTTCAGTTCCGCGTCTTCAAATGTCAGAATCTGTCGCACGTGATAAGCATGCAGGTCAGCACTGCGGACTTCGCCATCGGCAATTGCCGTCAGCAGGCTTCTGACCCAGAGCGGGCGTGACACCAGAGTCCCGATGGCATCTGATTTCACTTCCGCAGGAAAGTCCGAATACTCCCGCAGCAGAACGCTCGGTGTCTGATCTCCCCCCAGTGTTGCCAGAGCTCGAACTGCTGCCCCCTGGAGCGCAGACTGTCGGAGTACCCCCGGGCTGAGGAGTACAGAGGATGATTCACGGTCCTGACCGCGAACCAGCACTGCAAGTGCCTGCTGGCGACGCTCAGCGGAAGCCTCCTGATCCGCCAGCAGATTTCGCATCGCACCAAAGACCCGCTGGTCCCCGAACAACACAGCCAGCTGATCTGCCCGGTCGCGAACCGCCTGCTCTGCCGACTTCTGCAGATGCGGATACGCTGACTTCCAGCCTTCCGGCATCGGAATATCCACACGTCCTTCGCAGGCAGCCATCACTTCCTCAAGAAACAACAGCTGCTGATCTGCACTGTCAGTATCAGCCAGCAGCTCAATAACCGCCGGCAGCGACTGATTGTCGGAAGCTGCACGGCGAACAATGAACCGCCGCAGCTTTTCAATCGGCGTGGCAGCGGCAATCTTCATGGCTGCGGCAGGATCCGCCGCAACCAGTGGTTCGATCCCATACCACAGCATCAGTGGCAGATTATGATCGGTGGCATCTTCCGCATGTGCAGCCAGGGCACCTGCCAGTCCGACACGCCGCTCGACGGGGATTCTCTGCAGCGCTGAACTCAGATACAGCCGCACCACCGCAGAATCATCCGCCTCGGCGAGCTCCTCCAGCATCGCCAGCAGTTCATCGGAAATCTGCAGGTCCTCAAGTTCCAGCTGAATTGTCCAGCTGCGAATCCATGCTTCGGAATCCTTCAGTAACCGCACAACCTGCTCAGAATCCAGACCATTGGCCGCATGCAGCGACCACAGACAACGCAGTCTGTGAGACAACTTCAGATCAGAATCAGCCGCATGTCGCCACAGATCTGCCGCCAGCTGCCGGGAACAGCCACGTTCCATCAGCTGTCGGGTCGCCATCCGGCTGAACCACTCGTTCTGATGAAAGTGCATCTGCAGCAGTTCAGCTTCACTCCATTGCGAAGCATCAACAGCCACAGCCTTCGGCTGTCCATACGCAACGCGATAAATGCGACCGTTGGTGCGATCCCAGATCTCAGGATTGGTTCGATGGCATGCATTCCGGTCATACCAGTCGATCAGCAGCACGGTTCCGTCCGGACCATAACGCAGATTGATTCCGCGGAAGTAGTGATCATTGGCAACCAGCAGATCCTGACCGTGATGTCCGACCCATGATGAGTCCCCCTGAACCTGCTCCAGCACGTCGCAGTTCACCCGATTGCCGTGCACGTTATTGAAGTAGATTCGGTTGCGATATTGCTCGGGCCAGTTATCGCCGAGGTAGATCATTGCTCCGCAATGAGCATGTCCGCCACCAGCGTCGAGTGTCGCACCCGCAGCCTGAGGCTCGTGTCCCCACCATGCATGATCACGGATATTCCCCACATAATGTGCGTGGTCCGCAATCGTCCCGATGTCTTCGTAAGTATACGGATTAAAGTGCTGCCCCCCCTGCCGCTGATACCTTGCCCCCTGAATCACATGCCAGAGGTGAGGAATCACGCAGGCCGTGATGAATGCCTGCCCTCGATCATTGAAGTCAACCCCCCACGGGTTACTTGTGCCATGCATGAACGGTTCAAACACATCGCGCACCGGATGATAACGCCAGACTGCCGCATTCAGGGGAATTCGATCAGTATCCACAGCACCCGGACGTCCTGCTCGAGAGTGCGTAAACACTCCGTGACACCCATAAAGCCAGCCATCCGGCCCCCAGATGAAGGCATTCAGAGTTTCGTGCGTATCATGCCAGCCGAAACCATCTCGAATCACAATCGCTCCTTCCGGAACGTCCCCGGGAAACTGCAGGTCCCGCTGAGGAATACCGGAGAACCCCTTTCCCTGTGGTGGCGTGCTGTCGGGTACATCATCCTGATCCGTGTCAGGAATGAACATCAGGTAAGGTGGAGCCCCGACGAACACACCGCCATAGCCAACCTCAAGCCCACTGACCAGATTCAGCCCCTCAATGAAGGTCTTTGAGTGATCAAGGACCCCATCGCCGGTGGTGTCCTCAAAAATCATGATCCGATCCTTCCCGTCACCATCTGCCGCTCGCTGAGGATAGGTATGTGCCTCGGCAACCCAGAGTCGCCCGCGATGGTCATAACACATGGCAATTGGCTGATGCACCTGAGGTTCGCCAGCAGCCAGCTGAACATGAAAACCTTCGGGGACCGACATCTGCCGAGCCGCTTCTGCGGGCATCAGGCCACTGGCCATCTCCTTCCGACGCTGTGGCTGCGCATTCAGAAACTCCTCTTCAGAAACCGCTTTCGGCTGGTTGATCATCACGCTGGCCCCGACCATCCCGCCCGCGATGATGTCCGGATGACCATCCCCGTTAAGATCTTCAACAGCCAGCCCGCGCCCGACTCCTGATTCACCATCCGCCAGATGTGGTACCCAGTCGACCTCCACGTGGCCGTCCTCATCCTGCCGGCGCTTCAGTTCAAACCAGTAAACGACAGCCCCGGCATCCCACATCGGACTCTGGCGATGATGCGACCAGTACGTCTTTCCGGTCACGATATCCTGCAGACCGTCGCCATTGATGTCAGCCATTCGCACCGCATGCGGTTCAGTAAAGAGTATTCCATAGGGACTGTCAGATGTGGTCCGACCAACAATCAGATGCTGTGTGAAGGTCACCTCACCATCAGTCACGCCTGTATTCTCAAACCATGCCAGCCCGTATTCATGAGCGTGCAGAGCGGTGACCACGTCGGCATCGCCATCACCGTCCGCATCAACAGCAAACATGTCAGCGGATGCCGGGGCGAAGGGGTAACGGTGAAACACCCACTCCTGCTCCCACGGCTGCTCGGCCGGTTGCTCCATCCAGCCATCCCGAGCCAGCAGATCCTGGCGACCGTCTGCATTCAGGTCCCCGACACCCAGACCATGCCCGAACGGAATCGGAGCGATCTTTTCCGACACTGAAACAAACGACCATGGCTCAAGCGGAGACTCAGAATTCGGACGATAAAAACCATAATGCCCCTCGCGGGTGCAGATCAGTTCAGGCAGACCATCTCCGGTCAGATCCGCAAACTGCGGCGCCTCGTTGCTGACAGAGTCCGCAACCTGAATTTTGCGCCAGAGTGACTTTGACACATCCTGACCCGGATTCTGGTAGACAAATCCCGGCGTCCCCGGAAAACCTGCCGTCAGAATGTCGTTCCAGCCATCTCCGTCAAAATCATGAATCCAGGCGAAGAAATGATCGGCGTAGCGTTCTCGTGGCTGCGGTACTGCCGGGTAGATCTCATGCCGTGCAGTGAAATCTGGCCCCGCATACCAGTGCGGGCCGTACACCACATCCGGATGACCGTCGTTATTCAGATCGCCTGCAGCGGCACCCTCTGAGTAATACACATCCGTCAGCGCCTGCCGACGAAAACTGTGCAGCACAAAATCCTCAGCAGACACCGACGAATTCGAAATCAATGCAACAATCAGAACCTGCACTGACAACCGGAGAAACGTCATTGAAGTACCTGTTCGCAGAAGTTGGGACGGATAACTACAGCAGCATACCAGCTGAATCACGAGCAACTGAACTGCGTCAGTCGCCTGTTCAGCGGAGAGGCATACTTTATCCTTACGGACGAAAAACCGCCATGTCGCAGACTGCACCTGCCCCGGGAAGGAATCAGGATTCGTGAATTACGTCTTCGCTGCCGACTGGATTCTGCTGTGCTGTGCATGGTCTGAGTTTCCGCCCCCGCCCGGGTGGCAGCAGATTCGATCAATCCGCCCCTTCCGATACAAACGCCAGGCTTTACTGATCTTCCCCCGTTCAGCCGAATTCCTGCTGTCTGTGATCAACTGCTGCTGCCGACATCCAGAGAAAGACTGGAAGGCAATTTGCAGCTTTCGGTAAGCCGGAGCAGTCCTGTTGCTCCTTTAGAAACTCATTCACACTACGATTCCCAGTGGATTGTCTGGCTGCACGAACCTGAGAACTGTGCGCTACGATACAACTGCGATCTGATCAGGCCAACCTCGGAGAAACTCATGCTCGCACAACTGATTCCCGAGAGCGGTGCACCACCTATTACACTCGAGGCTTCGATCAACGTACTTGGCCGCAGCTCACGACTGTGCGACGTGATTCTCGATGACAGCAGCATCTCCAAGATGCACTGCATGCTGGTCAAGACTGATGGACTGATCTATCTGCGGGATCTTGGAAGCACCAACGGCACGCGAGTCAACGGTCAGCGGGTGATCCGCGGTGCTCTCCTGCCGGGCGACCAGCTGGCTTTTGGAGCACTCGGATTCAAAGTCCATTTCGGACCCGATCAGGGTTCCAGACCTGTTCTCCCCGCAAACCCACGAAAAAAGAATGGGATGGACGCCAGCCAGAGCGATGTCCGACTCCTCGGGGATTCTGACTTTCTGCTGCCAGACTGATGAGCACTGCAGTAACGATGCCAATGCGCGAGGACTCCTTGCTCATCCCTGCTGCAGTCCCGTACACCTCCGCATTGCTCCCTGAGCTCGGATGAATCGCTGCGGAAGCCATTCTGAACCGCCGCCGTATTCTCAAATCGTACTGCGATCGTCTCAGGTACCGACGTGAGATGAATTCCGCAGCAGCACTCCCTAAACTGCCCGAAGTCCGAAAACAGCGTGTCTCATGGAGACCTTCCGCTGGCTGATGCCGCCAGCAGCCAGTGTCCATGCCGCCACTCGCCTTGCATCCGTCCAATCGAGGCTCACTCATGGATCTGTCCATCGTTCAGCACGCCGAAATCAAGGAAATTGTGGGAACACTGCTGTTCGCACTGGCTGTGATTCACACTTTTCTGGTGAAGAAGTTTGCCGTCTGGGCGCATCGCTATCCGGAAGGATCGCTGCAGGAAAACCTGCTGCATTTTCTTGCCGAAACTGAAGTAGTTTTTGGGCTCTGGGCTGCAGTACTCTTTGTTGCCTTCTCCTGCTTCGAAGGACTGCACTCCGCGATTGAGTACATTGAAGCAGCGAACTTCACTGAACCAAAATTTGTGCTGGTGGTGATGGTCGTCGCAGCAACTCGACCAGTCGTGAAACTTGCCGAACAGATGATCCTCGGAATCTCACGCATGCTCCCCGTTCAGGAAAGCACTGCGTTCTTCTTTTCCAGCCTGGCAATTGGCCCCCTGCTCGGCTCATTCATTACGGAGCCTGCAGCCATGACGCTGCTGGCACTTGTCCTGAAGGAACGCTACTTCGATCGCGGTATCGGCCAGACGCTGACCTACGCCATGATGGGGCTGCTCTTTGTCAACGTCTCCATCGGAGGCACCCTGACACACTTCGCAGCACCACCAGTGCTGATGGTCGCCAGTGCGTGGGACTGGGACGCAATGCACATGATCACAAACTTCGGCTGGCGCGCTGTCCTTTCATGCCTTGTTTCGACATCGATCGTATTGCTGATCTTCTGGCGACAGATCGCAGCCATTGAACCACCAGTGGTTCGGGACAGTTTCATCCCACGCTGGCTGACCGGAATGCACGTGGCCTTTCTGGCTGTGGTCGTGTTTTTCTCACATCATGAAGATATCTTCTTCGGCGTGTTTATGCTCTTCCTCGGACTGGTCACCGCCACCAGAGAATTCCAGGACCCGCTGAAGCTGAAGGAAGGGCTGCTGGTCGGCTTCTTCCTCGCCGGTCTGGTTACCTTCGGCAGTCTGCAGAGCTGGTGGCTGTCACCACTCATTGGCAGCCTGAATGAAGCGTCGCTCTACTTTGGTGCCACCGGACTGACTGCCATTACCGATAACGCAGCACTCACACTGCTGGGCAGCAAAGTCGAAGGCCTCACCGATGCCATGAAATATGCACTCGTTGCAGGTGCTGTCACCGGCGGCGGGCTGACCGTGATTGCCAATGCACCAAACCCTGCCGGCGTCGGAATCCTGCAGTCATCACCGGCATTCGCAGGAAACGGCGTCAGCCCGATTAAACTGCTGCTGGGTGCATTGTTCCCGACCGCAGTCGCAATTGGCTGTTTCTGGTACATCTGATCCGACACACCTGAACACAGGCTCCCCGCAAACGCTCCCACGTACCGCTGCGGTAATCCGGCGGCTCGCCGTCGCCTGACCCCACTCCCCCGACTTCAGCACGCAGCCCCCGCCACTGGTCCCTCAGGAAGCGAACCAGCTGAAGCATCGCTTCAGGTTGCCGCTGAAGTCTGCGGTTCGTACAAAACCGGACCTCCGGCAAGTCGTACAAACAGCCGTTCCAGCAGGATCACCGGATCGACCCGACTGCCACCCTTCATGTCGCGGTCCGCTTCAATCAGCAGGGAATAAATACGGCTCGCTTTTTCAAAACCCAGTCGTTTGAGATAGCGTTCGCCAGCTTCAATCTCGTTGCCTCGGAAAATGCCTGCTTCCTTCAATGCACTTCGGAGCGGTGTCCCCTGTCGGGCCCGCTCAGTCGCTTCTGCATACCTCCGAAATATGTACACCAGTCCCCCCAGAACTTTCTGTGGTGCCTCTCCTCCGTGAATCAGCTTTTCCAGATTCAGAAGGGCACTCCCCGGCTGTCCATCACGAATCGCGTCGAGCATGTCCCAGGTTGTCTGAGTCTTCCAGCCACCAACAACGCGTGTAACGTCCTCACGCGTGATCTCTGGCGCATCACCTGCCAGAGACGACAGCTTGTCAATTTCCTGCTGCAGCTGAGTCAGACTTTCACCCGCCAGATCTGTGATCAATGACGCAGTCTCGGAATCCAGCTTCTTGCCGAACTCATCACGAGCCAGTTGTTGCATCCATCTGATCAGCGCAGCCCCACTCAGCTCGGAGCACTCAATGATCAGCCCGGAGGAACTGACAGCCTTGTACAGTCGCTCCGTTTTCTTCCACTTCTGCAGGTCCAGAATCAGCAGCGAACCAGATGAAGGTTTTTCAACCCACCCCTCCAGCTCGGATCGATACCTGCTGATGAACTCTTCAGCTCCTTCAATGAGCACACTCCGCTGATCGCCAAACATCGATACCGTCCGAAGCTCTGCAAACACATCCTTGACGTCTGCATCACTCCCGGAAAGTCGCGAAATGGCGATCTCCCCCGATTCGTCAGTTACCCCCGGGATTGCTCGCAGCACGGGCGCACGAAAAAAACGCTCCGGGCCGACCAGAGCAATCACGCTGGTCGACGTGATCGCAGTTTTTCCTGAAATTACCTCAGTCGCATGCATGGAATGAAGCCTAAGACCTGCTGCTGCAGGCGTCCAGTGAGCCCTGTCAAACACAATTTCAGCTCGGGAACAGATCACATGAGCAATTCGCTGATGGGCTGTACATCGTGGTCGGCCAGCGGAATAGGCCTGCCGATATTGCTGATATTCGTGGTGGCTGCGTCCACACCCAACCCGCCACAGACCGTTGCAATCAGTTGCTGTGCGGTCACGGGATTGTCCCTGATCGCCACACCATCAGCTTCAGTCGCCCCGTAAGTCTGGCCCCCGCGTATCCCTCCGCCACCAGCAACGACAGACCAGCTGCCTGGCCAGTGGTCGCGGCCGGAATTCGGATTAATTACCGGTGTCCTGCCAAATTCTCCCATCCAGAGCACCAGCGTGGATTCCAGCAGACCCCGTTCACGAAGATCAGTGAGCAGTGTCGACCACGCCGGGTCAAGCACTCTGCAGAGATCAGCAACGGAGGAGAAGTTCTCGCTGTGCGTATCCCATCCCGCTCCGCCGGTTCCATCCGGACTTCCCAGCGACACCTCCACAAATGCAACACCGCTCTCCACCAGCCGGCGTGCCAGCAGACACCCCTGACCAAATGCTGAACGCCCATACGATTCGCGCAGAGCCGCAGGCTCGCCGCTCAGATCAAACGCCTGAACAGCCGCAGATGTCATCATCCGAACAGCCGACTGATAAGCCTGACGGTGGCTTTGCCCGGGAACATCCGGACGGTGCTGCAGAAACTGATCCTCCAGCCGTCCCAGCATCTGCAGACGTGTGCGGAGGCGTGCGTCGCCAATAGTTTCGTTGACCTTCAGATTGCGGACTTCAAACGCCGCCAGCGCATCCTCCCGCGATTGGCCGGTTACAATCAATGGCGACCACGCAGGCCCCAGAAATCCAGGCGACCAGGCATCAGGATTCACAGCACGGAAGGGATTGATACTGATAAATGGTGGCAGGTCTGAATTGTCCTGAACCAGCTCATGTGCCAGAAATGAGCCCATGGCCGGATACCGAATCGGCCCCTGAGGCAGATACCCCGTGCGCAGAAAGTACGTAGCGCGGTTGTGATCTCCCTCCTTTGTACTCATTGATCGAATAATCGCCAGATCCTGCATCCGGGCAGCAATTCCTGGCAGGTTCTCTGAGATCGAAATGCCAGGCACGACTGTCTGAATCGCCTTTCCGGGCCCACCGTTCTCATGCTCCGGTTTGGGATCAAATGTCTCAAGCTGGCTCGGCCCTCCTGACATCCACAACAGTATGCAGGATCTGGGTGGCCGGCCAGTAGTTCCAAGCAACTCGTCAGCCAGAGCAGGGAACCATCCCGAAGATGAAGTCGTGGAACACGCCAACGCAGCATTTCTGATCAACTGACGACGACTGTATGTCGGCCCCGTGTTCCAACTTTTCATGGTTCAGCTCCTCGTTCTGCACGAACCCAGAACACTCACCTGCTGACAGTCTGACCATCAGTGATTCAGCAGGAACTCTGAAGAATTCAGCAGCGCCCAGAACAGATCTGCAAGAATCGCATCGCGGTCCCCGGGAGCCGATGCTGCCTCCAGCAGCGATTCCACTTCTGCCAGCTCTTCGGCATCAGGGCTGCGGCTCAAAGCAGCAAGAAATAACATCTCGATCCGCTCCCGATCATCGATAATCGGAAATCGCAAAGTCCCAGTCAGGGTCTGACCTACGTCCGGGCTGGTCGCATCCGCAACGAACTCGCCGTTCATCATCGCCAGAGCCTGAAGGATCGTGGTTTCCTTCTGCTGTGCGGTACTGGCTTCATCCTCAAACAAAGTCAGGAATCGGCCCCGTGGACTTTCCGTATCAACCACGAACGGGTTTTCACTGCGATAGGGCTGATAAAACCCCGTCGCTTCCGCCAGACTGTCAAACAACTGCTCAGGAGTCAGACCTCGGAGTGTCGATCGGGCGAACATCTGAGCGTCGTCCTGAGAATCGTGGGACTGCCGGCTGCTGAGCTGATACGTGCGAGTCGATGTAATTGCCCGAATCAGGAACCGTAAATCGAAGTCATGTGCCACCAGCTGCTGAGCAAGCAGATCCAGGACTTCCGGATGCGCTGGTGGATTAAGGTCGGAAAAATCATCCACCGGATGCACAATTCCCTGACCCATAAACAATGCCCACACTCGATTCGCAGCCATCCGCGAAAACCACGGATTCTCACGCG
>JALQUR010000004.1 GCA_023260695.1 Planctomycetaceae bacterium
AACCGCTTATCGAAGAAATACTACACGACCTGCCTGTGTCCATACTCGTGTACGAACCGTCAGAAGCAGTGAAAACAATCCTGGCCGCTGAGCACAATAAAACACCCGCTAAGCTAACGCCTCCTCGTGCTATGATGCTAAGCTTACTTTACCACTACCGCAGCCTGGGAGAATATGCCAGCGAGTTTGCCGCTGAAAAGCTGATGTATTTCCTACAGCGAATGGGCGAAACGAATCTCAACCTGGACTTTAAAAAGGGCTTTTACGGGCCATATTCGGGTAAAGTACGGCACGTTCTTTTTGCCTTGAACGGAACGTATTTGTCCGGATTATCCCAAAAGGATGCTAAGCCATTCCAGGCTTTGCCCTTAATCCTGGAGCGGCAAGGAGAGGTACGGACCTATTTAAACGAAAATTCCACCGCTGACCAGCAGCCCAGACTCCCCGTAGTTTCGAAAACGAAATGGCGAGGGCATTGCCGAACCCGTCTTGCGTTCGGTGAGCAGATTGGGGGGCAGCGTCTTTCCCGCCAGGCGTGACAACGCGGGTTTATGATCGAACGTGTCGACGTGCGACGGGCCACCATTCAGAAAGAAGTGAATGACATGTCTGGCTTTCCCCGGGAAGTGCCGGTGGTCGAGGCCGGGAGCTTTGATTGATTCCTCAGCCATCAGTGAAGTCAGGCCGAGAGCTCCCAGTCCCATCCCCGAATGCTGCAAAAACCCTCGCCGTCCAGGGGACGCCAATGGTGAAATCATGGCTGGAGCTCCAGTGGCGAGAATCAACAATCGGCCCTTCCGGCGTGCGTTCCGGGGCGACATCGCCCCCCCAGTGTAATCACAGGGATTCCGGAGCTCCAACCCGAAGACAGTGGTTGTCCCTGCGGAGTCAGAGGGGGGGGGGATGTTTCGGATTCGCCGCAATCGCCAGTCCCCAGCCCCTGCTTTCAGGAGGGTCGCGAAATGCGAGCATGATCTGAGACGAATTCTGAGCAAAGAGGGGGCTGAAGTATTCCGTGGTGAAGATTCAAGTGGTAATTTGAGTAAACTTACCCTGTTGTTGAGATTTGTCAGAAAAATCGGATTACACTGATCTGGTGCATCTGTGTAGGTGTTCACTAGGATAGGAGACCGGTCAAATGGCCACGGAACCGTGACCAGTGACCGGAACGCAGTTGTTCAATGCTGCAAAGCTTCGGATTCTGGTTGGAAACATCATCGGTGAGTGTTGAATACGGCGACGTTCATTGCTGTTTGCGTTCAGCATTGTTTTCCGAGAGTCGCAAGAGTCAGATTTTCCTTTGCTCAGTGACCTGATGGTGTTGATGTTCGACTGACCGGTTACCGGCAGCTTGTGCCAGCCCTGGTGGCCAGGGCAACGGTTCATCAGGGACCTTTTCGTCTGAGAATATCGATGAATCTGGTCGAGGGATTAGCCTGTAAGATTTGCAGGTTTTACCTCAGAATGGCCTGATTTTCATTGTCCGAGGCTTGTAGTGATGCTGATAAAGAAGTCATTGCAAGACTAAAGCTGCGATAAGACCTGTGGATGATACAGGGTTCAGTTTCTGTATGGATGGAAGAACATGCTAGCCGCTGACCTGAGAGTAATGAGTGGATCGCATTCCGGCGATGTGATTTCACTGCTACGAAAAAAGTTCCTGATCGGTCGCGAACAGGATTGCCACCTGCGGCCGAACAGTGAGATGGTAAGCCGCCATCATTGTGCGTTTTCTGTCGACGATTTCTCGGTACGAATTCGGGATCTCGGCAGTACCAACGGCACGCTGGTCAATGGTCAACGCATTCGCAGCGAGGTTGTGCTGGAGGACGGGGACAGAATTGTCATCGGCAATCTGGACTTTGTGATTGAGATATCAGGGAAGCAGCGTCCTGCTGAGGACAGCGTGGTGGGTACAGCCACTGCGGTACTGGGAGTGCAGGAGACTCAGGCAAATGATCCCATTCCGGTAGCGCCCTCACAGCCTGTAACTCAGCAGATTCCACCGCAGCCTTCCGCTTCAGATACCGTGATGATCCCGGTTCAGGGCATGATGCCTCCAGGTCAGCCCTTCCCACCGCAGATGATGCCCCAGATGGGATATCCCGGAATGCCGGGCTTTAACGCTCCGATGATGCCAGGTTACGGACAGATGTTCCCGGGCATGATGTATCCGCAGTTCGGTACCGCGATGCCGGGGGTTCCCATGGCGATGCCCGAAACGGCTGCTGCTGGCGGCCAGGCGTCTGGTGGAAAGCCTCAGCTGGATGTGTCTTTGCCGGATCCAAGCGAAACCGGAGCGGTGGAGACCTCGCCGGCAGCGAAGGGCAGCACTGGCTCTGACAGGTCGGATACGAGCAAGCCGACAGGTGCAGCGGACGATATTATTCGTCAGTACATGGGCCGCCGTCCTCCGGGGGGCTGAAGCGGCATCATGATGAGAGTTGCGGAATCGTTAAAAAGACGAGCGGCAGATTCTGTTGCAGACGGGTTTGCATGGCCCCACGGTAATTCTGCCAGGCTCTTCAGTATGGGGGAAATCAAAAATGGCAGATCAGTCAGACATCCAGCGCCGCTACCGTGAATTCCTGGACCTGATGCCATTGACGATGGCACTTGCCGGCCTGCCGCCAAGCGATGCTGGGAAGTACTATACTGCTGAGCAGATTGAGTCTCGCGCCTACACGATACGCCACGCCTGGAAAATGTCTCGACAGGTTGTCCGAGAGTGTGTCGCCGGAGGCGGAAATTCTGCCGGTGAAGGCTGATTTGCCCCTGTGCTCCTGGCTGGCTGACTTTTCACCCCGTTTTCAGATGGCCCTATTTGCGCGGCAGTCATCTTGTTGCCAGCTGAGCGTCGGTTGCTTGACAATTGGGTGATGTGCGACTACCGTCTTGCCGATGAGTCGGAGATCAGACGGTTGACGTATGCGCACTGTCGCTGTCGTGGCATGTTCGATCAGGGCTTGATAGTTTCCTGTCTGTGAGGACTCTGCAAATCCAGGGAATCCTGGGTGCTGTGATTTCACATTCTGCAGATAATCTGCGGAAGTTCGGCAGGTGGTGTATGATTACGTGAATACAGCGATTTCATTCTTCCGAACTCGCAGTTGGGGGCGGAGTGATGAAGCGGTCGCTTTCTGTAGCTGAAGTAACTGGAGCGTGCGATTGTTCGTTCCTCATGCTGAAGTTGCTGGCGGTTGATGCTGATGGTTTTCGTGCTTGAGGGATCTGAAATGGGCAAGATGTAGGTCTTACTCCATTTCTCCGCTCGGATTCGGCTGTGCCGGTGTCTGCTCATCAGGGCAGGTGCTGGTTACTTAGCTCGGGTTTTGTGCGGCCTGGTCTCGGCAGACTTTGGCTGTCGGGGTACGAAAAGTGGGACTCGATCCCGCTTTTTTTTTTTACATTTGGGTACAGCAGACGCACGCACATGAACGGTACTGAGATTCTTCGGATTGTCGAAGTCATCCGTCTTGATAAGGCGATTGATGCAGACGTTGTGTTTGAAGGGATCGAACAGGCGATCCTGTCAGCGGCTCGGAAGCACTTTTCGGAAGAAGAGCAGCTGGAGGTTCGGATTGATCGTGAGACGGGGGAGCCGTCCCTGATCTGTGAGGGTCGTGCGCTGGAGCCGGAGTTGCTTGGCGATCTGCTCGGACGCATTTCAGCCCAGACTGCAAAACAGGTGATGATTCAGAAGATTCGTGAGGCTGAAAGAGACTCACTGTACGACGAATACCTCGATCTGAGGAGTCAGCTGATTTCCGGGCAGGTGACGCGGGTTGATCGTGGAACCGTCATCGTCAAGCTGGACAAAACAGAGGCCATTCTGCCGCGCAGCGAGCAGATTCGGAAGGAGTCGTTCCGGACCGGCGATCGGCTGCGAGCGATCGTGCTGGACGTTCGCAAGTCAGGTTCGCGCGTCAGAGTCATTCTCAGCCGAACTCACCCGGACTTCGTCAGGCGTCTGTTTGAGGTTGAGATTCCAGAGGTCAACGATCGCGTCATTGAAGTTCGTTCCATCGCTCGCGAGGGTGGAAACCGGTCCAAAGTGGCAGTTTCCTGCTCCGATTCGACAATTGACAGCGTTGGTGCGTGCGTTGGGGTCCGCGGTTCGCGAATTCGTGGGATTGTGGAGGAGCTTGCTGGCGAGCGCATCGACATTGTTCGCTGGAACGATTCGCTGACGGTGCTGGTCCCGAATGCGCTTCAGCCCGCGGAAGTTGAAGATGTGATCCTCTGCCCGATGCTGGGTAAGGTGATCGTGCTTGTTCGCGAAGATCAGTTGTCACTGGCAATTGGCAAGTTTGGTCAGAACGTGCGACTGGCCAGTAAGCTGGTCGGCTGGGACATTAATGTCATGACTCAGGCTCAGCTTGACCGGCAGCTTGATGAGTCAATTGAGGCCTTCTGTGTGATTCCGGAGGTCACGCCGGAGCTGGCCGAGAATCTGGTTGTAGGAGGCTTCTTCAGTTTCGACGACCTGTCAGTGATTGAGCCCGACGAGCTGCGAGAGATTAGTGGACTGACTCAGGAGGAATGTGACCGGATCATCGAGTATGCGGACGCTGAAAGTCTGCGTCTGGAAGAGCAGGAACGGGTTGCCGCTGAACAGAAGAAACTGGATTCGGCCCTTGCTGCCAGCGGCGTAGCGCCTGCTCCTGCGTCTGACACGGAAGCAGCTTCAGGAGCAAATGAGTCAGCTGCTCAGGAAACAGCTGAGGACGCTGCAGTGGAAGGCGAGCAGGCAGCAGAAGTTGCTGAGGAAACAGTTGCTGAGGAAACAGTTGCTGGGGCTGCAGGCGAAGAGGCTGCAGATGAAGAGGCTGCAGGTGAAGAGGCTGCTGCGGAAACGGAAGCCGTAGCCGATGCAGCGGAAGATACTGATGGGATTGAGTCTGTTCAGGAGTGAGCTGATTTGGAGGACGCTGCAGTGGTGCGTTCTTGCTTTATCCGTTCAGGAGGGTTTGGTTTTCAGAGACTGACGAAACAGACTGAAGCAACAAGACTGAGATTGGAGAATCCGAGCCGTGTGTGCTCATTGGGTTCCTGCTGTCATTGACTCTTAATATTTGGTGTTGAGTATTGCTGATACGACCCGATCGTTCGCGATCCTGAGTAATCAAAACCCGTCTCAGACGATGGCGGGAGGATCGCGAGAATACAGCAGGTGCAGGTCGAAGAGAGGTAGCTTCGGGCATGCAGTCAGTACCGAGGCAGGCCTGTTTGGGGCCGTTCAGCAAACTAAGGGGTTCGTGTTTTGAAGATTCGTATCTTTGCCCTGGCGAGAGATCTGGGGCTCGACAGTAAAGTCCTGATTGATCTTTGCGAAGAAGCCGGCGTGAAATTGCGCAACGCGCTGGCCACGATCAGCGAGGAAGAGCGGGACACGATCGTCGAGTATATCCGCTCACGTGGAGGTCAGGATGCTGCTCCTGCAGAGCCGGAGGTGCTTGCGCCTTCGCGTGAGGCTCCGGGGGCAGCCGGGCGGATCCGAGTGATCGGGGGCTCAGGTGGCGGTCGCGCTGCAGCAGAGGATGCTGAAGACGCTGAAGACGCTGAAGAAGTGGAAATCGCTGAGGACGTCTCAGTTCCAGAACCGGGTGCGGAGGCTGCGGCAGAGGCTGAAGTTGTGGCAGAGCCGCCAGCGGTTGCTGAGATGCCGGATACCGCGTCTGCTGTGATTGAAAGTGATGGGCTCGATAGCGAACAAACGTCCGCTGAAGCTGAAGGCAGTGTCGTTGCAGAATCTCCCGTGGCGGGGAAGGCTGCCGCGGAAGTAGTTCCCGCTGCAAAAGCTTCGGAAGATGTTCCCAGCCGTCCGCGGATGCAGACAATGCGGGAGATGCGACCAATCGGTTCGGTGAAGGAGCGTGGAGAAAAGTCTGGAACGACTCCGCCAAAACCGTCTCCCGGACTGGCTCGGAGCAATCGCGAACGTCAGCCAGCGAGACCACTCGTTGCCGCTCCACCAGAATATGTGCCGCCTGTCGTCAAGCGAGCGAAGCCGAAGGAAGAGAAAGCTCAGAAGCCCGACATGTCATTGTCGGAGCTGGTGGATCGTCGAAGTCCACTCGCCGATCAGCTCAAGGCGCTCCGGAAGCACCGTGAAGAACATGAAGAGCGAGAGGCTGGTGGCGGTGAGGCGCCAGGTCGCCGGGGAAGGCAGCCGGTTGCGCGTGGTTCACTGCTGAAGGAGCTTCGAGAATCTCGCGAAGCCGCACGGCAGGCGAAGCGTCTGAAGCGTCGCAAGAAAAATGCTCAGGCGGAGCTGCGCACGGAAGCTCAGATTTCCTTCCCGGTTACTGTTCGAGCATTGTCGGAGGCAATTGGGCGTCCGGCAAAGTCCATCATCAGTCTGCTCTTCAAGCAGGGACGGATGGTAACGATCAACGACGAGCTGGGTGAAGAAGAGTCCATGGAGGTGGCCATGGAGCTTGGTGTTGACCTGACCTTCAAGAGATCACGCGACATCGAAGCAGAGCTGCTGGCGTCTCTGGACCACGACGATGACGACGAATCACTCGTGACTCGTCCACCGATCATCACAATCCTGGGCCATGTTGACCATGGTAAGACCACGATGGTCGACCGGATTCGTAATGCCAACGTTGCAGCCGGAGAGGCTGGCGGGATTACTCAGCATATCGCTGCATATCAGGTCGACTACGAAGGTAACATCCTGACCTTCGTGGATACGCCCGGCCATGCCGCATTCGGTGAAATGCGGTCTCGCGGCGCGAATGTGACCGACATTGTTGTGCTCGTGGTTGCCGCCGATGACGGTGTTATGCCACAGACGGTTGAGTGTATCAGTCACGCTCGAAATGCCGGCGTTCCCATCGTCGTGGCTTTGAACAAGATTGACCTGCCGGGAGTGGACGAGCAGCGTGTGCTGCAGCAGTTGGCACAGCATGAGATTCTGCCCGCAGAATGGGGCGGGGAGTACGAAGTTGTCCGTACTTCCGGTGAGACGGGACAGGGAATCGATCAGCTCCTCGAAACGCTCATTCTGACCGCCGAGTTGCACCAGCTCAAAGCAAACACGGAGCGTGAAGCAGTCGGTGTTTGTCTGGAGGCATTCCGCGACGAAGGGCGTGGTGCGATTGCATGGCTGATCGTTCGCAAAGGAACGCTCAGGATCGGCGATGTTGTGCTCTGCGGTTCCACCTTTGGTCGTATTCGTGCGATGTACAATGATCGTGATGAACTGCTTGAGGAGGCCGGCCCGTCGACTCCGATTCGGGTTGCCGGTCTCTCAGATGTCCCGGGTGCTGGCGATCACTTCTTTGTGATGAAGGACATTGAAGAAGCCCGTGAGACTGCGGAAAGTCGCCTGCATGAGGGACGGCGAGAATCACTGTCGTCTCGACAGGCTCCTCGTACACTTGAGGACATCCTGAATCAGCCACGCGACGGAGAAGGTGTGCAGGATCTGCCCTTGATTCTCAAGGCAGATACTCCAGGTTCCATTGAGGCTCTGCGTGGAGAGATTGAAAAATTCGAGCATCCTGAAGTGCGCGTTCAGATCATTCACTCCGGGATCGGAGGAGTTAATGAAAGTGACGTATATCTCGCCGCTGCATCGGGAGCGATTATCATTGCGTTCCATGTGATTGCGGAAGAGCGTGCTGAGGGGCTGGCAGATCGCGAAGGTGTGCAGGTTCGTCGCTACAACATTATCTACGAAGTGACCGAGCATATTCGGCTGGCGTTGCAGGGATTGCTGCGTCCGGAACGTGTGGAGGTGACAACGGGCCGGGCCATCGTTCTGCGGACTTTCAGCATCAGTCGTTTTGGTACAATTGCGGGTTGCCGGGTCCTTAACGGAACAATCTCTCGCGACACTCGAGTACATCTGATTCGCGACCAGAAAGTGCTCAATAAGTACAGGATCGGTTCGCTGAAACGCGAAAAGGATGATGCGAAGGAAGTGCGTGAGGGGATGGAGTGCGGGATTCGTCTGGATGGATTCAACGACATCAAGGAGGGGGATCTGCTGGAAGCATTCCGAGTCGATGAGATTCAGAGAACACTGGAGTGACTTTGGCTGATTGTTGTTGCGGTGATGGAAGCAGAAGCTTCAGCCCGCGTGATCCTGTTGTGTCCTGACCCTGACGATTACGGAGAAGAGCCATGTCTGCTCGCAGAACAGCGCGAGTTGCATCGATGATTCGAGAGGTGGTGAGTTCTGCGATTCTCAGCGAACTTCGGGACCCACGAATTCGCAATGTGACTGTACTGGGGGCCGAAGTCAGCCCGGATCTGCGTTACTCAAGAGTTCGTGTTTCGATCATGGGTGACGAAAAGACCGCAGCGCTGACCATGCACGGACTCAACTCTGCAACCGGATATCTCAGGTCTCGCGTAGGGGAGTACATCAAGAGCCGGCATATACCTGAACTTCGTTTCGTACTCGACGAAGGAATTCAGAAGTCTGTTGAGGTGTCGGCAATTCTCCGGGAGGTGCTTCCCGAGGGCAGCGCTGAGGCAGCACTGGACGTTGGGTCCAGCGCCGCTTTCGATGACGACATACAGGGGGAAGATGAGACGGAATCAGTATGATTCTGACTCGTGATGATCTGGAAGACTGTTCACAGACAGGGTTCGCTTCACAGAGCCCGGAATTGAAATACTGGCGCTCCGGGCTGGAGAATAAAAGTCGGAGTGGGAGCAAGGCAAGGAACTGTCATGAGCGCAACAAAGGCCCCAAAGGCCTCAGAAAAGACTCAGATCTGCAATAAGCTCGTGAAGGATCTGCAGTCGACTTACAAGGTCAAGTGTCCGGATTTTTCAGAGCCGGTTCTGGAGACGATTCTCTTCGCAATCTGTCTCGAGGATAACTCCTGGGAGATGGCGGAGGCCGGTTACAGGAAGTTGCTCAGATCGTACTTTGATCTGAATGAAATTCGCGTCACCTCAATTTTCGAACTGGAGCAGGCTCTGGCGCCGCTGCGCGCTGCTGACTGGAAGGGGCTTCGTATTCGTGCGTTGCTGCGTCACGTGTATGAAAGCACATATGAGTTTCAGTTTGAAAAACTGCGCAAACTTACTCAGGATCAGTTCGTGCGCGCGCTTCGAAAAATCTCAGAGCTCAGTACCTTTGTCCGGGATTTTTCGCTGCAGCAGATTCTCGGCAGCCACATTATCTGCTTCGACCAGACAACCCTCAGGACGGCTCAGTGGCTGGGACTGGTCCCTGTTGATGCCAATGCCGATGCGGCTTCTGAATTCCTCAAGGCTGGCGTTCGTAAGGCGGACGCAGCGGCTTTCTCCTTCGCACTCCGACAGCTCGCGATGGATCCGAAGTTTACGGATCGGTTCGCCGAAGAAATCGATGCAGAACTGTCCATTTTTGATGTCATGGATCGCCTGAAAGAGCTGCGCAACCCGGCCCCGAGGCCTGCAAAATCATCCGCGGCCAGAGCTGCATCGGACAAGTCAAAGGCTGAGAAGACCCCAACAGCAGAGAAAAAGGCAACTGCCAAAGGGGCTCCTGCCGGGACTGACTCGAAGAAGTCTGCTGCCGCAAAGGCAGTGTCCGGAAAATCTGCGGCAAAGAAGTCTGTCGCGAAGCAGACCGCAGCAAAGGGTGTCGCGGAAAGGAAATCTGCGGGCAAGCCCGAGGTAAAGAAGGCAGCCGCAAAGAAGCCTGCCACGAAGAAGGCAACTGTGAAGAAGGCTGCAGCTGGCAAGTCGGCCGCAAAGCAGGCCTCCACGAAGAAGGCTGCGAAGAAAAGCAATACGTCCAGCAGGCGCGCAGCCAGATAATTCGCGACCTGCCTCCTCGGGCAGGCGGGCGAATGGCTGCCCGCACGGTTGGTTTTCAGCATCGAACTGAGTGTTCCCGTCCAAAAGCGAACTCGACAGAATCCCCAATGGTTCTAATAATGAATACTGGGGATCCCTGACAGGTTTTGACGGGCTGTAAACCATGAATAAACGTCGTGACATGACTTCAGTCTTGAAATTGTCGTCCGTTGTGCTGGTTGTTCTTGCCGGACAGATCGTTCCGGGCAGCCATTTTGCTTTGGCTGCGTCTGTTGCTCCTGCAGCAGCCTGGACCGCCGACGAGCCGGATCAGAACAAGGCGGCCGGCGACGAGCAGAGTTCCGGGTTCCCGGATGAGTCAGCGGAACTGGACCCCAACAACAAGGATGCACTTGCGTGGTACATGGCGGGCCACAAGGCGCTCAAGCGCGGTGAGCTTGATGATGCTGAAGAAGCATTTCGCAGTGCGGCTGAGGCCGCCCCGGAGTCCGGAGTACCTCTGCGAGCGCTGGCGATGGTCTTTTTTCGCCAGGGCAATGCGCAGGAGGGCCTGAAGACAGCTCAGCAGGCCATGGAAAAAGATCCGGATGACTGGCGAACGCGAATGGATCTGGCCAGATTCTTCGCCCAGAATCGTCGATTTCCTCAGACTCTGCAGCTGATTGAACAGGCCCTGTCCTCTTCGCGGCTGGATCGCAAGTCTCGCGAGTTCCTGCAGTGCCACGAGATCCGTGGGGCACTGCTGGTGCAGGGGGGGCAGGTTGGTCCGGCTGCGGAAAGCTATCAGGTGATCCTGGCAGCATTGATTGATCCGGACAGTTTCGGGCTTACTACGCAGGAGCACGAGGCACTCCTGAAGAACCGCGCTACGGGATATGAGTTGATTGGAAATGTTCTGCTGCAGGCAGGGCGAACGATGAAAGCAGTGGAAGCTTTCGAGAATCTCTGTCGCATTCGCGGCGACGACATTGGTACTCCACAGATTCGACTCGCGCAGGCTCTTTATCAGCTCGACCGTCTGGATGAGAGTGAACAGCGACTGCGAGAGTTTCTGAACGCAGGTCTGCGAAATCGCGAGGCGCTGGTGCTGCTTCAGGATCTGTATCGCAACACGAGTCGAGGCGGTGAGCTGCCTGCGGAGTTGCAGCGATTAGCTGAAGATGTTGATGAGCGGGCGGTGGTGCAGATGTTTCTGGGTGAGGTTCTGCTGGATCAGGGGGAAACGGACAAAGCTGCAGCGATCTACCGGCTGGTACTTGAGGACAGCGGAGATGCAGAGGCTTATGTTGGTCTGATTCGAGTTGCAATCACGGCACGGGACGTGGAAGGAGTTCTGGATGCTGTGAATCAGGCTGCAGAAGGTGAAGTCTCTGCAGACAATCTGACCGCTGCAGCCAGCAGCCTTGCGACTCTGGACGAGTTCAGTACAGCGTTGATTTCAGCGTGTCGAAAACGCTACAGCGATCGCCCCGAGGATCTGCAACCGCTTACAACGTGGTTCTGCGCCGCAATTGCTGCACAGACGGAGCAACTTGAGGATCAGACAGAGTTGCTCAAGGCCACGCTTGAGATGGATCCCGGCCAGACGCTCCTGCTCAGCACACTTGAGAAATTCGGGACGGTGCAGCTGGTTGCCGGTGATGGTGAAATGTCGGTGCGTGTGTTTGAACAGCTGCTTGCTCAGCCCGGTCTCGATGAATCTGCTCGCATGAGTTCGCTTTATCGGATTTCCTTTGCATACGAGATGCTTGAAGACTACGAATCTGCCGCGCGGGCAGCGAGCGACGCCGTACGTATGGGCGGCAACAATCCCACCTTGCTGACGCGGCTCGCTTCAGTGGAAACACTGCGGAAGAAGTATCAAGAGGCGGAGGCTTTGTTCGTCCAGGCCATTGGAACGCTCGAGGCCATGCTGCGTCAGACAAATGACAAGGCCGAGACTACGGAACGCCTTGCTGATGCGCGAAGCCGACTGGCGACGATGTATGGTCGGATGGCGAAGTGGGCCGAATCTGTAGAACAGTATCAGGCGATCCTGGCTCTGGACGGGTTGAAGCCGGAGCAGCGTCGTGTTCCACAGATGCTGCTTTCCAATGCTCTCGTTCAGAATGGCGATACGGAGGCGGGTGTCAGAATCCTGGAAGAGCTTTACGAGGCGATGCCCGGTGATCCGGGTCTTAACAATGACCTGGGCTACCTCTATGCAGATCTTGGCCGAAATCTCGAGCAGGCAGAAAAGATGATCCGCATTGCGCTGGAAGCGCAACCGGAGAATCCTGCCTACCTCGACAGTCTGGGCTGGGTGCTGTTTCGGCTGGGGCGAAATGAAGAAGCTCTGGAAGCGATGCTGAAGGCTAATTCGGATCCGGAATATCGTGATGCCACACTGCTCGAGCACCAGGGTGATATTCATCAGGCTCTGGGCCAGGAGAAGGAAGCAAGAGAACTCTGGCAGCAGGCATTGCAGGTCGAAAAGGACTCAGCAGCGGCAGGCAAGGATATCATTGACCGTCTGGAGCAGAAGCTGAAGCAGTGAGGGATCCGAATTGCCGGATAGCCTCAGACACAGAATCAGGTTGCTCAGCAGTCCGGGCGCAGGCATATCCGCGAATTCAGCGACGGCCGACAGGAAGAACATGGCCAGAAAGACCACGATAACTGAGGGTGACGGCGATTCGTATCCGGAAGACGGCGGGACTGCGTTTCGCGGCCGTGAGGAACGCTCACCAGGGTTTCCCTCAAACGCATCACACGAAGTTGAGCAGCCGGCTGAGGATGAGTTGCGCCCATCTCGTCTTGAAGATGTCGTCGGGCAACTTGAAGTGGTGGAGCGTCTGAGAATCCTGCTGGAAGCGACTCGAAAACGCCAGGAGCCCCTCGGGCACCTGTTGCTTGACGGACCACCGGGACTTGGCAAGACCACTCTGGCAACGGTCATCCCGCGGGAGCTGGGGACGGATCTTCAGATCACTGCTGGTCCCTCACTGGCGGCTCCCAAGGATCTGTTGCCATACCTGACAAATGCTTCGCATGGCAGTGTGCTGTTCATCGACGAAATCCACCGAATGCCTCCGACAGTGGAAGAGTTTATCTATCCAGCGATGGAGGACTTTCGGGTGGACATTACGCTTGGTGAAGGGCTGAACGCACGCACGATCAATATGAAGCTGCAGCATTTCACGGTGATTGGCGCCACAACCCGCAGTGGCATGCTGACTGCTCCGCTGCGTGATCGATTTGTGAATCGAGAGCATCTTGATTTCTACAGCGACCGGGAACTGGCGACGATCATCTGTCGAAATGCATCTCGTCTGAGGACAGAGATTGAGCCGGCTGCTGCGGACGAGATTGCGCTGCGTTCACGAGGGACTCCACGAAAGGCGAACAACTGGCTGCGCTGGACTCGCGATTTTGCGGACGCCCGAGCCGATGGTCGTATTACGCTCGAGGTGGCACGGGCCGCGCTGGCACTCAAGGGCGTTGATGCCGCCGGTCTGGAGGAGCAGGATCGCAGATACCTTCAGACAATCATTACTGTATTCGGCGGGGGTCCCGCGGGGTTACAGGCCATCGGGCATACGATGAATACGCCTGCGGATACGCTTGAGGATGAGGTGGAACCGTTCCTGTTACGGCAGGGATTCATCCAGCGCACTCCGCGGGGGCGTGTTGTTACGGCGCGAACAGTTGAGCACCTTGGCAGGTCGCCAAAGAGTGGTTCTGCTGGGCGGCCAGCTGATTCTGACAGCGGCGGAAGTCTGTTCTGAATGCGTGCCGCGAATTCGGAATCAGCGCTCATAAAAGGGCAGAGCTGTTACGCGTGCAGAGACCATGCTGTTTCTGAGAGCGACCTGAAGTTCCTGATCGGACGCGGTCAGTTCGCGATTGACCATGGCCATGGCAATGGACTTCTGCAGTGTCGGGGAGAAAGTCCCGGAAGTCACGTATCCAGCTTGCTGACCTGCATGCAGCACTGGACAGAGTTCTCGGGCGATGCGTCGACCGTCCAGAATCAGACCAACACGTTTGTCAGGTCGTGGATTATCCCGAATGCTCAGCAGACTGTTCCTGCCGATGAAATCTGCAGCATCAAGTTGCACGGCGAAGTTCAGGCCCGCCGTCAGCGGATCGATCTGATCCGTCAGTTCTGCTCCATAGAGTGGCATTCCCGCTTCAAGCCGCAGAGTGTTGCGACAGCCAAGACCCGCTGCTACCAGGCCTCGGTCACTCCCGGCTTCCATCAGCGATTGCCAAAGGGAGACTGCGTGATCTGCTTCTGCAATCAGTTCGTATCCGTCTTCTCCTGTGTATCCGGTCCTTGAGATGCTGACCTTGCCGAATCTGGAAGAAACGCATTCCGTGCCGGTGTATCGTCTGAGCGTAGTCAAAAAAGTCGAATCGCAGCGAGCAAGAATCTCTGTGGATAACGGACCCTGCAATGCGAACATTGCGGTCTCACAGGTCCTGTCGCTGACACAGACGTCCCTCTGCCCAATGTGATTGTGCAGCCAGTTCAGAATTGTGTCACGATTGGCAGCATTGACGACAAGTTGCCAGTCATGTGTGTTGCGGCACACGAGGACATCATCGAGGATGCCACCGTCTTCTCTGCAGATCAGTGCGTAGCGAATTCTGCCAGGTTTCATTGCTGCTGCATTGCAGGTCAGCAGCGAATCCAGGCAGGGTTCTGCGTCAGAGCCGGTGACGTGGATTCTTCCCATGTGCGAAACATCAAACAGACCCGCGTAGCTGCGAACCGCATTGTGCTCCTCCACAATGGATGTGTACTGCAACGGCATATCCCAGCCGGCAAATTCGACAAGTCGAGCGTTGTGATTCTGGTGCCACGCGCTGAGTGGAGACTGGAGCATCGTGAAGAGGACTTTACGAACAGGGAGACATTACTGCGGATATTCCGGCACGATGTTCATGCTGCAGATTGTAATCCGGGCCGGCTTTTGGTGGCAGGCAGTATAACGCAAAGGGAGTCGTTCTCTGTCTGATTACAGAGAATTGCCAGGGGCTGAGTCGGACTGTCCACACAGTCCATGTCCAGGGAAGCGTTGCTCAGAAATCACCTCGGCGCAATCAGCCAGCGCAAAAAAAGAGGAAATGCCCTGTCCTCGGGACAGAGGACAGAGCATTTCCTGCGGGGAGACTTCGTTGGGGGCAGATCAGAAGAGACGATGCGAATCACCTCCGCTGTCTGCACCGCATTCAGCGACTCTGGTAATTCGCGCGGACCTGAGGCGAGGTCGCTGCGGGAGTTGTCGGTTGATACTGAATTGGAGAGACCTGGTGCGGAGGATTTCCGTCGAGACTTGATCCCCAGGCGCCTGGTGCGAATCCATCGGAGTTGATGTGTGGCTGATTATTGAGGTAGTAGCGGCGATAGCGGTTCCAGAACTGCTGAGAGTATGGCATGCCAGCGGGAGCGCCATGCTGAACAGCGATCTGAGCCTGAGCAGCAATATCCCGATAGTTGTAGGGGCGGAACTGAGTGTAACCGCCGTAAACCGGATGACGCTGGAAGTATCCGTGCAGCCATGGGTCGGTCTGAGTAAACGGATACATCAATGGCGGACACATCTGCAGATCAAGGAGTGGCGGAGGAGTCACTGCTGGCAGGCCACCGGTGAGGTGTCCATACTGCGGCACCATCGGCGGCGAGTAGCCACCGGCAACAGGCATTGCCTGAGTGTAGCCGCCTGCCGAAACGGCCTGGGCTGGGTAACTGGAGACGGCAGAAGATCGCCCGTTTCCATAGGACTGTGCTGCAAGGTCTGACTGAATGCACAGACCGACAATCATCGCGAGGATACCTGAACGCATACCTGTAACCCTTCCCGCAGATTCAGCGATGTACGGACAACATGTCCATGAAACTGAAACAGCTGCAAGTTGATTAATCGGAATAATTGACGCTTTCAGTCTCGGTATAACCGGTGAAATCCGACGAAATTCCGGAGTTCATTCTTCAACCTTCCGGCGCATTGCCTGATCGTCAAACTTTTCCTGTTTTGGTTATCCATCGCAGAATTCCAGATGCCTGCCTCGATTCGTGTGGCACACTGACAATAGCAATGATCTTCGGCGAAGGAACATTCTGTTCTGTAATGTGTGCGCTGGAGGCAGCCGTCGCGACCAGAACTGTGAAAGTGAGAACGTGATGAAAAACTCCCTGAGCTTCGGGCTGGCGATGGTGATCGCCGCAGTGATGTCTGTGACATGTCTGTCTTCAGAAGCAGTTGCCGGCCGATTTCCACGCCTGTGCAAGCCTGCCTGCTGCGAAGATCCTTGTCGTTCAGCAGGAAGTTGTGGCCAGCGAATTGGTTATAACGCGAACGGCCGCTGCTGTGCATCAACGCCCTGCAACAGTTGCCAGCCAGTCGCGGTACCTTCCTGCTCATCCTGCGGTGGCGGTGGTTGTGGCGGATGCAGCAAGGCACGCGTCTACCACACCCATTACAACCCGGTGCATCCTTATCACTACTATCGCAACTCCTGGTACAACCCCGGCGGAAATGTGATTTACAACGCCGCGGTGTGGTGATCTGCAACGCATGAATCTGACGGGAACCCTTGTGGTGCCCGGACATCAGCCGAGCCTGTGAATCGTTTTGCGGCAGTTTCTGCAGCAGAATATTCGTGGTCTCGGCTGATTTCGTCTGAATCGCTCAGTTGGGGCAGACTCCGGAGATTGCTGCTGTCGGCGTGATTTGCCGGTCTGCAGGATTTCTTTGCGAGTTTGTGGCCTGCATTGCCGGTGTACCCGCTTTGGCTGCGGCATCAAGGTGGTGGAACCACGCAGTATCTGCCGAAATCAGTATTACCGGCAGATCAGTCACGATTGTTTCAAAAGTCATGGTTTCTGACTGAAACAAAAGGGGGCAGATCGACGATAGAGACACGGTGAGTTCATGGATTGTATGGGCTGGGGCGAAGGTACCAATTTGCTTCGGTGAACGCTGGATTGTGTTTCCGGCAGCTTGCCCGCAGTACTCACATCGTTATCTGATCGATTTGAACTGGGGTGCGACATGGAAGGAGCATCTCGAATGTTGTTTGACAGGTCCAATCAACACAGAACGTCCGGCGGCGGGGGTTCTACTGCAATGATCCGACGGATTCTCGTCGGATTATTGCTGTGCACGCTGCTCGTGACACTGCTGTCATCCCGCGCTGAGGCGCAGAATGGACTGCGTTTTGACAGTCCTGAGGTGAGTGGGCAGGTTGACGCAACTCTGAGTCCCAACATTAATCGTGTCGTGCGCCCGCAGTACTATCTTCAGATTGAAGAGAACCACAGCCGTCTGCTCATCATGAATCGTCGTGTTGAGCGAATTGCGATCACCGACCCGGGAGTCGCCAACTTTGTCCAGTACGCTGAGAATGAAATCAGTCTGGTTGGCCTGACTCTTGGTCGCACCGATCTCACAATGTGGTTTGAGGACGACCCGGATCCCGTGATCTACGAACTTACGGTCATCCGTGATGCCAGTCTGGAGGAGCAGCGCACAGTTGATCTTGGCCGGCTGGAACGTCGACTGCAGGTTCTGTATCCCAACTCACTGGTGAACCTGATTCCTCTGGGCAACCAGGTGATCGTTCGTGGTACAGCTTTCGATGCAGAAGAGGCCGCGAATATTCTCTCAGTCGTCAATATGGCGATATCGTCTGGACTTACGACGCCTGGTGGCGGTCTTGGGAACTCCATTATCGGTGGTAACGCGGGACTGGGACTGAACCCCAATACTCAGGGTGGAGCAAACGGCAGCCAGATGGGGCAGCCCGGCGTACTTATGCTGGTGATCAATGAACTGGTTGTTCCTGGCGAGTACAACGTTTCGCTGCGGGTAATTGTCGCGGAACTGAACCGATCTGCACTCAAGAACTTCGGCATCAACTGGGATCTTGTCTTCAGCAACGGCAGTACTCTGGGTACTGGCGGCACTGGAGGAGGCGGCGGCACACTGAGCGGGATCTTCAACAATGGAGAAATCTCGCTGATGGTCAACTGGTTGCAGTCGAACGGTACGATTCGCCTGCTGGCTGAACCGCGAATTGTTGTACTCAGCGGCACCGGGGCAAGTATTCTGGCCGGTGGTGAGTTTGCTGTACCGACGGTTCAGGGGCTTGGTGGCGGATCATCCACTTCCTTCCGCGGGTTTGGTACCAGTCTGGTTGTTACTCCCACAGTCATCGATCGTGATCTGATTCGACTTCAGGTTCAGCCGGAATTCAGTTCGGTCAGCTCCTCGAATGCAGTCGCCGGGATTCCCGGGACGAATGTCAAGCGTGTTCAGACGACCGTTGAACTTCGCGAGGGACAGACTTTTGCAATCGGCGGTCTGATTTCGAGTCAGACTCTGGTGGAGATCAGTCGGATCCCGCTGCTGGGGGATATTCCGTGGCTTGGTCCACGTGTCTTCCAGTCCAAGGCGAATTCCCTGATTGAGACGGAACTTCTGGTACTGGTATCTCCCGAGATCGTGCGTCCGATGAATGCGGATGAAGTTCCGCCTTTGCCTGGCTACAACGCTCAGCCACCCACGGATGAAGAGATTTATCAGCACGCTCGGACAGAGGGAGTGCCGGATCACACTCTGTACCAGTTGCCACCGCTTGGATACGGCGATCTACGACCCATTCCTCAGGGGCAGACCCAGATGGGGTCGCAGCCACCGATTTTCGGGCTCCCCAGTAACCCGGGACCGTACATGGGTGGCTATCCGTCAGCTCCGATGCAGCCGATTGGATATCCGCAGCAGGGTATGAGTATACCGCCGGGATACCCGCCGCAGCTGCCACAGGTGGCACCGAGTGCAAATCGCGGCATGGGACTGGGCAGTAACGACCGTGGCTTCGGTGAAGTTGTTCCTGCCGGTAATACGATTCAGAAATCCGGAGGCTGGTTCCCCGGACTGGGTCTGTTCTCAAGAGAGAAACAAAGAACTGTGGAAACGGTGAGTGGGGAGCGCCCCGGCTTTTCTTCGGGACCTCAGCCGACTTCGACCGGCTGGTCATGGGGACAATAAACGCAGGTTGCAGAAACGTGGGCGACCCAGAGGTCGCATGCCGGCTCAGCGAAGACTGAGGGGGGGCATTTTCGTTTCAATTTGGGAAGCTGGTCGGATGAAATCTCAGAACTGCAAATCGCGAACACTGTTGCCGCTGGCGGCACTGCTGCTGTGCGGACTGGCCGTTGGCTGCGCACCTTCCGTGTCCGGCAGTTGTAACGACTGCACCAATGGAGTCCGGATCCCGGTGCCGAATATACCCAGTTCAGAGTGGCCGTGGAGCGATAACTATTATCCTCCGTCGCTGTATCCAATTCCCAACGTAATGCCATTGGGATCGATTGTCAGATCTCACTGGCATGTGATGCAGGAAAATGCCGAGGCCTCTGACTTCGTGATTTATCGCAATGAATTCGTCGGCAGCACGACAGAGCTGACTCCGGGAGGCCTGGATCACATCGCCGAGATTGCGGCCCGCATGCCAGCAACTCCGTTCCCGATCGTAATTCAGCGATCCATGTATAATTCTGACCCGGAACTGGATGCGGTTCGCTGGCAGTTGATTGTGCGACTGCTTGCTGACCTCGGGAACTACGACGCGGCACGACGCGTCTTTGTTGCTGAGCCTTACAGCGCGGAAATGAGTTCCACTCGAGCGGCGACTGTCTTCGGCACCAACTGATCGATGTGATGGATTCAGCAGCGATCTGCTGAGTGGTCAGCTTTCGAGCCAACACTATCTGTCGGCTCCCGGAATCCAGATTCCGGAACTGTGCAGATTGCCGCTTCGCTCTCCGGCCTGACGCGTTCGTCTGCGTGCCTTGATGCGGAGGTATGGCGGAATAAAGCGTCCGCGATAACCGAAGTGAGTGACTTCAGCTTTCGGGTCAGCCCGGCGTGGTTCACTGAAGTCTTCAATCAGGAATCCGGATCGGCAGAGTTCACCAAGCAGTTGTTCGAGCCGGTGCATGTATTCCGTAGTTCCATCCTCGCGGTAGTGACGATCGGCGAACTGCGGCAGAGGACCACTGTGAAAGTATTCCAGTCCGACGACGAACTGATCGCGTTCGTTGCGGTGACTGATCTGCAGACTGATCGGTTGTTTGTGCTGTGAAATGTAGATGCCGTCATCACGGATTACGCGAGCAATTTCGCGGTAGACCGGCACGAGTGATGGGATATAGCACGTGCTCACCGGCTGATGCACGATGTCAAAGAAGTCCTCTGCAAGCATGGAAAGATCTTCCATGGACGTCTGGACAGTCTGCACCGTGAGCCCTCGGCGGCGGCATTCCTGCTGGTCCAGCCGGAGCATGGACTCGCTGACATCGACAACCGTTACATTGGCCCCGGCGGTAGCGTACAGGACTGACTGCCAGCCGCCTCCGCCAGCCAGACAAAGTACATTCAGGCCCGCCACACTGGCGGGGATCCAGCCACGCGAGTCGAGTGTCCGCAGTGGTTCCCGACATTCCCTGTCTGTTGCGGTCTGAGCGAACTGGCTGCCGGAATCAGCAAGGCGATTCCATGCACTCCGGTTGATCTGAAGGTGGTCCACGAAGAAATCCTGTCAGGGGTACTGAGAGTCTGCTGGAAGAACTGTTTACCGCAGTGCATGCGATCCTGTTACGATGCTGCACAGCAGGATATCTACCGGCGGAAAGCAGTGTCACGGCGCACGGGCTGATGATTTTGTGGTGGTCTGGGGATACGGATGGCGGAAGCGAAGAAGGTGGTCAAACTGGGGGGCAGCCTGCTCAGCCTGCCGGACCTTGACGAGCGTCTGCAGCGACTGTTTGCAATTCTGCAGACACCTGTGGTTGTGATTCCCGGTGGGGGCGGGACGGCCGATATTATCAGAAGGATGGATCGTCAGTTTCAACTTTCCCCGGCTGCCAGCCATGACGCAGCTGTCGCTGCGATGGGTTTTAACGCCGGGTTGCTGGCAAGAACAGGCAAAACGCTGCGGCTCATTCATGATCCTGCGGATCTGCGTCGGCCACCTGCAGACGGGCGGATACCGGTGCTGGATGTGTATCGGTGTCTGAATTCCGGATTCGCTGAACGAACTCGCGCTCTGCCGGCTCACTGGGGTGTGACCAGTGATTCGATTGCCGCTTCACTCGCCACGGAATTCGGCTTCTCTGACCTGCTCCTGCTGAAGTCCTGTGAACCGGCCAGCAGGATGGTCACCGAACTGTCGGCTCAGCAGGCAGTCGATGAATGGTTTCCGAAAGTGTGTCAAGGGTTGGGGCTGGAGTGGTGTAATCTGCGGGCGGACGAGATTCGATTTCAGAGAATTGAACCTGCCTGAAAAGTCCCGTACTGCCAGACAATCTGCCTGCTCGGCAGTGCGACGATTGATTGATTCGCATACGGTTCAGCGGTACAGCCTTTGCGGCTGCATGGTATCTTCTGCGTTGTATTCAGTGATCAGGTCATTTTCATGGAAATCATCTACGCGATCATCCTCGGGCTGGTGCAGGGAATCGCGGAATTCCTGCCCATCAGTTCATCCGGTCATCTGGTGATCGCGGAGGCATTGTTACGACAGCTGACTGACGGTGGGCTGCCGGAAATCTTCGCCGGTCTGACCATGGAAATTGCTCTGCACGCCGGAACCCTGATGTCGATAGTCGTCGTCTACTTCCGCGAACTGCTGGCGTTGACACGGCAGCGAGAGCGTCTGTTCCGGATTGTGATGGCTTCGATCCCGGTTGCCTGTGTCGGTGTATTCCTGCGTGACATGATGGAACCTGTATTTGATAACGCACTGATGGCTGGCTGCTGTCTGTTGTTCACAGCAGTGATACTTCTGCTCACACGTCGTTGCCAGCGAGCAGCCGGGAAGGAAGATTCCGGAGAGTCATTGACGATGGGGCGAGCGATGGTCATTGGGGCGATGCAGGCTGTTGCAATTCTGCCGGGTATCTCCCGGGCTGGAATGACAATCAGTGGCGGTTTGTTGTGCGGACTTTCCGGTCGGGAATCGGCGAGTTTTTCGTTTCAGCTTGCTTTGCCGGCCGTTGGTGGTGCTGCGCTGCTGGAAGTGATCAGTCTGATGCAGCAGGAAACATCCGTCGCTGAAGAACTGCTCCCGCTGCTGGTCGGAGCGGCGGTCAGTTTTCTGACGGGTCTGCTGGCGCTGCGCTGGCTGCTGGCATTGCTGGCACAGGGACGAATGCACCGGTTCTCAGCATATTGCGGCGCGGTTGGACTGCTGACCATCGTCTGGCAGTTACTGTCTGATTGATTGCGGGGTGTCGCGATGGTGGCGGATTCAGAACAGCTGCAGATCATTCATGGTGTCTGTGCACACGATTGTCCGGATACCTGCAGCTGGAAGACGGAAGTCTCAGATGGTCGGGCTGTGCGTCTGTACGGGGATCCGGAGCACCCGTTTACTCGAGGGGTTCTGTGTGCCAAGGTGAGCCATTATCTGGAACGCGTTTATCATCCGCAGCGTCTGCTGCATCCGCTGCGTCGTACAGGCCGCAAGGGGGCAGGGGAGTTTGAGCAGATTTCGTGGGAAGCTGCTCTGGCTGAGATTGGGGAACGCTGGCGGGCACTGATTGCCGAATTCGGAGCAGAGTCGATTCTGCCATTCAGTTCTGCTGGCAATCAGGGACTGATTCAGCACAGTTCACTGGACATGAGACTTTTTGGATTAATGGGCTGCAGTCAGCTTGAACGCAGCATCTGCGGCAATGTTGCTCATCAGGGTCTGTGTGCTACTCAGGGGTGCGGTACGGGGATCAACCCCGAGGATCTTGTTTACAGTCGACTGATTGTGCTCTGGGGCACAAATACTCTTGTGACCAATTCGCATCTGTGGCCAGTGATCCAGGAAGCTCGTCGGCAGGGGGCTCGAGTGATCGTAGTCGACCCGATTCGCACGCGAACTGCAGCAGCTGCAGACCAGCATCTGGCGGTGCGTCCGGGGACTGATACTGTACTGATGCTGGCGATGATGCACGTGATTATCCGCGACGGTCTGGCGGATATGGATTACATCCAGCGTTACTCCGAGGGATTTGCTGAACTTTCTGAGCATGTTGGGAAGTACACGCCGGCCCTGGCTGCTCCGGTAACAGGGCTGAGTGCAGAGCAGATTGAGACCTTTGCAAGAGAGTATGCAACGGTCAGACCTGCGGTTCTGCGGCCGTTGATTGGTCTGGAACATCACCCCAACGGGGCGATGATGTTTCGGACCCTCGCCTGTTTGCCGGTGATCACCGGGGCGTGGCGTTACCGTGGTGGCGGGCTGGCCCGATCAACCGGAGCTTTCCAGTTCGCAGCTCTCAACATTGATGGACTGCTGAAGCCGGATACGTGGCTGCCTGACTGCCGAAGTCTGAACATGCGAGATCTTGGCGGAATTCTGACCGGTACACCGGAGCGGGGCCAGGTCCGCAGTCTGCTGGTCTACAACAGCAACCCGGCGGTGACCATGCCGAATCAGAATCTGGTCAGGCAGGGTCTTCAGCGGGAGGATCTGTTTACGATTGTCCATGACCTGTTTCTGACAGATACAGCTCGTTATGCCGACCTTGTTCTGCCAGCGACCAGTCAGCTGGAGCATCTGGATATTGTGCCTTCGTGGGGGCACCATTATCTGTCATTGAATCGTCCAGCGATTTTGCCGTGCGGAGAAAGTGTTTCCAACACGGAATTCTTCCGACGCCTGGCAGAAGCAATGGGCAGAACAGAACCGTGGTTGTTTGAATCCGATGAGCAACTGCTGCGTACTGCATTGGACAGCGATCATCCGCTGCTGACAGGAATCACTCTGGAAAGCCTGTTGCAGCACGGTTATCTGCATCTGCATCACGCAGCTGAATGGATGCCATTTGCGGAGGGCGGATTTGCCACGCCTTCAGGGCGTGCCAGATTATTTACGAGTGCACTTTCAGAGTCGGGTGCAGCAGCGCCGCCAATCCCCGGAGAGATTCCCATTTCGCCACCGGGACGTCTGCAGCTGGTCACGGGCAAAGCGCTGCATTTCCTCAACAGCAGCTACAGTCATCAGGAGCCGCACCGGCGCAGAGCAGGGGAACTCACACTGCAGATCCATGCGGAGGATGCCGCAGAGCGTGGACTGCAGGACGGCGCGAAAGTTTCTGTTGCAAACGAGCAGGGGTGTGTTCGAGCAATCTGTTGTTTGTCGGAGGAGGTTCAGAGGGGTGTGGTCTGCATGCCCTTTGGCGGTCTGCAGGACGCATCCGGGGAGTACGGAAGTGTGAATATTCTGACACCGGAGTGGCCCACGGACTGGGGCGGTGGAAGTGGTTTTTATGCGTGTTTCGTCGACATTTCTGCGGAGAAATAAGAGCGGCCGTTGGTTGTGTTTCCCCGAAGAGAAACGTCGCCCTGAACAGCCTTTTTTTCTGAATCGCGCCAGTCGGAGTTTCCGTAATGCGACGGCAAAAAGGTGAATCGGGAAATGCTGTTGACTCGTTTGACAGTCCCGGCGAGGTGGTTAATATCAGGCCCGTTGAGTGAGCCATTCGCCGGCAGGAATTCTGCACCTGTCGATGAATCGAACTGTCAAAATCAAACCAGCGTTTCGCTGCTCCCCTCTGAATAATCCCCTGCACTGAGGCAGGGTTGCTTGCCGTCCCCGGACATTGTCTGCGGGATGCGTTTGTTATTTGGCGGGGTTCGTGCGCGCTGGTCTCAGGAGGGAAGGTAGCATGAC
>JALQUR010000213.1 GCA_023260695.1 Planctomycetaceae bacterium
GAATCGCGGAGATATCCCATGGACAGATAGCCGCGATCCGTGATGCAGTCGAGTGCATCTTCGATCATTTTATCACTGGCGACTTCTTCCGGGATACTGGCGGGTGCCAGTCCTACATCTTCGAAGGTCTGTTTCAGAATCGGCCGCATGCGATTTCGCATCTGCATTTCTGCGAGTCTGGCGGCGTTGTGCAGCAGCCGATTCAGGCGATCACGCTCATTTCCGCTCAGACGAACCGACACCAGACGTGCGGCAGCGGATGCGAGGTGTCTGGTCATCATGACCTCGCGGAGCGACCCGAGGGGGCGTCGCAGCGGTCGTTTTCCGCGGCTCATTATCCACGTCAGCAGGTCAACCTTATAGGTCACACGTTCATGGTCGAGGCAGACTTTCTGGATGTCATACAGCAGTCGTTTTTCGGCAATCCAGAATCCGTGAATGGCGTTGTTGGCCAGTTCCCTGAATGACTCCTGCCATGCGGGTGATTCTTCCTGGGAGAAGTTGATGGCGCGCTGCAGTCGCCGCACCAGAAAGGAAATCTGCGTCTGAACTGCGTTGTTCGCCTGCTGCTGTTGTTCGGTACTGGCTGCGAGCTGCCGGGCTGCCATGGCGTGAACGATAGCTGCGGAAGTATTGCCGCGTTCGGTGGCTCGTTCACTGCGGCGTATGGCACGGGCGAATGAACGTCCGGAGCTGGGGATTTTCAGATTGAGCGACCAGTCTTTTCTAGTCCGGGAGAGTCCAGCCTCGTCACGAGCCACGTGCGAAGTCAGGTCCGGTTCCTGAGCACCAGGTGGGCGGGTCTGCTGCAGCAGGCCGGCGAAGTCAAAACTGTCCGGCAGCAGATGGCGGATATTGAGAGCCTGCGGGACGGACGGGAACCAGGTTTCAATCAGATCCGGTTCGAAGCAGAGAAACTCGAGGTAGGTCGCGCAGAATTCTCGTAATGCCTCAGTACGAGAAACCGGATCGATGAGGCGATACTCGCTGCGGAGAACAAAGTGCGCCTCGTCAAATTCCACCTGTCCCAGTTCAGCGATTTTCTGCTGAGCAAAACTTCGCTGCAGCGCTGGCGATGACGTTTCTGAGAGTTCCCGATCGATACTGGCATGGAACAGTCGCCGCCACAGCAGCAGCAGCAGCTGTTCTTCGGACCAGTCATTGAGTTCACTGTCAGTGGGCTGTGAGAGCAGGATGCAGCGGGCCGGGATTTCGGAAAAGTCATCCAGCCCCAGTTCATCCGGGTGCACGTGAGTGGAGAGACACTCAGCTGAGACGATCTGGGATTCGATATGCGGGATGGCGGCCGACAGCTGGACAAAGCCGTACTGCTCGCGGATCACGCGCCTGACAACGCGGGATTCGGCGAGATAGGCGCCTGGAACTGTTCCTGCCAGAACCGTACGCAGCGTTTTGATGCGGTCCTTTTCCGATCCCGAGCTCACAACTTGTTTCCTCTGAGCATGCTCTGCTGTCGGCAATAATCGGAAGTGTAGTCAGCATTCACTCAGCTTGACAGGTTGTGCGTGAATTCCTGTGCTGCAAACAGCGGATTATCTGCAGAATGGAATGGCCCAGTCTGTCTGTTGCAGCATTGGCGTCCGTGGAATGGTAACCCGACCCGCATTGCTGACTGTGGCGTGGGAATTCAGCGGGGATTCGGTATGCTCTCATCCCGGCTGTTCGTCTGCACCCTGTGTGAGTCAACAGTCTGGCGGAGTTCCCAGCTGTTGCTCAGAATCGTTTTCCTCTGGTCAGGGATTGGACGTTCATGATCATCACCATCGATGGTCCGGCCGGTTCAGGTAAGAGTACCGTTTCGCGTCTGCTGGCGGAGCGGCTTGGTTTTCGATTTCTGGATACCGGCGCAATGTATCGGGCGATCGCGCTGGCGGTGCTGCGTGCCAGCGCCGAACCGGCGAATCGTGCCGCGACAGCGACTGCCGCCCGGTCTGCTCAGCTGCAGTTCATTGAGGACCGACTGCTTCTGAACGGAGAGGACGTATCGCTGGCCATTCGATCCCCTGAAGTCTCTGCGGCCGCATCGATTGTGGCCGCCAGTCCGGATGTCCGTGAGCGGATGGTGGAGCTGCAGCGCGAGGTGGGAGACGGTGGAAGTCTGGTCACGGAAGGTCGTGATCAGGGAACGGTTGTTTTTCCACGTGCAGAATGCAAATTCTTCCTGACCGCCAGCGTCTCTGCTCGAGCTGAACGGCGGGTGCGAGACCTGCAGCAGCGTGGCATCGTGCAGTCTCTGCAGGAAGTGCAGCAGCAGATTCAGGATCGGGATCAGCGGGATGAGGAACGCGAACTGGCCCCGATGAGGCCGGCTGACGATGCGATTATCCTGGAAACTTCTGAGCTCAGCATCGACGAAGTGCTGGAGCGGATGCTGCAGCTGGTGGCGGAATGCAACGGCCGGCCGGAGTGAGGGCCTGATCCCGCTGGATTGCTCCACTGCTGCGATCATGTGTTCAGGATGAGAAAACGGGTGCCGCGCATTCCCGGAAGAACGAAATTCCGGACTCATGTGCGTCTGTCGGCAAGGCAGGTTTGCTTTTCCTCGGGACAGATTTCAAAACAGGGGCCGCAAACTGAACATCGCAGTCAGGCAGTTGTTCAGTTGATTCAATTTTCAGCAGAGGTGTTCAGCGTGTCAGTGATCGTACAGAAATTTGGCGGGACCAGTGTCGCGAATCCGGAGAAGATTCGCCGAGCGGCAGCTCGCGCCGTTGAGGCTCGCCGAAATGGCCATGACGTCGTGATGGTCGTCAGCGCCCGTGGGCAGAAAACTGATGAGCTGGTGGAACTTGCCAATGCCATTACTCAGAATCCTCGTCCGCGTGAGATGGACATGCTGCTGGCTACCGGTGAACAGGAGTCAGTGGCGTTGATGGCCATGGCGGTGCATGAACTCGGGGAACAGGCGACCAGTCTGACCGGTGCTCAGATCGGAGTGCTCACGGATGAATCCCACACGCGTGCTCGGATCCGGCGGATCTCCACGGACCGCATGCGGGAGCTGCTGGGTGAGGGGCATATCCTGATTGCGGCAGGGTTTCAGGGCGTGGATGCGCGCATGAATATCACCACGCTTGGTCGTGGCGGCAGCGATACCACTGCGACGGCTCTGGCGGCTGTGCTTGATGCGGAAATGTGTGAGATCTACACCGACGTCGAAGGTGTCTTCACCACAGATCCGCGAATGGTCAGTTCGTCGCGCAAAGTCGAGCGAATTTCCTATGATGAAATGCTGGAACTGGCCAGTCTTGGTGCCGGAGTAATGCATTCGCGGTCCATCGAATTTGCCAAGAAGTATTCCGTTCCGCTGCGAGTGCGGCCCTCCTATTCTGACGCTTCCGGGACTCTGATTGCTCATGATTCCGGAGTATCCCCGGCGATGGTCAGTGGAGTCGCTGCAGTGCGTGGCGAGGCTCTGATTACGGTTTCCGGTGTTGCCGATCAGCCGGGGGTGATGAGCGATCTGTTTGCATCGCTGTCTGCGGCAAAAATCCCGGTGGACATGGTGGTGCAGAATGTTGCTCGCGCCGGGGCAGCCAACATCTCCTTCACTGTTGCAGAGTCAGAGCTGTCAGAAGCACTCGTTGCCGTCAGAAAGGCGGCCGATAAGCTGGGTGCGGACAACGTTGCCAGCCGGACGGGACTGTCGAAAGTCTCCATTGTGGGCGAAGGCATGAAGACGCATTCCGGTGTTGCTTCGCGGCTGTTTCAGATCCTGGCGGAGCACGGCATCAGCGTGGAGGTGGTGACCACCAGCGAGATTCGCGTCTCTGTGCTGATCGGCCAGAATCAGTGTGAGCAGGCAGTCAATGTGATTCATGACGGATTTGATCTGCACCTGGAACCTGCTGCAGCCACAGATGATTCCGCTGTTGCTGCATCCGCGGGCAGCAGCGAACTGACTCCGGAAATGGTGGCCGAAATCGTCGCTGGTCTGGACAGTATGGAGAGCATTCTGGTGAGTGATGTGAGCATTGACCTGTCCCAGGCACGACTCACACTGACCGGTATCCCGGATGCACCTGGCGTGGCGGCGAAGATCTTCGGAGCGCTTGCGTCTGAGGACATTCTGGTGGATCTGATTGTTCAGAACCTGCCGCTGCAGGGGCTGGCCAATGTTTCCTGTACGATCCCGCGGGAGAGTCTGGCAGCAGCCAGGGCGATGCTTCCGGCGCTGCGGCAGTCCCTGTCCGGAGCCGATGCCGTTGATGAACTCAGTTCATCGGACGACAACATCTGCAAACTCACGATTTCCGGAATCGGACTTCGCAGTCATACGGACGTCGGACGGCGTGTCTTCGGTACGCTGGCTCGTGAGGGCGTCAATGTGCTGATGGTGTGTACGAGTGAGGTGAAGATCAGCATCGCTATTGCTGAATCAGACGCCGAGCGTGCAGCGACAGCCCTGCGAGCAGAATTCGGACTGAATGACTGAAACCCGCCGCCGCTGTTATTCTTCCGCGGCTGTTATTCTTCCGCCGTTGCAGAGGCTTCCGTTGTCGCTGAAGGGGGCTCCGGCACGCCTCGAATCTTCACAAAGCTGCTGATCCCGATGATGCAGAATGCGAGCAGGATAATGATTGTTTTCCAGCGTGCCGCATCATCGCGAAACTTCTGAGTTCCGGCGGAGCGTCCCACGAGGGCTGAGGCGAGGAAGAAGACCACCAGAGCCAGCAGCATCTTGATTCCGAGCATGGCGTGGTAGGGACCATCACCCTTGTGAGCGGAGATTGCCAGCATGTAGTTGTAACCGCCGGACAGGAGAAACAGTCCAATTCCCGCGTGCACGAACTTTTTCCAGCGCTGGCGAATGGCTTCCATCTGCTCCGGGTGATTCGCAAGTGCGGGAGCTACCACATAGCGAATCGCTGTGACACCGCCGACAAGAACAACAGCTGTGCCTACATGAATGAAGCGTGAGAGTACCGTAATCAGCGAAGAGGCGTCCATAATTGAATCCAGCGGAACAGGGGGTGGTCTGAAAAACTGCTGTCTGGGCCAGATGTGTGGCGCTGACGATTTGTGGCGTGGACGAAGTGCTGCGACGCACGACTGCGGGATTCTAGACAAAATCTGCTGCACGACCACAGAGCGGTGTGATCGTGGTGGCAGGACAGCCCCTGCAGAGCTGTGAAGGTATCCTGAATCGGCAGTTCCTGCTATACTGTCAGGACTCTGCGTGAGCGGAGCCATTCTGCCCTGCACTGGCGACATTCTCTGTTGACCATTCATGTCAGCAAGTCGAAAACAGTGCGGATTCCCTTCAATACTCCTGCTGGTCTGTGTGTTCTTCGGGCCAGCAATTTCGCCGCATTCTGCAGCACACTCACAGGATGTCAGATGCTCGAACGTCGTCATTTATTCCCCAATGTCATTGAGCTGAATTACCAGGCTCAGCGGCGCTTCGGCTGTTGTGTCTACCTGGTTTATTCGGGATCCGACTGGCTGTTGATGGACATTGGCTATGAAGACACAGTGGACGAGCTGATCGATCTGATTCGCCAGCTGGATTTCTCACTTGCCAGCTGTCGCTATCTGATCGCGACGCATGCGGACGCAGATCATGTGCAGGGTTTCTTCCGGGCCAAGGAGCTGCTTCCGGAAGCGCAGCTGCTGGCGCATCCGGATGCTCGCAGCATTCTGGAAAGCAATGATCGCATCGCTGCGTTTGCTGAGATTCCGGCTCAGGATATTTCCATTGATCTGCCCAGTATGAAAATCGACCGGGAGATCAACGGAGGAGAGAAGATCCGGCTGGGTGAGCTGGATCTGGAAGTCTGGCATACTCCCGGTCATGCGGTCGGGCAGTTGTCATTCCGTTGTGGCAACCTGCTGTTCTCCGGGGATAACATTTTTCGTGACGGCTGTGTCGGCAGCATCGACGCCCATCACGGTTCTGATCTCCCGGACTTCATTTCCTCACTGCGCAGGATTCAGCAGAGTGATGTGGAGTGGCTGCTGCCCAGTCACGGTCCGGCATTCCGGAATGATTCCCGCCTGCTGCAGTCAGCAATTGATCGGCTTGATCAGTACCAGCACATGGCCGACTTTGGGACGTGTGCGGTGGACTGGCCGTTGCTGGATGAGTGGGAAGATGAACTTGCCCGCGGGATCCATCCGTCCGACTGAGGACAGGCTCTGAAGGATTCAGCGAATGACCGGGATCACTCTGCAGGCGGCGGTGCTCCTGACTCTGCTCAGAGCGATTCTGGTTGCTGGCATTGCACTGCCCTGCTCCGCCGCAGTCTGCCGCTGGACTGCCGCTGCCGGTACAGCAACAGCGCGGATGCTGCGGGTCAGTGTCGGCGTTGCGCCAGTGGTCGTCCCGGAATTGCTGCCTGGATTTCACTACCGCATTGCCGCCTCCGAGTGGGCACTGCTGACCGGGTTGTCAGCTGAAAACACAGGGGTGTTTACAGAGTTGCTGTATCTGCTCCTGCAGCTTGCTCGCAGCACGGCTGCCGGGCTGCTACTGCGTTATCTGCTTCCTGCAGCGGGGGACGCTGCAACCGCTCTGCATTCGTGGCAACTGCTCAGACCGCGTCTTGCGCCGATCGTCTGGCTGCGCGGCTGGTGGTCATTGTGGCTGAGAAACAGCTGGCAGCCTGAGTTGTTTCTGTGGTGTGTGCTGGGGCTGCGTGTCTTTCAGGAATTTGAAACGGCTGCATTGATGCAGATTGATCGCTCCCCGGTGGCATGGTCGGTCTGGTTATTTGATGCATCAGCGGCGGGTCTGCAGCAATCCGAGCTGCTGCGGCTGACGCCTTATCCTCTGGTCCCTGAACTGTTGCTGTTGCTGCTGCTGTGGGTGGGAGGTCGCCTGCGTAAATCCGGAGATGAACATTCCGGGGACCGCGTTAATCAGGTCTCCGGCCGTTCTTCAGCGGATGCTCTTGTCCTGCTCGGCTGCGGCGGCTTGTGGTTGCTGTACGTGCTGCTGCCACTTCTTGGCGGACTGCTGCCAGGCATCTCCGGGCTGTCGTTGCTTGCTGAATCCGCAGGGATGCTGCGACGGACGCTGATTCAGCTGGCGGTGTCTCTGGGTTTTGCATTTGCGGCGGCTGCTGGCGCGCTGGCGCTGGCAACTCGACTGCTGCAACAGCGTCTGCAGGGATTTCGGCGAGCGTTGCTGTTGCTGCTGCTGTTACCTGGGCTGAGTGGGAATCTGGTTGTCGCACTGCTGCTGCAGTTCAGTTTTCAGCTGCCGTTTCTGCTCGGATTGAGGGATACATTTGTGCCGTTGCTGGCTGGTCTGGTCATCAGCGTTCTGCCCGGAGCGGTGGTGCTGGTGCTGCTGCTGCGAAGTTCGGCGGGCGAGGCAGCAGTACATTCTGCCGAATTGCTGCAGTGTGCCGCCGAGCCGGCGCGACGGCGTGCTGCTGCGCGACTGCTGTGGGAACTGAGTGACGGGCGGTGGGTGATGGCCTGGCTGCTCACGGCGCAATGGTGCTTCTGGAATGTCACGGTGTCATCGATCCTGCGGCCGCCAGCGATCGAGCTGGTCGTGAATCGGCTGTATAACGAGATGCACTTTGCGAGAACCGAAGCGTTACTGGGGCTGACACTGCTGGCGACAGCTGCACCGGCAATACTGGCAGGTCTGTTGCTGGGTGTGTTGCGGATCATCCGCAGTGCTGAAAGTCTTCGAGAGCCGCGTTGAGCAGGCGGCAGGAGACAGGATCAGGAGCAGACGCCGGGCTGCGATCGGGCTGCAGTAACCAGACGGGAGGTAATTTCATTCCGGAATGACGTATGGGCGATGTGGAGTTTCCCGGAGGGTGATGGTTGTCTGCATTGGGGGGTGCTGCTCTGCGAAGAGAAAACAAAAAAAGCTCGAAACGCTGGGCGTTCCGAGCTTGATTCCCGTCACTACTCCGACAACCACGGGGAGAATCCCGCGGTCGGAAAACATCATCATCGCTGAGTGGTACACTGACGAAAGAATCGTCCGCGAGACAAGTCAGGTCAGCACATGCTGAGGAGAGCTTTGGATCCTGAGGCAGCCCAATTGCTGCCCTGTCCTGTTGGTTCGTACAGCCAGTCGATCAGTATCGACCACCACCGTAGCCACCGCCGCCACCACCGTAGCGACCGCCACCACCACCGCCACCGCGACCCTCACCGACCAGGGCGCGGGCACGATCTTCAACGACAACGGCTCCGAGAACACCACGGCGCCCAAGGATGACGACCGCAAGCTGAGCGTGGCCGACATCACGGTGAACGAGGCCTCGCCCTACGCGGT
>JALQUR010000216.1 GCA_023260695.1 Planctomycetaceae bacterium
CGATCCATTATCAGGAACTGCCTGAGCTGTTCATGGATTTCATCAGTGCCCTCACCGGAAAAAGTCCGTCAACCACGGGCGCCGGCAGCGAAGGCGCCCTCACCAAAGGTCCCTTCAACTGTCTGCGGCCAATCACAGACCTCAACAACGCACTGGTCAGTTTTCTGCTCACAGGCCTTGATGGATTCTCCACACCCGCCGGACACATCGGTTCCAGCCTCCGCGTGGATCACGACATCAGTCTGCTGATTCCCGAAATCTGGTGCCGTCTGACCGCTGAAGAACGGTCTGCTGAATTCATGATCCGAGAAGGTCTGCTCGAACCTCTGCAGGATTACGCCCACAACGGAGTGGAAATCCCTGCCAGTCGGCTGGGCTGGCGGATCAACACAAGGTTCGTACGACGTTTTGCCGGCCGAGTGTTCGATAATCCTCGCAAGGTCTTTGAGGAATCCATTCTTCGCCCGGAATCACAGGATGCCGATGCATTTGCAGATGGAATTCTCTATATCGCGGAGGCGCAACGGCGCATCGCCGGTCAGTACTTCGAAGATGGTTCCGTGGACCTTGCCTGCCCGCCGCTGAAAGCGTTGCTGCACATCATGCGCGACGGTACATGGGAAGGACTCACTGCGCATTCTCCGGAATTCCGACAGCTCTTTACCCGCTCATCCATGCTCAGTTCTGAATGGTACGCTGAACGACTCGATCGTCGTCAGCAGCAGCAGCAGTCGCTCTGGCAACGACACGTCAAGGCACTCGACAGCTTCCTGAACACCAATGAATACCACGAAGAAAAGATCTCGATGGATATTGCTTCCCGACTGCAATACGCTCGCGAGCAGCTGGATATTGTCTCTGCGACAGAGTTTCAGGAACAGCTCAAAGGCTCACTTGGTACTGATCAGATCTGACAAACACAGGCAGGAAGACAGCAGACTTATCCCCGGCAGCATCCGGTTGTGCTGACAGATCATTATTCACGGAGCTTTCGATGGCACTGATCCCGCTGATTGCCACCTCAGAACTTCCCGACGGGACTGGCCGGGAAGTTGTCGCTGTGGGAAAAATTTTTGCAGTCTATCGCGAAGGCGACAACTACCACGTGCTTGACGGAATCTGCCCGCATGCCGGCGGCCCACTCGGAAAAGGAACACTTCAGGCAGGCGTCGTGACGTGCCCGTGGCATGGCTGGCAGTTCCACGTCGACAGTGGCCAGCATTGTCTGAGCACCGAAATCTGTACGGCACGCTGGCCTGCTGAGATCGAAGATGGGATGATCTGTATTCGACTGGAGCAGCCTGAATAGGCGATTCTGCCCCACCCCAGGACCCCGTCGGTTCTCAGCCTCTTCTTCAGCCTCTTCTTCAGCCTCTTCTGTCATGGAGGCAGTATTCGCGACGTTCCTGCGAATGCCTGTGTCCAGCCCATACTGATGAAATCAGGAGAACACCAGCGATGTTGCGGAACCCGGATTTGCCATGGAAGACGCTGGCAAACTTCTCCCGCACAATGGCGCGAATGCTGGAAGCCGGTGTGGATGTTCGCAAGGCTCTGAAGTCCGCGGCAGCTCGTGGAGGCGATTCCCGGCTGGAACAGGCACTGCAGCAGATCAGTCGGTCCGTAGCCGCTGGTGAGGCCATCGCCGATGCTTTGTCTGAAACTGGTCGCCTGTTCCCGCCCCTGTTCCGCGATCTGGTCCACGTCGGAGAACTGACCGGAAACCTCCCCGATGTGTTTGCGTCCCTCGCTCGTTATTACGAAACCCGGATGAAGCAGCTCAGCAGCCTCCGCTCGGCAATCGCATGGCCGGTCATCCAGCTGGTTGCAGCAGTCTGCATCATCGGACTGCTCATTTTTATTCTTGGACTCCTGCCGCCTGCGGGCGCCGACGGCAGACCGTTTGATGTCACGGGACTCGGACTTGCAGGAACATCCGGGGCTGTTACATGGCTGGGCTGCTGGGCCGGATCTGCAATTGCCGGCTGGATTCTCTGGAAATACACCCGCAACAATCTGGTCAGTCAGGAAGCAGTGGATCCACTGCTGCTCCGGATTCCGGTTGTCGGCAACTGCCTGCGTGACTTCGCGGTCTCGCGTTTTGCCTGGTGCTTTTCACTGACTCAGAAATCAGGAATGTCAATCAAACCTTCACTCGAGTGCAGCCTGAAGGCAGCGGAAAATGGCGCCTTCACGAGAGCATTCCCGTGGATCTGGAGCGATCTTTCCGAAGGCGACACTCTCACCGATGCACTGGCCCAAAGCAGACTGTTCTCGGCTGAGTTCATTCAGTTTGTCGCCACAGCCGAAGAAACCGGTACTGTGCCTGAGCAGCTGGAACGCATGAGCCATCTCTTCGAAGAGCAGGCTCAGCGGAGCATGAGCCGACTGACGTCCGTGTTTACCGGTGTCGTGTGGTTCATGACAGCGGGTCTGATCGTGTTCTTTATCCTGCGTCTGGCAATGATCTATGTCGGGATCCTGAACGATGCCGTCGGGCAGGCGATGTAACTTCCAGCCCCAATCACTGCTCCATCCCGGAAGATGTTCCCACAGCTGAGGGCTCCGCCCCTATCTGAAAGACAGCCTATGCCAACCTACGTCTACGGAGTCGTCGATAGTGATACGGATGAACAGACTTTCAGCGACGTCTTTGAAATCGAACAGAGTGTCAGTGAACCACCACTGAAAACGCACCCGGAAACGGGAGCCCCGGTCGTCCGCCTGCTGTGTGCCCCGTTCATTGCCGGAACCTGGTCTCCAATGAAGGCCAGGCGTCTGCTTTCAAATGAGAACCTCACCAGAAGGGGACTCACACGCTATGAAAAAACCAGCGAAGGTTATCGCAAGACGGGTGGCAGCGGCCCGGATATGATTCCCCGCAATTCTGCAGAAAACTAAAGTATGGAAAAAACCCTGTGTCTCCCAGATGCAGGATTATCAGCTCGTTGAGCACACCTGCTGCTGATTCTCTGTCAGAATCAGCAGTTGTCAGTCAACAGTGACCTTCCACATCTCAGCCCCTGCACCATTGCGATACTGCTCTGCAATCTCTTCAGGCAAATACACGATGACAACACCTTCATCTGCTCAGCCCATCAGCGACTTTATTCGCCACCATTTCCGTCATTTTAACGCTGCAGCTCTGGTTGACGCAGCGGACGGATACTCCGCTCACATTGATGCCGGAGGAAAAATGATGGTCTGCCTCGCCGGCGCCATGAGCACTGCAGAACTGGGGCTGTCGCTCGCAGAAATGATCCGTCAGGACAAAATTCACCTGATCTCCTGCACCGGAGCCAACCTTGAAGAAGACGTCTTCAACCTGGTGGCTCATGATCACTACGAGCGTGTTCCCCATTATCGCCAGCTCTCGCCGCAGGACGAACAGAATCTGCTAAGTCGACATATGAATCGCGTCACGGACACCTGTATTCCCGAGGCGGAGGCAATGCGGCGGATGGAAAGTGCAATGCTCGAAGTCTGGACCAGGGCCGACAGCAGTGGAGAGCGTTTCTTTCCTCACGAGTTTTTCTACCAGGTGCTGCTGAGCGGAAAATACGAAGAGTACTATCAGATTGATCCCCGCAACTCGTGGATGCTGGCGGCGGCAGAAAGAAATCTGCCCATCGTCGTCCCCGGCTGGGAAGACTCCACACTCGGCAACATGTTCGCAGCGGCAGTGATTCGAGGCGATGTCCGTAATGTGCACACTGTTCGCACCGGAATCGAATACATGACGTGGCTGGCTGACTTCTACACGCAGACGACATCAGAGCAGACGCTCGGAATGTTTCAGATTGGCGGAGGAATCGCCGGCGATTTCCCAATCTGTGTTGTCCCGATGCTGCACCAGGATCTGGAACGAACCAACGTTCCGCTCTGGAATTATTTCTGCCAGATCAGTGATTCCACAACAAGCTACGGCAGCTACTCCGGAGCCGTTCCGAATGAGAAGATCACCTGGGGAAAGCTGGGAACCGACACGCCAAAATTCATCATTGAGTCCGATGCAACAATTGTCGCGCCACTGATTTTCGCATCGATTCTGGGCTGGTAAGGACTCGTGTACTGCAGCAGGGCAGCCGCCGCAGGACTCCGGCACTCGTCATCAGCAGCATTGTACGATGCCTGCTGCTGGTTAAAGCCGCACACGCGCGGCGGAACGACTGCTGCTGCCGCTGCTGCGGCGGCGGTCAGCCTCGTCAGTAGAAGGCGATGCTGTCGCGGAAGGTGCAGCAACGCGTGGAGCCGTTTCGGTCTCAGGTGGCAGGCTCTCCAGCCTTACACGGGC
>JALQUR010000245.1 GCA_023260695.1 Planctomycetaceae bacterium
CCACGCAATTGATCGAGGCGAATCACCCGGCATGTATTCCCGCAGGTCCAGAAGTTCAGAGCCGAAGCCGGCACGGCGATGTGCGTGGACGCCGTGTCGCGGGAGCACATTCAGACGCTTTGTCTGTGGACAGACATCGCCCGAGTGGGTCCAGGCGGGAAGGATCAGGAATTCCTGTCGACAGGCGATGACCCAGTCGGCTCGGAAAAAACCACAACCATCTTCAAGGCGAATCCGAAATCCCGGCATGACTGTTGTCCCGGAGCCACGGAAGGAGCCCTGATAACGGATGACACCCGATTCCAGCAAGCCACTGATATTGAGTGAACTGGCGCCGCGGGTGAGCAGGAAATTCTCCGGACAGAGATCGGTCAGCTGAAGAAACTGAAGTGATGTCCGGCGTGGCAGCCGGAGTTGTATTTCCACTTCGATCTGACGACCTGCCTGAAGAATTGCCCGGACTGCCGCCCGGCCGTTGACCGTACGGGATAACTTCAGCTGTGGCAGCCGGCGGTACCTCAGGAACAGGAAGCGGAGCCAGCTCTGAAACAGCCAGATGAGCATCGTCAGCGAGATCAATGCTGCTTCGGGCTTGCCCATCCGCAGACTGATCCCCAGTCCGCAGAATGCGAACAGCAGCACGGCACCCCCGGATCTCGTCATTGTGCGTTGTCCCGCACGACAGGGACGGCCCGGATCAGCTGCTGAATCACGGTTTCGATTTTCAGGCCGTCAAGTTCGGCCTCCGGCTGCATGATCAGTCGGTGCGAGAGTACAGGGAGGCAGACGTCCTGCACATCGGCATGGCTCAGAAAGTCGCGTCCATGCAGCAGCGCGTTTGCTCGAGCTGCCTTGAGCAGACTGATGCAGGCACGTGGGCTTGCACCGAGCGTCAGATCCTTATGTTCCCGGCTTTGCCGCGCCAGGTCGACAATGTATTCCTGCAGCTCTCTGCTGGCATGAACAAGGTCGAGGCTTTCGCGGATCTGGTTGACTTCTGCTGCACTCGTCACTGCCGCCAGCTGCACTTCCGGACGACTGTGCAGCTGCAGCATGTCCACTTCACTGTGTCGTTCGGGGTAACCGACCATGATCCGAAACAGGAACCGGTCCAGCTGTGCTTCCGGCAGACGGTAGACACCTTCCTGTTCAATGGGGTTCTGTGTCGCCAGAACCATGAAGGGCACTGGCAGTGGCAGTGTTTCGTTTTCGATGGTGACCTGACGTTCCTGCATTGCTTCCAGCAGTGCAGACTGTGTACGGGCCGGGGCGCGATTCAGTTCGTCAGCCAGCAGCAGCTGGCTGAATACGGGTCCCTTGCGGAGCGTAAAGCTGCCGCTGTTGCGATCCAGAATCTGAGTTCCGGTCACATCAGACGGGAGCAGGTCGGGAGTGAACTGAATTCGTTCGAAGTGCAGGCCAAGCACCTTCGAAAACGCTCGACATAACGTCGTCTTGGCAGTGCCGGGAACACCTTCCAGCAGGACATGTCCACCGGCCAGCAGGGCCATCAGCATCTGGTCGGTGACGTGATCGAGCCCGACAACGACCTGTGCGACAGCTTCCTGAGCACGACTGCGAAGTTCCCGGACACGATCCGGGATTTCATTTGATGGAAACGTATTCAATGGGATGTCTCAGTGACAGGTTCTCAGTGACAGGTTCTCAGTGACAGTTGACTGTTGTGTGCAATTACGTAACAGATCTGAGGGCGACGCGGAGTCAGAATGGGGGATTGGCGTTGCCGCCGTCGCCGAAGTCTGCAGACCAGAAGCATCTGGCAGATCGGAGTAACTCTGCGGTGGGTGCAGCTTAGCAGGATCAATGTCAGGTTCGAGCAAGTAGCAGCAGGGAAAGCGGATTGGCGGAAAATGATCCGTCTCGTGTCTGCTGAGGATGGCTCATTTCTGTGCAGATTGTCGAAGTGAGGCGAAATGGGGAGTTCTCCGGATGCCGAATCACGGTGCCTGGCTCTGACGCAAACAATGGGTATGATCTGTCTTCAGCAGCGACATCGCACCGACGGTCGCTGTGGCAGGGGACCGGAAGAATCGTCTGATACTCCGCGTTTTCCCGTGCAACTTCATGTCACAGTCCCGGTGTTGACAGATCTTTCGTTGACTGATCTTTTGCTGTGGCTGTCTGAAAGAGTGCTTCTGCAGACGGATCGACTGTCCGTGGCGAAGCAGGCAATGGCAGAAACAAGCCAGCCAATGGCAGAAACCAGATCGCCAATGGCTAAAACAAGCCAGCTGATTCCGGTGGCGGGATTTATTGGCACTGGTATCAGACTTACAAAGGATCGTCCGGAATGATCGCTGTCGGAACTGACAATCAGGAAACTGAACATCCCGTCAAGGAGGCTCCTGAGGCATCTGATTTTGCGTGGACCGTGCTGGTGCGCTATGGGCGAGTCCCGCAGGTTGCCAGGTTTGGCGGGAGTGGTGTCAGGCCGGAGCGGGATGCTCAGGTGATTGCAGTCACGGACCGCGGTGAGGAAGTGGGAACGGTGCTGCATATTGACAGCCAGTCGGGCGGGAACAGCAGCTCCAGCACGCTCACCGGAAAGATCCTGCGGCTCGCTGATGCTGCGGATCTGCAGCTGGCTGAGCAGCAGGAACTGGAAGTTGAGCAGAGTTTTGCGGGCTGGAGTCAGCGGATCGAAGACTGGAGTCTGCAGTTACAGATTGTTGATCTGGAGCTGACGCTGGATGGACAGCTGATCATCTACGTGCTCAACGAACGCGGCCCTGAGACGACTCGCCTGGCCCTTTTGGCAGCGGCTGCTGGTGCCGGAGTGATTCATGTACAGCCGGTTGGACCGGACGGCATTGAACAGGGTGGCGGTGGAGGTGGCTGTGGCGACTGTGGTTGTTCCACACACTGACAGCCGTCAGCCTCAACGATTCTGAAGTCAGAAGCAAATTGGTCGGAGAACCCATTGATGTCAAAAACTGCGGCCCTGCCCTTGTTGTGGTGTCTGCTGTTCTGCGGCTGCCAGTCTTCCGAAACGCCGGGCACTGGCGCTGCGGCTGCAGGTGACCGCCCCGTGATTGCGCTGGTGATGAAATCGCTGGCGAACGAGTTCTTTGCGACGATGGCTGAGGGGGCAGAGTCGCATGCGGCTGAACATGCTGATGAATACCAGCTCATCGTCAACGGCATCCCGAATGAAACGGATCTGAGCGGACAGGTGGCGTTGATTGAGCAGATGATGGCGCGTGAGGTCAACGCCATCGTCGTTGCTCCGGCTGATTCGCAGGCGTTGATTCCTGTACTGCTCCGAGCGCAGCAGGCAGGGATTGCTGTCATCAACATTGACAATCGGCTGGACGCAGATCTGCTGGCCGAGCAGCAGGCAGTCATCCCGTTTATCGGGCCTGACAATCGTGCCGGAGCTCGTCAGGTGGGCGAATTTCTGGCGAAATCGCTGTCGGCAGGAGCGGAAGTCGGAATTCTTGAAGGGATTGAAACATCGTTCAACGGCCAGCAGCGAAAGCTGGGGTTTGAAGAAGCGATGCAGGCCGCCGGGGTCAGCATTGTTGCTTCTCAGTCTGCACAGTGGGAAATGTCGCTGGCGAACCAGACGACCACGGCGATGCTCAATGCGCATCCGGAGATGCAGGCTGTGCTGGCCTGCAACGACAGTATGGCGCTTGGTGCGCTGGCAGCAGCGAAGGCCGCCGGCAGAGTCGACCTGAAGATCGTCGGCTTCGATAATATCGAAGCGGTGCAGGATGCGGTTCGAGACGGCAGAATCCTTGCCACCGCTGATCAGCACGGTGATCAGCTGGCGGTCTACGGAATTCAGTTTGCGCTGGAAGCGATTCGCAGCGGGTCTGTGGGGCTGATTGATCGAGAGACGGCGGTGGATCTGGTTACGGCAGAGACGCTTCCTGGTCTCTGAGTGCAGAGCTTCGCTGCCACGGCACTGCAGCCTGTAAGTCGGTGCGGGCGGCCTGCAGGTGTAAACTTTCTGCAGGTGTCAGGGCTGGAAGACGGTCAGGAATTCAGCGGCCTGTCTTGCGGTCCGGCTGATTGAGGGCGTAGACTGCGTGGGCCGGGAGCCCTGCGGTGATTGCGGCGGCCGGGCTGGATTGCGGCGGCCGGGCAGGATTGCGGTAGCCAGACAGTAAACGACGCACATTGAATTGGCAGGAGGCCTGAAAGCATGCGAATACCGGTTGGGCGGCGAATCACAACGCGACGTTCGACGGCAATCATCTGCTGGGGAGCGGTTCTGGGGGTGACATTGCTGCTGGTTCGCAGTCGGCAGTCCGGACTTTCCGGGGTGAATCAGTGGGAACCGGCAGCAATTCTGCTTTCCGCCTTCGTGGCTCTGCTGTCGTTATTCAGCTGGCTGTTGTTCTTTGCACGTCGTGCTTCTGCAGATGAGAGTCCGGCATTGTTTTTTTCCGGACTGCTCACACTGATACCACCTGCGGTCCTGGCGTGGCACCTGCTGCCGCCTGAGTCCGGCCTGCGCGGCTGGATGGCATTGTGCATTCTGGTCTTCGGCGTCTTTGCGATGCTCAGTCCGATTCCGGTGGAGTTGTTTCGAATTCCCCGGGATCGTCGCAGTTATGCTCAGCTGCAGACGGACTCCACTCTGGCTCGAATTGACGCTCCGGTGCCCGATGTCCATTTTGACGGTATTTCGCTGCCGACGGTTTTCCGACTGACAGCACCGGAGGACGCTCGATCAAAGCAAAGTGATGCTGAGCGATTGCCTGCCGATGCTGCCGAAACGCGAGATCCGTGGAAGGATCCGTTTGCCGGCACCGGTCGCCGACTCAGCAGAGTACAGCCGGCCATGCGGCAACATGTCTCCACTGGTGTTCCTGTACCGCAGTCGCTGCGGGAGCGATTTCCGGAGCGATCTGTTCCGGTCGAAAACGAGAGTCATGCTGGTTCCGCCGGCGCTGCTGGAGTGTCGACGCTGCCGCAGACTGGATCCCGCGAGCAACTGCTGGGCGGTGATTCGACTCCCATGTCAGCGGATCTGCGTGCACTGGATCGCATGTTCCAGAAGAGCTTTGAGGAGTCTGTCGATGAAGCCGACACGACCACAGGAAGCGATACGGCAGATCCTGTCTGGCAGCAGCCGGAAGGTCTGACTCTGGATCGGGTGCGAGATGAATTCGGCGGAGAGCAGATCATGGGGACGGTCATCGCAGAATTTGCTCAAGGTCAAAAGCGGGCGCATCTGCATATCCCATTTGTGCCTCCACTGGAATCGATTCCGGAGGTGGAAGCGGAGCCCGTCGGCGATGATCCTGTGCGACTGAAGGTGGCCATGCGTCAGCCCTACGGGATTCGGATCGAGGTGCGGCGGGCGATTGCTGTGACTGCATTGCGCGCAGAGATCGGTTTTTCCGCCACGGCGGTTCCGAGGCGGCCTCCGCGAATGGAGTGACCGGAACGGCAGTCTGCACCGAGCACATCGGTACTCCTGATCAGGGTTTACTCCCGATCATGGGTGAATCCTGATCACAGTGGCTGCGCATCCTCGGGACGGTGTGGCTCATGCTGTGACTCTGAGAATTCAGCAGGCCCCGCTGATTGTCAGCTGAACGGTGCTGCTGTCAGATTGAAGTCCCGTTACAGTTGCAGATGCAGTGGCCGCTGCTGAACCGAACAAGGCGAATGTCGTGGCTCACATGCGGTTTCCGGCGTGCTCTGGCTGAGCATCAGCCGGATCATGTCGGATCATTGGGTACGGGTATTGTGAGGCGTTGCAGGGAAAGAGTGTTCATGAACGGATCATCGCAGGAATTGTCAGTGGCACTGGAAGCAGTGCGTCGTGCGGCAGCGTTATGTCAGCATGTGCAGAGCGGAATTACTCCTGAAGCACTTGCCAAGAAGGACAAAAGTCCGGTTACGATTGCCGACTTTGGCAGCCAGGCGATCATCTGCCGTGATTTGATGCAGGCTTTTCCTGGGGACCCCGTGATTGGCGAAGAGGGGGCTGAAGAACTGCGTGCGGATACCGGAGCTGAGTTTCTTGAACGCGTGGTTGCTGAGTGTCAGCTGATCGGAGCAGAGGCCGGTCCGGCGGAAATCTGCGACTGGATTGATCGTGGTGGAGCTGATTCCTTCAGCAGTCGCTTCTGGACTCTGGATCCGATCGATGGCACCAAAGGTTTTCTGCGGGGTGAGCAATACGCAATTTCTCTGGCGCTGATTCTGGATGGTCAGATTGAGATTGGGATTCTGGGGTGTCCCAATCTGCCATTTGCTGAGGGACAGAAGCCGGGAGTGCTGGCTTGGGCAGTTCGCGGTTATGGTGCGTGGCAGCAGCCACTCGGCGATCCCGACGCGACGCCTGTTGCTCTGAAGGTCACACCCACCAGCACAACACAGGAACTGGTATTCTGTGAATCAGTGGAATCCGGGCACAGCAGTCACGGCTGGTCGGGGCAGATTGCCGGGGATCTGGGAATCCATCGCGAGCCGGTGCGGATGGACAGCCAATGCAAGTACCTTGCAGTTGCTCGCGGTGACGCCGATGTGTACCTGCGGTTGCCAACACGTGCCGGCTACGAAGAGAAGATCTGGGATCACGCTGGTGGGGTGTTGCTGGTGGAGGAAGCCGGCGGGCAGGTAACGGACATCAACGGCGCGGTGTCTGACTTCCGTCAGGGGCGAACTCTGGCGAAGAATCAGGGCATGATTGCATCCAATGGGCGTGTACATCCGTTCCTCGTGCAGGCAATTCAGCGGCATCGTCCGGCGGAGTCAAGCTGACAGGCTGTCGGCGGCTGTGGCAGGCCAGAAACGGCCGAAAACACTGCAATTATGGTTATTTACTGCAGGGGCCGGCCAAATTTTTTAATTTTTCGGGAACTCCAGCGCGATAACGGAGTCCTGTAGCTGCCGCATTGCGTCTGTTTTCGCGTCTGCGCTGGATCTGCCGAATGGAATTCTCTTCCTGGGCCCACGCTGTAACGGATTTACTCTGGAACGGGCGCAGCGGCATAGGTCGGCTGACTGGATGATCGCAGCACCTGGGCGAGCACTATCACACGGACTTCAAATAGCGTAGTGCGTTTGTGTACTGCCTGTTCAACGAAGCTCTTGTTGTCCGGGCTGGATTCGTCTGATCAGGCGTACTGAATCAGGCGTACTGAATCAGGCGTGCTGAATCAGGCGTGCTGAATCAAAAGTACTCACAAAAAATCGAAGACAAAGCCTGTAACTTTTCCCTGCCGGGCTGCATCAGCGGCCTCCCACCACGCTCCGAGTCGTTGCCTGCCATGAACACACCAGATTTCTCTGACGGGATTAGTTCCGAACAGGAACAGCAGATTGCGGAGCTGCTTTCGGCTGCGTTGGACGGAGAACTCACCGTATCAGAACAGCAGCAGTTGCAGCAGTATCAGCAGCAGCAGCCAGAGTTCTGTGGGGCTTTGCAGCAGCGGCTGCAGGCGGCTGGGACTGTTCTTCGTTCACTTCCGGTGCGTGCGCATGCAGCGGCGATTGTCGGTGGAGAGGAACTGTTGCGTGCGGAGCAGAAGCTGCAGAGAGATCCTCCGCCTGCGGAACCTGGGCGGCGGGGTGTTCGCGGTCAGCTGGTTGCCATGGTTGTTGCGGCAGCTCTGCTGATCCTGACAGTGCCCCGTTTCCTGAATCAGCGGCAGCCACAAATGCTGGCCCGGCTGGATTCCAGTTCAGTGGCTGATGTCGCGGCAGCGGCAGATGCCCTTGTTGCGGAAGAGTCTGATGGCAACATGAGCTCCGTGGAAGCGCAACAGGCTTTCGCTGGTTTTGGTGGTATGCAGGAAGATGTCCTGATGGCGGAACTCCAGTCAGGGGTTGCACAGACATCCGAAGTTGCTTCGGCCGCAACACCAGGAGCGGCTGCGTCAGGCGGCGCAGCTGCGGGTGAGACTGGCATTGGTTCTCTCAGCGGAACGAATGCTGATCGCCAGACTCAGCTGTCATGGCTGACAGAGGCGGATGACTGGCGGGTGGTCGTGGTGAGTGTTACTGCGGCAAGCCCGGCAGAACTGCTTGCCAATGTGGATCGAGTTCTGGAACGGCATGGACTGCAGCGAGACGAGGGGGCAATCGAGGCGGAGTCTGACTGGATTGGTGTTGTTGTTTCCGGCACAGAGGAAGATCAGCAGCAGCTGATTACAGAGGTGGAGCAGGAACTGGGGGCCGGGGATTCTGAGTGGGATCCGGCCGAGGTGATGCATTCCAGTCGCGAGGAAATCGTGGCTGCTGTCAGACGTTCTCTGGTGACGCCAACTGTTGCTGAACTGAGTCGGGGGGACGTCTTTGTTGCGGTGCGGAATTCGCTGAGTGCTCCGCTGATGGCTGCCCGAGACGCGATTTCTCCTGCCCAGCGGAAACAGAAAATCGAGCCCGCTGATCTCGGGCCGGGTCAACCGGAACCGAGTGCTGCAGCGGAGCAGCAGAGCGAATCCGTGGCATTGCAGCAGCGGCCGCTGCTCATCGTCTTCTCACGCGGCACTGCTCCGGTCAACGGCTGACGCGGGTGCAGCAGAGGAATCTGTCTGCTGAGCGTGCTACAGGTGCAGTGAATTTGTGCTCAGGAACCACGTAGGAATCGTTCCAGACGGGGCAGGAGTTTCTGTTCAGGTTCTCTGGTCCAGCATTCCCAGACTGTCAGGACCTCCCAGCCCTGTTGTCGCAGCAGGCGGCGATTGCGGCGATCTCGTTCCACGTTTCTGCGGCGTTTCTCAGCCCAGAATTCAGCGTTGGTGGCGGGCTTGACGTTGCCGTAGCGGCAGCGATGGCAGTGCCAGAAGCAGCCATCCACAAAGATGACCTTTCTGTGTGCCGGGAGCACGAGATCGGGAGAACCCGGCATCGTTCTGACGTGCAGTCGAAATCGAAATCCCATGTGATGCACGGCTGAACGGACCAGCATTTCCGGGCGTGTATTCCGGGAGCGAATACTGGCCATGTTTCGTGAACGCTGCTGTGGTGTGTGAACATCGGACATGTTGCCAAGTAAATAAGTTACCGCCGGCACCACCAGTTGAGTTGCCAATAAATATACAAATAGAAATTACCATGGACATTTTTATTGAATTGGATCGTGAGAGAAGCCCTGAGTTAGAACAGAAGACAGTTGAATTTAAATTAGGGAACAAAAATTCTCAAACTAAATCATCAGAAAGAGTGAACGAAGAATTTAATAAGATTGTGGAC
>JALQUR010000251.1 GCA_023260695.1 Planctomycetaceae bacterium
AGAATCGCAGAAAGAACAAAGTTCGCTCGTTGCCGGCCTCCCATCCAGGCTGCCCAGCTGACCAACCGCGAGAGGGAAGAGGGAGTGGCGCAGGTGGCAGGCGCTCACTTCTTCTTCTTCTCCAGCTTCTTGAGGTAGAACTCGAGCTCCTTGCCCTCGAGAATGTAGCCGTCGCAGCGGCCTGACTGGCCTGGGCGCGAGGAAATGCAGGCGAAGAGACGGCCTGAGTTGAACTGCTCGATGAGCTTGGTGTCGGTCTGACGCTCCTTCTGGCGCGCTTCGAGCTTGCGCTTGACCGAACCGCTCTTCTTGGTAGCGTCGCGGGCTTTATTAGATTCTTCAATCTTCTTCTTGTTCAGCTCAACGTCGTACTTCTTGAGGTACCACTGGCGGAAGGGGGTGGCATCTACAACTTCGTCACCAAGCGCGGTGACTGTCGCGGCCATCGCTCAAAGATCTCCTGGACACAGGTGGAAACGGGATCGGCCATCACCTGGAAATACCCCAGCTGCATCCTGCGCGGGCTGCTTGATGAGTGTGAGCATCCGGATCAGCGGGTGCAGATTGAACAGGCAATGCAGTTGATTGAGTCTCAGTGGTTTGCCAGCGGCAGGCAAAAGGAGCCCCAGGATCTGAAGATTATCCTGGAGCCCTGGTTCAGCTCATAGTCGCTGAATTGTGACCATCGTGATCCGGCGCGGGAATCAGCCGATGAATTCCGGAACGACAAGCTTCGGAATAATGCCAGCTTCAAATCCACGTCGCAGCAGTAGTCGCACAGCTTCGCGACCCTTTTCACCAAAGTCGATCGTCCAGTCGTTCACATACATGCCGACGAACCGATCAGTCTTTTCGTGATCGAGATCTCGCCCATATTTCATGGCGTGGTCAAGAGCCGCCTGTCGATGGTCCAGTCCGTAAACAATGCTCTGCTTGAGCAGAGCAGTTACCTCCAGCATGGTCTCCATGCCAAGATCTCTGCGCACAGCATTGGCTCCCAGTGGCAGTGGCAGACCACCGGTCTCTTCATACCACCATTTCCCCAGGTCAACGATCAGACTCAGACCCTGGCTGGCATAGGTCAACTGGCCTTCATGAATAATCAGGCCGGCATCGTATTTACCCTGCTCCACAAGATTCAGAATTTCATCAAAGGGCTCGACTTCATATTCGAACGTATCTCCCAGCAGCAGTTTCAGGGAAAGAAACGCGCTGGTCAGCGTACCGGGAACGGCAATCCGGCGACCTTTCAGACTGTCGATGGATGCCGGCTCACGAGCGACAACCATGGGACCGTAGTTATCACCCATACTGGCGCCGGAAGCGCAGAGGGCATATTTGTCATCCACAAAGGCATAGCCATGAATACTCACGGCAGTCAGTTCCAGTTCCCCGGCAAACGCTCTGCGATTCAGAGTCTCAATATCCTGCAATTCATGCGTGAACTGATACTTTCCTGTGTCGATCGTATCATTCGCCAGGGCATGGAACATAAATGCATCGTCGGGGTCCGGACTGTGCCCGACGCGGATGAGAGTCTTCTCGGAAATCATGATTTGCCTGACTTTGGTTGTGGCCTGTCCCAGGGAATGAAGGATGAATTTCGGCCTGCTCCGGCCTGAGATGCTTCTCTGGAGACGTTCGGAAACAGATGTGAAAGTATGGCGGAAGCGGTGTGGATCGTCGACCCTCCCCGCACTCACATCAGATAGTCTGCTGCTGTTCTCAGTCCCGCATTTCAGACGCGACAATTAACATCCCCGCCGACGGATTCAGCGCTGTTCCCGGGGATCAGACGCCCATTCGCGGCGATTCAGCTCCAGAGTCCGGTTCTGGGAGATTCTGCCGCGATTTCCTGAAGGCGTTCAAAAAGACGGCGTTGTTCATCAGACAGTTCTGTCGGGACAACAATTCGAATCAACACCAGCTGATCTCCCGGCTCGCCGGTCTTCGGATTACGAACTCCTTTGCCTCGCAACCGCAGTTTTGCACCGCTGGACGTACCGGGAGGAATTGTCAGCACCACGGTACCATCACTTAGTAACGGCACTTCAACTCGCGCCCCCAGTACGGCCTCCGAAGGAGTCACTGGAACTTCCACAACAAGATTGGCACCCTCGCGACGGAACCACGGATGCGGCGCTACTTTGATGGTTACCATCAGGTCGCCGGCAGGCGCTCCTCCACTACCGGGGTTCCCCTGGCCTGCCAGACGTATCGTCTGACCGTTGTTTACTCCTGCAGGAATGCGGACCGTGATCTGGCTTTCAGCTCCACCTGCGGTGACCGTCAGAGAGTGCTCGCCACCCGCTGCCGCCACATTGAACGGAACGGTGATCTCTGTGCTGATATTACTGCCCTTCTGCGGCCGCGTTCGGCTGCGACGGCCACCACCGCCTCCAAAACCACCTCCGAACATCCCTCCGAGCAGATCTTCAAGATCAACTCCTCCGCCGCCTCCAAATCCATGAAATGGACTGCCGCCGCCCTGAAACGGGCCTTCTCCGCCTCGAAAAGTCTGGCCGAACTGATCGTACTGTTTGCGCTTCTCGGGCGTACCAAGCACTTCCCATGCTTCGGTCACTTCCGCAAATCGTTGCGCCGCCTGCTGGTCACCAGGACGTTTGTCTGGATGCAGTTCACGAGCCAGATTCTTGTATGCTTTTCGAATCTCATCCTGAGAGGCACTCCGAGAGACCCCCAGCACCTGATAGTAGTCCGGTTTTGCCATGTACTGCCCGCCCCGTTCAACAATCTGAACCGTGCAATCTGCAGATCCTGAGCCTCGGCAGATCCGGAGGTTTACGAGAATTCAAACATCAATCTCCCGCAGGAGATGTACAGAAACCAGTTTCAGTCCCGCACTCTGTGATGCTCACTGATTCTGGACAGCTATCCCCAGATTATAGTCGCTCGAGCATGACTCCGGGTCGTCACGACACATCTTCCAGATGCTGAGACAGGTCCGTAAGCAGCCCTCGCAGTATCCCGGCCAGCTCAGCCTGTGCCGCACTGCCTGTTTTTGTCACTTCCTCATGACTCAGAGGCTGTTCCTGAAGACCTGCAGCAACATTGGTGATACAGGAAATCCCCAGTACCGACACTCCGTGCACTGCGGCAAAACGTCCTTCTGGAATTGTACTCATACCCACTGCATCGATGCCTGCCTTTCGCAGCATCCGCACTTCGGCGGCAGTCTCATATGCCGGACCAGGCATCATCGCATATGTGCCCTGATGCAGCGATGAGGAAAGAGGTTGTCGGCGAATCAACGCCAGCAGGCCAGGTTCCCACAAATGCCTGGCAGCCAGTCTCTGCCTTGCGGCCTGATCCGGATGGACTCGTCTCTCCTCGTTCGCCACCAGTAACGGCAGACTCAGAGAATCCTCGATCAGCATGAAATCACCAGGCTGAAACCCATCACGAATTCCTCCCGCTGCGTTGGTGAGGATCAGCACACGAATTCCAAGATCGATCATCAGCTGCACATGAGCTGTCACTGCCGACGGAGAATGTCCCTCATAGAGATGCACTCGCCCCTGCTGTATCACCACATTCAGACCAGAGGTACTTCCAGCCCTGAAGATTCCCGAATGCCCCGTTATCCCGGGAGCAGCAAGGCCCGGCAATGTGTCAAACGGCATCTTCCCGGAAGGAATTTCAAGCAACAAATCAGCAATACCGCCCAGCCCGGAACCCAGCACAATCCCGACGTCGGCCCGCCATCCGATTGTTCCTCCAAGTCTGTACCGTACCTGATCGACATCGGAGACCATGCCATGGCACCTCACACTCGGAGATCAATTCACCGGCAAAACGCTGATCAGCCCTGAACTGGAGATTTCTGTTTCTTCCAGCCGGCCTCGCTGAACAACGGAACATAGATCTGCGGGATCCAGAGTCGATCTTCCGGCAATGCCACCTGAGGGTAGTTCAGCGGATGAATAAGTTCGTCGGACTCCGAATTCAGATCGATGAGATATCTCGAGGGAAAACTTCGCCGCGCCAGATTCCTGAGTTCGAACGGCTCCAGCAGCAGCGGACGAGTCATGTCGAAAATACCCAGATGTCTCTGCCGAGCGTTGCTCACAGCCTGACGCACACTCTGAAGCTCCCGGTCTGCAGCAGCCATCTGCTTTGCCCCGCCCGGTGGAATCACGGCATCCTCCGGATTCTCCGGCCGGTCCCAGGGATTGATGTTGGGCCAGATAAAGTATGGAAATGCTCTGCCACGCTCCAGCAGTCGCAGGTTGTAGGTGGGAGGCCGAGGAGTCGGCACCAGCCTTTCTGGTTGATTGCGATTCAGCATGCACAGCAGGCGGCCGTACCGATCCATCACCTCGAATCCAAAGTTCATGTAGTAGCTGAAATCCGAAAGTCCCTGCTGCATAACTTCCATATCACGTTCAATCAGCCGCTGAAACTCAATGCGAGCCTGATCAGCATGAAAGAAATGAGCTTCGGCAGCCCCCGGACCAGTGGCGGTCTGCAGACGGGCCCGCAGATGCTCCGGCATTGCCCCGGGAAATTCTCCCCACTTGTCTGAAAGGGGAGCTGCCAGAAACTCCTCCCAGAGAGGCGAATCCAGCGGGACAAAACTACGCGCCGGTAACTGGAAACTGATCTCCGGCGTATCAATCCCCAGCAGGCGGACGCCAAGATTACCATTCAATTGTACATTGACGGTGTCGCCGTCATGAACCGCTTCTGCAGGTGCCTCCAACCCCGTGTTCCCAAGCGGAGGCACCGCAAATCCCGTGGTGCGATGATTGACAGAATCAGAACGGATTGCTTTCCCTGGCATCGGATTCTCCTTCACACTTTGTGGTCTCTGTCGAAGAGTTCGCTACGCCCATTGCAGTCAGCACTCAACGCCAGTCCTGAAATCCAGAAGTACTTTCTGTGCACCGTCCGTACGGTCACGAAATACATCAAATGCCTGCTGTACTTCATGCACGGAGAATCGGTGCGTCAGCAGTCGCTGAAAATCGACTCGGCCCTCGTGAATCCAGTTCATTGCCAGTGGGAATGTTCGCTCAAAGTCCGGGTGAATGCTGGTCAGAATCTTTGCATTCTTCCACATCGCCGCTCGCAGTGCCACTCCGTCACAATGCTGCGGCAGGACCCCGAACAACAGGATCGTTCCGTTGTTTCGGACAAGGTCGATTGCTGCATTCACAGCCTGACTGCGATGCCCTACTGCTTCAATGACAATATCCGGACGAACACCCTCAAGCAGCGATTCCACCTCTGCAGCAGCAGCGCTGCCTTCGGCACAGACGGTCGCATGAGCCCCCATCTCCTGACTGCAGGCAAGCCGGGACTGCAGTGGATCAACCCCGATAATTCGCTGAGCACCGAGGTTTCGCAGCCCGGCATTGAACATCTGCCCGATCGGCCCCTGCCCAAGTACCACCACATTCAGCCCGATCAGATTCGGCATTTTGCGGAGCGCATGCAGAACGGTTCCAAAGGGCTGTGCCATGAGCGCCTGTTCGTCCGTCAACCCGTCCGGCACTGCAATCAGACGGCGAGCAGAAACGACAAATCGCTCGAAGAAACCCAGCTGGCGTTCCGGAACAGCGACGACTCGAGTCCCAGCGGCCCACTCTGATGAACCACTCTCAACAACATGACCAATAATCTCGTGCAGACTCATTCCCACTGGCTGCGGATAGGCAATTTCGTGCCCTTCAAAATCTCCGTCGAAAAACGGCAGATCCGATCCGCAGAGACAACCCAATGACGCCTCAAAAACGACTAATCCAGACTCCCGCTGCTCCGCCGTCAGTTGCGGATCAGGTACTTCGAGAAGACGGATGGTCCGACAATTGGTTATTTCAGCGGCCAGCATCTGTTTGCACTCCTGATGAACAATCCATGCATGCTCCAATTGCCAAGAAGAGACTTCTGGTATACCCGCAGCTCCGATCCTGACTCTTCTTCGAATTGTGCGGACTGGGCAAAGTCTGACGGCTTTTGATGTTCTGGAAAAGGCATCTCCGCTGACAAACTCAACCACAGTCCACTAATACGAACGATACGAAGTGCGTGAACAACTGGATTCGCCGTCCAATCCAACCTGGCTCTCCGAAATCTGCACGAGAGAGAAGAAAGATCGCTTGAATATTCGGCAAATCACGCCGATCCACGATTCAGGAACGGAGTCCCCCGAGCAGGAGGCAGGGGATGAACATTGGTCAGGGATGACAGCGCGCCACGAATCGACGGGCAACGCTGAGATGGAACACAAGGATCGGACAACAACGCGGAGCAGAAGAATCGCCCTGCGATCGGTAGCAGTTGCTGCCTTTCTGGTGCCACTGATTCTTTTCTCCCTGACGCGTCTGCGGATGTACAACAATGTGGCCGGCTGGCTGCCGGACGACGACCTGCAGGCGGAGATTATTCGCTGGTATCAGGAGACATTTCCGCAGGAAGAACGGATCCTTGTCTCCTGGGACGATTGCTCCGTCACCGATCCACGGATCCCGCAGTTTGCTCGCGTGCTCGGCGGCATTCAGCGCCGCGAACAACGGGAAGGAGGATCTCCCTACATAGACGGCGTTACTCAGCCAGCAACATTGCTGGCGCGCCTTCCAGAGAGCGGCACAATTGAAGATTCCCTGCGAAAGACTGTCGGACTGCTGACAGGCAACGGTCCGCTGTGCCTGCAGTTGAGTGAAACGGCGTCAAGGTTTTCAACAAGCATCACTCACACGCTCAAAACGACCGTTCGCGAACGATTCGGGGTTGAGCTGAGACAGGTAACACGAACACTGCCAGTGCCCTCACCGGCAAGTACTTCCGAAGACGATGAAAAACTGGCGGGAATCCATATTCAACTCGCAGCGTGGCGTCAGGCCCTGCCGGACGCTGACCTGCAGTTTGAGTGGGATGCTATGCACCTCGATGCTCATCAGACAGAGCTGATCATTGAGTGCATCGAAGCTGTTGAACTGCCAGCTGACGATTCCAGCCCTGCTGTCGTACGGTCCTGGTTTGTTCCGGGTGCAGTTGCAGCCATTTCCGTGAGTCTCAGTGCCCAGGGGCTGCTTGAGAAGGAGGCGGCTGTCCACGATATCAGAGCGGCAGCAGCAGAGTGCGGTATTCCTGCAGAATCACTTCGCATGGGCGGCAGCACAATCGCCGGGACGGCTGTCGATGCCGCTGTTCGTGATGCTTCATGGAATCGCTCCGCGCCTGTATGGAAAATCTGGCAACGGTCTCCCATGGCACTTGCAGCAATCGCCGGTTTTTTCTGCAGCTGGCTCACATTACGAAGCTTCAAACTCGCATCGATGGTACAGGGGGTCTCGATCTTCGTGGCAGCTCTGGCCACAGCTCTGATTGTGCCCATGGGCGCATCCATGAATATGGTTCTGATCGTGATGCCGACGTTGCTTCTGGTCATCACAGTTTCAGGAGCGATTCATCTCTGTAATTACTGGAAAAAGTCATCGCATCAGACGGCTCAGCAGTCTGTTAAGGAAGCTGTCTCACACGCTCTCATGCCGTGCGTGCTGGCCGCCTCAACAACTGCAATCGGTCTTGCTTCACTGCTGGTCAGCAATCTTGTCCCAGTACGAGAGTTCGGGCTCTTCAGTGCGATCGGCTGCTTCATTTCTGTTGCCGGCGTTCTGCTGCTGCTGCCAGCTGCATTGCTGCACTCAAAGCCACCACAGCAGACGGAAGCAGGCACCTCCGAACAGTTGTTCCGCAGCTTTGCACTTCTGGTGACACGTCATTACAGATTTCACATTGTCACCAGCCTCGGACTTACAGCAGTAGCGGGATTTGGCCTGCAGTGGTTTCGGACCGAAACCAAGGCAATTCGCTACTTTCCTGACGATGCAAGAATTGTTGCCGACTACGAATTCCTTGAACATAACCTCTCGGGAATCGTACCCGTGGACACCATTGTCAGCTTCAGCCGGGAACAGCAGGAAGCACTTCCCTTTGATCAGAGAGTACAGGCAGTCCTTCGACTCCAGAATGCACTTGAGGACCATCCGGAAGTGAGCGGCGCGCTGTCACTTGCTTCATTTCTCGATGTCAGCGACTGGAACTCAGCCAGCCGAATGGCGCGCATGAAAAGTCGCAAACAGGAATCCATGATTCGCAACCGAATCACAGGTCCCGACAGCGAGAACACCGAAGTCTCCTCGATGATTGCTGTGGCAGACACTGACCTCTCAACCCCGGGAGATGCAGGGATCACACTGCAGAATGAAGGCGACGAGATCTGGCGAATCTCCTGCCAGTCCAGCATTCTTTCTGACTGCGACTATCGGATCCTGACCAGTCAGCTGAATCAGATTGCCGCAGATACTCTCGGCGACCTCGATGGAGGCATGCCACGCACCATCGTTACGGGTATGGTGCCAATTTTCATGCGAACCCAGGAAGCACTGCTGGAGAGTCTTGTCTCAAGCTTTGGGCTGGCGGTGGTACTGATTGCCTGTGTCATGGCCTGTATGCAGAGAAGTATTCCTGCTGCACTGCTCTCAATGATCCCGAATATTACCCCGGTCATCATGGTTTTCGGAATCCTCTGCTGGGCTGACGTCCGCGTTGACACCGGCACAATGATCACAGCATCGATTGCCCTCGGGCTTGCGGTGGACGGAACTCTGCATCTCATCAACTGCTTCAGAACAGAATTGCGGAAAGGCCTGTCACAGCAGGCGGCTGCGACAGAGGCGCTTGTCCACTGCGGCCCGGCATTGCTGCAGACCACTGTTGTCGTTGGCCTCGGTATGTTCACTCTGTTCCCGGTTGAACTCCTGCTGATCAGTCGGTTCGGGTGGGTCATGGCAACTCTTGTACTTGCTGCATTCTGGGGCGACTTTATTGTTCTGCCGGCGCTGCTCGCTGGCCCACTGGGCAGAATTCTTGCAGCGTCGGCGAACAATCCGGAGATCGAAGCTGTTATGGACTATGCTCCGCTGGTGCCAGTTACCGAGCCGGTTCCTCAGCAGGTACTCTTCAAAGGTCCGCACTTCGTGGATTCTGCCTTCACAACGCAGAGCACCCCACGCAGTTCCACTGCCGACTGAGAATCGTCCGCACTGCCTCGTGCAGGCAGTGTTCTCTCAGACTATTGCGGCATAGAATGCAGGACAACGCTCATCACGACGTAATCACCCGCGAATCTCACAGGTTCACAGAACCAGTGAGGTTCAGTGAACGTCGTCCCAACCGTCTCTCACAACGGTGAATTTGATTTCCAGAGAAAGCAGCAGAGGAACCTGTGTCCGAATACGTCGAACCGCTGGGCATGCGTGTTCTGATCCGCAAGGATGAAGCGCGCCAGAAAACTCGGGGGGGCATTGTGCTGCCCGATAATTCCGAGATTCCCACGATTACAGGTCGCGTCGTCGAAGTGAGCGTTCAGGTTGAACGAAACGAAGACTTTCCCATCAGAAAGTATGACAAGGTGCTCTTCCATCCAAAGGATGCAATCCCGGTCGACTTTGAAGGCAACAATCTGCTGTTTGTTGTTCCAATTGAGGACATTGTGGCCGTTTTTCGCCGAGAAACACGGCGTCGCTCCGGCAAAGCAACCTCGGATTCAGAAGACTGAGCGTCTGCCGCAGCCGTTGGTTACCCTGCTGTTTTCATCAATCCTCAGGACAGGCGGCGACAGACTGAAACAAAGGCAGCCCCATGATCGCCAGATTTCTGAAGAACTATCTGCCCCGTCATCGCAACAGAAAAAATCAGCTGCTCCACCTCGCCGGTGTCCCCCTGACCTTTGTGGTTGCACCGGTAATGCTTGCTCTTGAATCACCCCCGGTCTGGATAGTGGCATGCTTTCTGGCAGGATATGCATTGCAGCTGGCAGGACACGCAATTGAGGGAAATGACGCAGGCGAGGTAGTGTTTATCAAAAAAATGCTTGGAATCAGTTATATCGAATACGGTCCTGAGTCCGAATATTCAAGCTGCAGGGACCTTAACGACGATAACACCGAAAGCTGATGTCGCGTCTCGCGCTGAAGAACCGCAGCTGATCCCTTCGCTGCAGTACAACTCCTCCGTGTGATGCCGCTGTCAGTACGACCTGTCGCCCGTTGAAGTATGGAAACTGAAACGTGAGCCAGTGGCAGGATTTCGCTGTAATCGCACGTGACAGGCCCCTCCATGACTCTGCCATCAGACAGAAATATCACCGCATTCTGCAGGCATGATGCGTTCCGTCCAACTCCCCTGCTCCGGCATTTTCTGCTGATTGTCTCCTGGCCCCCGCTGCTGCTCTTTGGTGCCGCCGGCTGTACTGGCCCTTCGTTGACAGTAAGTGACCTGCAGTATGTCATTGATCCGGTGGAAACAGAACATCGCAAGGATCACTACACAGCAATTGAGTATCCTCTGATTGATAACGAAACCTCCCCGGTCGTTACGTCTGCGATCGAACCGCGCAGCCTCGCACGGCGTCAGGAAGATCAGGTTCGCGACTTCTCCCTGCAGGATGCCATCTTCACGGCGCTTTCACAGAATCGCGTCATTGAATCCAGCGCGCTCGGAGGTATTGGTGCAGCACGCGTTCTGACAGCACCGCAGTCAGTCCCGTCTGTATACGACTCAGCCATTCAGGAGACCGGCGTTCTGTTCGGGCGACGTGGTCTGGAAGCCGCACTCAGCGATTTTGACACCCGCTGGGGTACGCAGGTCAACCTCAACAGCGGCGACACAGCAGGCTTTAATACCGGACTGCAGAAATCCCTCGCATCAGGCGGTTCCGTCAGCCTGTTTCACAACTGGAATTATGCCGCTGGCTCGAACGCTGATTACATGGGACAACTCGGAGCCGAACTGCGTCAGCCCCTGCTCGCAGGAGCCGGAACCGAATTCACACGCGTGGCAGGCCCGGTGCGCCCGGGATTTGGAGCAATTGCCGGCGTCAGCCAGGGCGTTGTGATCGCTCGTATCAACCAGGATATCACCCTCGCGGACTTCGAACTCTCGGTGCGAGATGCACTCAGAGATATCGAAAATGCCTACTGGGATCTCTATCTGGCATACCGCGTTTATGATGCCACAGCTTCAGCCCATAACAGTGCACACCGAACTGCTGAGGTGCTGTACCATGGGGAGGAACTGGGGAAGACCAATCCTGCAGACCGGCATCAGGCACAGGACCGCTTCTATCAGACGCGAGCACAACTTGAGCTGGCCCTCAATGACCTGTATTCCGCCGAAGCTGCTCTGAGACGACTCATTGGTATGCCAATAAACGATGGAGAGGTGCTGCGTCCATCGACAGAGCCGGTCCTTGAACGACTGAATCCAGACTGGGAGACTGCAGCTAACGAAGGGCTGGCACATCGTGTCGAATTACGACGACAGAAGTGGCAGATACACAGCCTGAAACTTCAGCTCGATGCCGCTCGCAGCCTCGTTCGACCACAACTGGATGCCGTTGGATCCTACGCAGTTCTCGGCAACGGAAACCAGCTCCTGTCCCAGAGCTCTGACAGCGTTTATGGCTCGATGAGCAGAGATAATCTGGACTCATGGTCAATGGGACTGGAAATGTCACTCCCCATCGGCCTGCGGCAGTCGCGTAGCCAGAGCAGGAATTATGAGTTGCAACTGGCTAAAGCGAATGCAATTCTGGCGGCTCAGGAGCAAAGTGTAGCTCACGACATCGCCTCATCGATCCAGGATCTTGCAGCAGCCTGGGCCGCCTCTCAGTCAAACCTGCGACGCATTCGAGCGGCCGAAAACCATCTGAGAGTCCGCACCGCTCAGCTCAATGCCGGAACAATTACATCCGACCTCGTACTCCGAGGACAGGCCAGTCTGGCGGATGCGGAAGTCGCTTACTATCAGCAACTTGTCAGCTACAACAAGGCAATCACAAACTTTCATCTCGCCACCGGCAACCTGCTCACCATCAACGGTGTCAAGCTGGCTGAGGGAGACTGGGACAGTGGTGCACTCAGTGGAGCCTCAATGCGAGCCGAGGCGCGGGCACACGGAATCGACAACCCAAACCTTTATTCAGCACCCGAAGTCTTCAGCAGTCCGGAAAACCCGTTCCGCAAGGATCGCATGACTCCGCAGATGTTGAATGAGCCGCAGACGGAACCCGCAGAACTGCAGGAGCAGGTTCCCGTGCCTCCGGATGCTCCGGCTCCCGCCGAAGTTCTCGGATCATCTGAAAAATGACCCCCACCGGATCTGCTGCCGACACACCTGATGATCTCGCCGTCGCCGGGAACCTTGCGAAACGGTGCGTTTTGAAGGGGAACTTCGTGCCGTGCGTCATTTTGCTCCCTACAATCCACGGGGGTACGTTCCGTGGCTGGAGTGACGAATGCGCAGGTCCAACTGGTATACAGCAGCGATCACTGGCTTTCTTGCCGGTTCTGCTCTGACTGCGCTCACCCTGCGGCCACCCACTGGCCCTCACGCTGACGCTACAGAAGATACCTCGGCTCAGAACAACCTGCAGATGCAGCCAGAAGCTCTGGTCGTGCATGCACTTGGACGCCTCGAACCTGCTGGAAGAATCCTGCAGATTGTTCCGGAAGCTGGCAATGATGGTGCCACAATTCAGGAACTGCTCATCGCTGAAGGCGATAATGTCAGCAGCGGACAGATCCTCGCTGTTCTGGGAACTCTTCCCCTACTCGAGGCTCGCTGCCGGGAAGCTGAATCGGCAGTGGAACTTGCCAGAGCTGAACTGCAGCAATTCACTGCTGGAGCCAAATCGGGAGAGATTGCAGCTGCCGAAGCCACAATCCAGAAACTCTCCATTCAGCTCCGATCGTCTGAACGCGACCTTGATCGCGCCAAACAACTGATCTCCAGACAGGCTATCAGCAGCGAGGAACTGGAGATCAGCCGTACTCGCCGCGACAGCCTTGAAGCTGACTGCCGACAGGCTGAAGCAGAACTGGATGCTTTACGCGACATCCGACAGAGTGATCTTGCAGTCTTCGAAAGTCGACTGAAGACAGCCATCACTTCACTGGAATCAGCGCAGGCAACCGCAGCTACAGCTAGAGTCAGATCCCCTGTCGATGGACGAATACTCAGAATACATACCCAGCCAGGCGAACGGTTCAACGGTTCTGCGATACTGGAGATCGGCAATGTCGCTGAAATGCATGCCGTTGCAGAAGTGTTTGAAGGTGACGTACCTCGCGTCAGCACTGGAGACACCGCCCTCGTCAGACTGGATGCTTCTGACATCGAGGTTGCGGGACAGGTCGTACACGTTGGACAGCTTGTTTCACGGAAAGTCGTCCTCACCAACGATCCGGTGAGCGATACCGACGCCCGTGTTGTCGAAGTGCGAATTGCTCTGACACCGGAGTCGTCTGCGACTGTGAGCGGCCTGTCCAACTCGAGAGTTGAGGTGTTTATCACACCTCGCAGCACGCCCCCGGGGGAAACTTTCCTGCCGGCTCAGGACCTTTCCACTTCCGCTGGCCACCACGCCGCAGATGCGGAACGACTGGCACTGCAGTAAACGGCCTTCAGCGGCCGTCTCGCAGTCGGTCTGCCAGAAAATTATCCAGTTCGGGGATCTCGTAGATCTTTTCTATCGTCTTCTCGAAATCATACTCGACCCGATAAAAGCAGACCTCGTCACCCTCGAGCGTCACATATGAAGATCGCGGATCGTTGTTGCGAGGCTGTCCGACGGATCCGACATTGATCATGTATCGAGCGTCTCCAAGCGTGTGCCGAAATCCAATTTCTTCCGGCACAAGAAACTCCATCGAATCCGTAAAGATCCCCGGAATGTGGGTGTGCCCCTGGAAACAGACACGATCGATCAGAGCGAAAATCTTCTCCATCTTCACCTGATTGTAGATATCATCCGGAAAGACGTACTCATTCAGCGGGTTCCGTGCCGAACCGTGAACAAACATCATTCTGCGAGCATCGTCCCGATGGCGACGACTCAGTTCACCCAGGAAGTCCCAGCGACGCTCAGCGTCCGGACCGCGTCCCTTCTCCAGTACGGATCTGGTCCAGAAAATTGACCGTTCCGCGGCAGCATTGAAACCCTCCGGGTCAAACAAAGCCGCCTGGTCATGGTTACCCAGCAGACACAGATCAAGATCCATCACGAGATCAATACACTCAGCGGGATTCGGCCCGTAGCCAACCACATCCCCCAGACAATAGATCTCATCGATCCCTTTGCTGCGGATATCAGCAAGCACCGCTGTGAGTGCTTCAAGGTTGCCATGAATGTCGCTGATCAACGCTTTCAACGCAGGATTCCTCGTTTACCGTGATCGCCTGTGATTCTAT
>JALQUR010000264.1 GCA_023260695.1 Planctomycetaceae bacterium
CCAGTCGTCATCCCGCATGGTGATGCGATCCATCTCCATCTCAAACGGCTGATCCCAGTCGTCAAAGCCCTCCACGTTGGTGACTCCGTCCACAAACGGGGTCAGATCACGGTCCAGCGATGGCGTCTGCTCCGCCGGCAGGATGCCGCGCACAATGAACTGACGACTCAGCTCCGGCAACTCGCCGTAACTGCCCACCTCATGCCATCTGGCACTGACACGATCTCCCGTGGAAACCCCCAGATCCTGAGCCAGCCAGCTGGACAGGATAATCCCGTCCGCGCCCGGATCTGCGACCGTCCCATCACTCAGCTCAAATGGCCCCAGCGGCGCCGGTTGCTCAAAACTGGTTCCCGCCATCAGCGAATACATCGAATAGCGTTCATCGGTGCTGACGCGGTCCGCCGCCGAGAATTCATTGATCAGATACACCAGTACCGGAAATGCCTCCAGGCCAAGCTCCTGCGCCGTCCGGATTACGGCAGCAGCTGGCTGCTCCTCCAGAATCATGCTGTCAGCTTCCACTGACAGATAGCCTCGCTCCGCAATCCGTCGAACTCGAAGCCCGACATCCGCCATCTTCGCAGCGCCGCCGAGCGCCAGCTGCAGCTTCCGCGTCAGCTCGGCATCCTGCTGTTCCGGCACGGTCTCGCCCGATGCACCACCGATGAGCAGCGTGTTGATTCGCGCCGGAGCAGCAATCGGGTTGCGGCGTGATATCGTCCGCTCCTCCAGCCCCAGCCGTTCCTGCAGCGTCTGCAGAGAAACAAAGGCATTGACCGGAAGCTGCTGCGATACCTGCAGTGAGAACCGAGAAGCGCCTGACTCTTCCGACAGCACTTCAGTCACAGTGAACACCATCTCCACGGAAACTTCCTCGCGTTCGCCCATCAGACTGTCGCGAGGAATCGTTGCCGGCAGCTCTGCCCAGACAGACAGTTCATCCCCGATACTCGCACCGAGTTCTGTTGCGGTCCGATACCCGAGCACAATGCCATCGTCTTCAGGTACGCCTGCAGCGCCTGTACGAAGCAACGACCAGCCCGACTCATCCAGCCCCGTGAGCTGAACACCTGCAGCCCGTTGCAGTCCACCGGCCGCCGTCTTCCGCTCAATGCCGGCCGTCAGAATCAATGCCGGAGCAACCTGTGTGTCAGCCGAATCATCACCGATCTGCTCACGCACATCTTCAGCAAGCTGCTGTCGAACAAATCGTGACGAATGCAGCAGATGGGAAACCTGCCCGAGTCGACTGAGTGTCATCTCCCGCAGACTGGCGCGAATGGAATCACCAACGATCAACGATCCGGCCACAACCGCTGTCGACGTGGCGACTGCCAGCAACACAACCAGATTGGTACGTCGATACCAGAACAGACTTCTGAGCAATAATCTCAGCATGGAAGGTCTCTACTTCACAGCGACCGTAAATCGATCCGCAGATACATCAGCTGAAACGGATGGGTTCTGCACAAAACTGAGCCAGCTTCTCCGGATCAATCGTGATCCCCAGACCTGGCTGGTCCGGAATCTGCAGCATCCCCTCCGCATCCACCACAAATGGCTCCGTCGTAAGCTGCTCTATGTATGCACATGGAGTCAGATACTCCACATACGCCGCTGACGGCAGAAACGCAGAAATCTGCAGGTCTGCTGCCAGACCCACTGCAGTATTCCAGCCGTGCGGCACCACCTGCACATTATGATCCTGAGCCATCCAGGCAATCCGTCGGAACTCACTCAGCCCGCCGCACTTCGTGACATCCGGCTGAATAATATCCACCGCCCTGCGCTGCAGCCACGGCTGGAAAGACTGTCGTCGCGTGAGCACTTCGCCACCGGAAATGGGCACGGAGGAACTTCTTGTCAGTTCCACAAAACCATCAATATCGTCAGGGGGCAGAGCTTCCTCAAACCAGACAATTCCAAAGTCAGCAAGCATACGGGATGTTTCGCGAGCCCACTGCGGCCCGTGCGACCAGTACTGTTCGCTCCCGCCCGCATCCACCATCAGTTCCACCTCATCCCCGACGGCTTCTCGAGCAGTGCGGATGAGCAACTCATCAAATGCACGGTCCCGCCGACCGAAGGGACGCCAGCCCATCTTGATCGAACGAAACCCCTGCTCAACCACACCCTGCAGACGCCCGAAGAGCACATCTGGTTCGTCAAACAGAATCGACCCATATGGCCGGATTCGATTTCGATAATTGCCACCCAGAAGTCGTGAGACCGACTGACCGCAGGCCTGTCCCATCAGATCCCATAACGCGATGTCGATCCCACTGATCGCATGAGTAACTGCGCCACCACGACCCTGCCAGAATGTCGCCTGATGCAGCGACTCCGAAATGCGTTCCGGCTCATTCGCCGGCTGACCCTTCAGAAGCGGCCAGAGCAACTGCACAGAACCGGCGATCAGCTGGCCCGACGTAAAACAGCTTCCCCAGCCGGTCAGTCCGGATTCTGTGCAAACAGATACCAGAGTATGCAGGTTTTCCTGCGGCTCATGACCCTGAGGCCAACCCCCATCAACTGTGCCACCGGTCAATGGCCAGACATCGACACCGACAATTTTCATGAGTCGCTCCCGGGAATCAGAAAGCCGAGGTCACCACACCGCCAGCTTCCGACGCCATATCGCTGAAAGCGTCGAGAATACGCGATACCAAGGGCTTTTCGTAGCGCAGCCGAAATCCAAATTGCGTTTTGCAGCATCCTCAATCCTCTCTGCATAAAAAAAGCCCATCCCGCAAGGGAATGGGCTTCAAGGTTATGGTGACTGAACCAGCAGATCAGAATCTGCTGCTCACTGTCCTGTTCGCTTTGGCACAACGTCCAAAGCTCTCAGATCAGTATTTTCGAGCTGTTCGCTTTCCTGATTGTTGCTTCTCTTTCAAGCGAGAACTTTCCTCGTCTGACTTATCGCCACCGGAGTACTTGCTGCCATCACCATCCTTTTCAGACTTGCCGCCACCGGAGTAACCAGCGCTGGAGTCTTTCCCAGCGTATTTGCTGGAGTTCTTTGCAACCCGCCCCGCACGTGACTCCTTCTTTGACAACCTCGAAATCCGCCCCCGAAGTCACGCGGACCAGATCGTCGTCCCCGACGAAGAAGGCCCCGCCGTTGAAGGCGCAAACCAAGCCGAACGCTTTCAGCCCGGTATCCTTCGC
>JALQUR010000412.1 GCA_023260695.1 Planctomycetaceae bacterium
CCGCCGATCCGGCGGACCGGCGAAAGTGGATGGCAGCGGCGAAAATGCCAGCCGCCGATCCGGCGGACCGGCGAAAGAGGGTGTTGCGTTTTCGCAACATGGATCGGAATGAGGAAGGGAAAGTGGATGGCACCGGAGGGAGAGTGCCGGAAGGAGAGTGGGGGAATGGGGCTCGTTGTGGGATGGCGGCTCGGAAGGACGGATGTAAGGGTTTTGCGTCAGTCGTCCTGATCACCCCAGCGCCAGCGTGGTGGTTCGCCCTTGATCCAGCAGATCACGACCAGCGCGATCGTGGCCACCGGTACGATGACGGCAAAGATGAGCCCGCCGGAGGGCTGCTTCAGCAGGGGAATGCTTCCGACGATACAGGCGATGTAGCCGAGCATGACGAGCCAGCCCTGCCAGCAGACGGGAAATCCCCAGCCCCAGCCATAGCGTTTGGCAGGGAACCAGTAGTCGGTCGTTTTCTGCTGCGGCACGATGAAGAGCCTTCGTGAGTGAGAAGTAACTGCAGGGGCGTGTTCCTGCCTCGGTGTTGTTCGTCCGGATGTATGCTGCAGCAGGGATTCCTGTCGCCGGTTGGAGAACGCAAGGCGCGGGCGAGTCAGTGCTCAGACAGCGGTTTTCGCGGAAGATCACCAGTCTGTCAACAACAGTCAGTGTTGCGTGCCTGTGGCTGTCCAGCGCAGATCCTGAGACGCAGTGTTGTGGTGATGGTTTCTGCGGGACGGATGTTCATTGTCAGGTTATGATCGGGCGGTCATTCGACGATACGTCATCTGTATAGTCTGCATCAGATTGTTGCTGATTGTTGTTTCTTCCGAGGACGGGCTGATGGGCACATGGGGACCCGGGTTGTATGCCAATGATTTTGCAGAGGACTTTCAGGCTGCAATTCGCGCGGTGCTTCGCTTGCCGATGGATCCTGAGCAACTGGTTGAACTGCTGCGAACCACATACGCTGATGTTGCAGATCACCCCAGTGATGAAGATCACACGGCGTTCTGGCTGGTGCTGGCCGACAAGTTTCACAAGCAGGGTATTGAATGCCCTGATCTGTATCGGCGAGCAAGCTCAATCATTGCCGATGGTGACGACCTGAAGATGCTGGCCTCGCTGGGAATGTCGGAATCAGATCTGCGGAAGCGACAGAAGAATCTGGAGAAACTGCAGACACAGTTGTCCCAGCCGCTCTCTGGCAAGGCACGCAAAACACTGCAGGAACCTGAGCCGTTTCTGATGAACGCCGGAGATCTGATGGTGTATCCCGTTGGCAGTGACGGGGAAGCTCCGAATCCCTATATGTCTCAGCAGATGATTGCTGATCACTGGAAGCATGCCGGCTGGGGAGCAATGATTATCCTGGAGTGCGGACGGGCGTTTGATTACCTGACGTGGTATCGCCCTGTGGTGCTGATGCAGGCCCGGCCTGTTTCTGCCAGACCCGACCTGGAATCTCTGCTGGCGGAAAGCCAGTGGCGAATGGGGCTGCCGGGTACCTGTTCAAAGTCACATCATAAAAAGATGCAGCTGGAATGTGTCGGCCGTGTGGATTTACCGCCTGCAAAGTCCGCAAAGCTTCTGGCTGGACTGGAGGACGGAAATGAATATGCCATCAATGATATCTCCATCGCCAACTCAGCGACGATTGGAGATCCGAAGTACCATAGCGCTGTGAAGGGGCTGACGCCACTCCGGCATTGAGAATCGCGTCCAGTCGCAGGTACAGCCGCAGCTGGCGCAGCCAGGTCGGGCACATCGTCCCTGCGC
>JALQUR010000464.1 GCA_023260695.1 Planctomycetaceae bacterium
TGGATGTCGGCAGATCGACACCGGGCCCGAGTCTGAGCAACAACCAGAAGCTGCAGAGTTTTCGTCCTCCGGCGTTTGTGTGGGGGAAGTAGGGAGAGTTGCCGGCTGTGGATTTTTTCTGACCGGCAGCAGGAATCGGACGCAGAGCCTGGCCGTCTGTTCGTTGCCGGGCAGGATGACAGTTTTGCGTTTTCGGGGCTGCGGTTGCCGAGTTTCCGATCTGGATTGTTGATGGAAGCGAGCTGGAAGTCGGGATGTCTCCGCCGTCTGCCAGGCACCTGGAAGCAGATTGGTCGCTCGATAATTTCCAGCAGATACGGCAGACTGCTGCATTGACAGTTCAGGGCCGTGTGGAGAACGAGCGGCCGTTGCACAAGGTCATGATCGGCGAAGAGACTTCCGCAGTGCTGTTCGCGGGGAGGGGCAGGTTCCGATGTTCGAGCAGGTGACGGACAAGGAGAAGGCAATGATCAGGAAACTGAACGGGAACAGCTGCAACTGGTCCATCCGGGCGGGTTGGGCTGTGCTGTTTGTGCTGTGTGTCAGCGCACAGGCGGCGGTCGTTCGTGGGGCCGAGTTGATTCCGTTGCGGGCAGGTCCCGTATCGATGGTCTTTGATGCGGAGAATGTTTTTCTGCGTTATCTGCGCGTCGGTCCGCATGAGGTTCTGCGTGGAATCAATGCTCCGATTCGCAACGAAAACTGGGCGACGATCGCGCCGCAGGTTTCGAACCTGCAGGTAGTTCAGGAGGAAGACAGCTTTCGAGTGACCTTTGATGTTGCCTGTGTTCGCGACGAGATTGATTTTCACTGGCGGGGAATGATTACCGGGAGTGCTGAGGGCGAGGTGATCTTCAGTTTTGACGGGGAGGCTCGTGCCACGTTTCGAAAGAATCGAATTGGGTTCTGTGTGCTGCACGGGCCGGGTGCTGCGGGGCAACCGTGGACGCTGGAGTCCGTTGATGGCCGGATTCTGGAAGGCGCGTTTCCGCAGCTGATTTCAGCGCATCAGCCGGCGAAGAATCTCCGCGCGATTACTCATCGAGTTGCAGATGGCATTCACGCTCGAGTTGCCTTTGAGGGCGATATTTTTGAGATGGAGGATCAGCGAAACTGGACAGATGCGTCATTCAAGACGTACTGCACACCGCTGGAGATTCCATATCCGGTTGAGCTGGCGAAGGGGGCAAGGATTACTCAGAAGATCACGATTCAGCTGCAGGGGGAAGCGGCAGCGGTGGAATCCGCAACGAATGAGGTTGTGCTGACGGTGGGGAATATGGAACGACCTCTGCCGCGACTTGGATTGCAGTTATCCAGTGAGGTGAGGGATCTGAGCGCCCAGCAGCTAGATCGTCTGAAGACATTGAACATGGACCATCTGTATGTGGATCTGGCGTTGTCTGCGGCGGGTTTTGTCGAGCAACTGCGGCGTGCATCGGAGCAGGCGGGGCAGCTGGGGACATCGCTGCATGTGGTACTGGGACCGGGTGAGACACCTGATTACGAGGGGCTGGCGGCTGCTGTTCGGGAAATCTCCCCACCGGTGCATTGCTGGCTGATTCGCGGCGGAGATCCGCAGGCTTATACGGCGGCGCGGAAAGCACTGACCGCAGTGGCGGGTGAGGCGAAGATTGGCGTGACAAGGGTCACGAATTTTGTGGAGCTGAACCGAGCTCGTCCCGAGGATCGTTCGATCGAAGCTGTCGGGTTCGCGATCAATCCGCAGATTCATGCCTTCGATGATGCCTCAATGATTGAGACGTTACCGATTCATGCCGATGCGGTTCTGAGTGCGCGAGCATTCTGCGGCGATCGGCCATTGATGATCGGTCCCATGACGATGGCGCCACAGCTGCTGGATGGTGAGGACCAGCCGGGCGGGCCTCCGCTGGGTGGTCCGCTGCCCACATGGGTGGATCCTCGTCAGACGCAGGCGATTACGGCGGCGTGGACGCTGGGAAGCATCAGTTATCTGGCAGCAGCCGGAGCCGATTCGGCGACATTCTTTGAGACCGTTGGCTGGGCGGGTGTGATGGATGCGGACAGTGTGCCGCAGGATCGACCGCAGGAGTTTCCTTCGCGAGCCGGGGAGGTGTATCCGGTTTATGATCTGCTGCGTGAGTTTGCGGATTTCCGTGGGGGTACAGTTCGGGAGTTTCGCACATCCGACAGTCTGAAGGCCGTGGCACTGGGCCTGCGGAAGGGCGATCGAGCTCGAATTCTGTTTGCGAATCTGTCCGCAGAGCCTCAGCAGATCACTCTGCGTGGTCTTGCCGGCCGGGCTGATATTCAGGTGCTTGGCGGCGAGGTGGTGACAACAGCTGCCGAGCTGCGTGTGACGTTGCCCGGGTATGGGATCGGACGTATTGATCGATGAGCGGGAAGTTTTCGTACGGTGGTGTGCTGCAGCTTGCTGGTCTGAGCTGTTCCGGGCTGGTGCTGCTGGCTTCGGTCAGCGGCCGGGGGCCGGAGTGGCCGACGGCGGTGGTGCTGATCACTGCTGGTCTGGCCGTTGCTGCATCCTGCAGTCGCGGGGTGCTCGGACAACTGGCATTCACCAGCTGGATTCTCGTGGGCGTTTGTGTGGGGCTGGCCTGGAGTTCCTCGCTGGTCAGATTTCCGGATGGGTTCTGGCGTTTTGGAGGTCAGGAGACCAGTGTCGTTTTTATTCCGTTGCTGCAGCTGATTATGTTTGCGATGGGGACGACATTAAGCGTTGCTGATTTTCATCGCGTGCTGCAGATGCCGACGGGAGTGGTGATCGGACTGGTGTGTCAGTTCACACTCATGCCGCTGACAGGTTACGTGCTGGCTTACAGTTTCGGCCTGCCGCCGGAAATCGCGGCCGGGCTGATTCTGGTGGGAAGTTCTC
>JALQUR010000529.1 GCA_023260695.1 Planctomycetaceae bacterium
CGAGCACTGGACTGCGTACACGATGATGCGGTCGCCCACGGAGATGTCAAACCCGAAAACGTCATCTGGGATCCAGACCGAACAAAAGTGCACCTGATCGATTTCGGCGCTGCTGTCACTGTGCGGGAACCCAGACAACGAACCCCGGATGGTCAGATCGCCACCAGCACCGCACCCTATCGATCCCCCGAACTCTGGCAGGGATGGCAGACTGCGCCCTCAGATGATCACTGGGCTTTTGCAGTCATGGCCTTCGAATTGCTTACTGGCAAACGACCGTTCGGAAATACAGCTGCTGGTTCATTAGCGGAGCAGATTCAGAGGGGACAGCCGGACACGTCCCTTGCAAGTTCCCTTCGCCCGCAGGTCCTGCAGGTGTTCCAGCAGGCGTTTCATCGGGATCTCAGCGGGCGTTTTCAACGCTGCACCCTGTTTCTGCAGCAACTGCTGGCAGCAGTCCAGCAACCTCTGCAACCAACGGATCCGCAGGTCCCCCGCCTGCAGTTCCCTTCTTTTCCCGATCAGTCCAGCCGACTGCAGGCTGATGTTGCACAGACGTTGCAGTTGCCGCAGTCGCTGCATGTTGGCGGAACAACTCTTGTCCTGCTGCCCCCGGGGCACTTCCAGTTCGGTACGCCACACACTCCGGAACATCATGCCCGCCAACTGGCCCCGTGGCAACCGGACCTGCAGGCGTTGCGAAGAGAACTGCCCGCAACCGAACAGTTGATACCAGCCCCGCTGTACTTCGCGACAACCCCTGTCACAGTAGCGCAGTTTGCCGGCTTTCTGCAACAAACCGGGTATCAGCCGGAGTCTTTTCGCGATGGCCATGGTGGCTGGGGATTCGACAAGGCAAACCAGAACTTTCACGGGCCTGACCCAAAGTTCTCCTGGCAGCACACCGGCTGGAAACAGACTCCCGACGATCCCGTCGTGAATGTGTCGTGGAATGATGCGCAGGCGTATGCCAGTGCTCTGCAGACGCAGTACACCGAACAACACTCACTTCCCCTGAGATTTCGACTGCCAACGGAAATCGAATGGGAATACGCCTGCCGAGCTGGCTCGGACGCAGATTTCTGGTTTGGTTCTCAAACCGCTGAACTGGGCAACTATGCCAATGTGAGTGATGCCACAAAGCGACAGACGTGGACAACCTGGCCCGGACTGGCCACAGCCTCCGGGATTAAGTTCACCGCGTCTGTGACGCACCTGCCACCAAACCCATTCGGCCTGCACGATATGCATGGCAATGTCCGCCAGTGGTGTGCAGATCGCCTCACTCACCACGCAGACCCACGATTTCCGGGAATTGCCTGTTTCCCGATCAGGGGCGGCGCGTGGTGCAACAGCCCTGTCCATGCTCGCTGTTCCGCACGTGACCTGCGGCCACCTTCACACCGCGACGATCACATCGGTATTCGCGTCGTTGCGGAACTGATCCCCCCGGAACACTAACCTGTGCCCCCCGGAAGACTGAGTCTCTGCCAATGCATTCCAAAGCAGCAGCGGCGGGACCATGATCCAGCTGTGCAAACCACACCCGCCTGTCCCCGTGCTCACGCTCGTTCCTCCCGACAGCAAAGACACCACGACGGCAGCAGCTCCGCCACATCCACCCAGGCACAAAGCGGCATTACGTCACAGCAGGATTCAAAGGAAATCGTCCGCAAGTGAGGGGCTCTGCTTCGGGAAGCCCTCCAGAACCACTCGGAATCCAATCCCAGGACAGCGTAAGTCGGGCACAAATCGATTGCGACTGCCGGCTCGGCAGGCCGAAGCGGCGTCATCCCAGCAACCACCGCGTACGACCCGCCGACGTCCGGTTGCGGGTCCACGAGGATCCGTCACACTCCTGCGGGGATACGCGAAGAACCAGTCCAGACACCATTCACACACATTTCCCCGCATGTCATAAAGCCCCCAGTGATTACGTTTTTGCAATCCGACCGGATGTGTCATCCTGCTGCTGTTATCAGCGTACCACCCCTGATACCAGAGGTCCGGAAGCTCCCCATCGACGTGATTGGTCTGAGATCCAGCTGAACCACCACAGCGACACGCATGCTCCCATTCCGCCTCTGTTGGCAGGCGATACACCAGCCCACGCTGCACTGCCTCGGGCAATGCGGAAAGCCTGCGGCAGAATTCCATCGCATCAAACCACGAAACACATTCAACCGGGTGGTGCTCAGTGCGAAAGTTATAAGACGCCGTGCCCATGAACCCCTGAAAACACGCTGGGTTTGTTCCCATCACACGCTCATATTGCTGTTGAGTCGTCTGGAACATGCTCAGATAACGTGGATTCAAAAGCGT
>JALQUR010000533.1 GCA_023260695.1 Planctomycetaceae bacterium
CATGTGGGCTGAATGATGAAGACGTCACAGCCACGGATGTTCTGATTCAGCTTGACGCTTGTTTCACCGTCAGGAAAGCTGCCGACATCCACATGCCCCAGGGGTATGCCAAGGAACGATGCAATCTCCGCAGACAATTCCCGGTTGGCTCGACCGCTGAGGACCGTCAAATGCTCGTACATATTTGTCATTGCCCCGCGGGGTACAATCGGTTAACCAGGAGGAAAGGCGGCAAGTCAATACACACACAGTCCGCTCACAGTCCACGACACCGACAGTACTCGACCGACAGTACTCGGTACACTGCCAGAAGACGCTGCCAGAGGTACACTGCCAGAAGATCACCGAAGTTGCCCGTTGCCCAGAATCAGGATCAGCCGCACAGGGTTGCGAAAAACCACTGTTTCTTAACCTCTCCTGAATCCTGACAACTGCAGCGTGCAGTGTCAATCAGCACAGTCTGCAGAAGGCAGTGAAGCCTGCTGATCCAGCAGATCAGGCAATGCAGCCGTCAGCGATGGCCCTACCGGTGTAGCCGTCAGTTTCCCCGCAAAGATACTGCCGACGTCACAGCCCGAGGTAAATCCTCGTTCCCGATAGGCGCCGCTGTACTGCAACAGCCGCTCACCCGACTCTGTTTCCTGAACCTTGAAGTCAACAACATGCGGCAGGATTCCCTGCGGCACAATGGAGATTTCCTCGGGGTAACCAGTCTCCGTCGGCAGTGGAAAATTCACGTTCCAGAAGTGAGCCGCGGGAAGCTGAAATCTTTCTTCCGTCAGCAATCGCACAACACGTGTGACCTGCGCTCCAAGTTGTTCCCAGTCAATGTCCGCATGCGCGGAAAACAGTCGCGATACAGCGATCGCCGGAACGCCCATGATGGCTGCCTCACGGGCTGCAGCAGCAGTTCCGGAATAAAACAGGTCAACTCCCAGATTTGCCCCCGGATTGATCCCTGCCACCACGTAGTCCGGTGGCTCCGGCAGGAGATGCCCCAGCGCCACTCGAATGCAGTCGGCAGGTGAAGAATGCACAACGTGAATCTCTCCCATGGTCTGCGTCTGCTGAACGGTCAGCCTGAAGGCGTTCTTCGTATCCACTGCGTGACCGCGCGAACTATGGCATGCCGCCGGCGCAACCACCGTGACAGTTCCGAGTGGTTTCAATGCCAGATACAAAGCTGCCAGTCCTGGGGCATCAAACCCATCGTCATTTGTGATCAGAAAATGTGCCATCGCTGCCTCAGAAAAATGCTGCCACCAGCAGCCTGTTGTGGATGAACAAGCACTGCCCCGCCCTTCAGACGGCTGATCGAGTCACAGCAGTTCCCCGCTGCCGCAATGCTTCGTCAATCTTCGCGTGAACTTCGTCGCTCAGCAGCAGATCACCCGCTGCCGCAGATTCCTCAATCTGCCATGCTCGCTTTGCACCGCATAGAGCCGATGTGATCCCCGACTGAGCAATCGTCCAGGCGATCACCAGCGTGGCCAGCGACACCGAGAGTTCCTCAGCAATCGGTCTCAACTGATCCAGCAGATCGTGGTTCCGCTGCCATTCCTGCCCCTGAAACATCGGGTATTTCGGGCGGCCATCGTTGGCCGCAAAAACATGCTCCCGTCCCAGATGCCCTGCGAGCAGGCCCTTCAGTAACGGCCAGTAGACACACAGCGAGATCTGCTGGTCAGTACACCACGGCACGAGCTGTTCTTCAATCTCGCGCTGCAGCATATTGTAAGCGGGCTGAACTGCCTGCAGCGGACAAACGTCATGAAACCGCTGCAGCTGTTCCTGTGTCAGATTGGAAGCACCTGCAGCGAGCACTTTTCCTTCCGCAATCAGCTCGGCTATTGCCCCCGCAGAATCTTCCACCGGGACTTCCGGGTCTGCAGCATGCAGGTAGTACAGTTCAATACGGTCCCGCCGCAGCCGTCCCAGTGACTGCTCGCACTGACGACGCAGATCCTCAGGTCTCGCTCGGTGATACTGCCCTGCCGCATCGCGTTCCAGACCGCCCTTTGACGCGACAACAAAGGAATCGGCAGCAGTATTCCCCGCCAGAAACTCCCCCAGCAGTTCTTCACTGATGCCGTAAGCACAGGCGGTATCAAGAAAAGTAATTCCGGCGTCTGCAGCTGCAGCAAGCGTGCGCAGACTGTCGGTTCGGTTCACATCGGGGCTGGTGATCCCCGAGATCGGCCAGCAGCCCAGCGCCACTGCAGAAATCTGCATTGATGTTCGACCCAGCGGACGCAAACGCATCACTCACCCCGCCTGCAACAAAACTTCAGCACAACTTATCAACGCAGCCGAATATCCACGCTGGCACTGTGGGCGGTCAGACCTTCCTTTGCTGCCAGCAGTCGTACTGAATCAGCGTCGGCCTGGAGTGCTGCCTGATCATATTCAATAACTGAGCTGCGTTTCAGGAAGTCTGTGGACGCAAGGCCGTTCGCAAATCTTGCTGTGCCGCCAGTCGGCAGAACATGAGAAGGCCCGGCGATGTAATCCCCGAGGGCCACCGGAGTAAAGTGTCCGAGAAATACGGCACCGGCATTCTGCACCATCGCCAGCATTGATTCCGCATCGTCCATGGAAATATGCAGGTGCTCCGGAGCCAGCTGATCGGTGAGCTCCGCTGCATGCTGCTGATCCCGTGCCAGAATCATGGCGCCGTAAGCTTCCAGCGACTGCGTCGCCAGCCCGCCCCGATCCAGTTCTGCCAGCTGTTCTTCCAAAGCCGCCTGCACCTGCCTTACCAGAGGTTCGTGCCATGTGATCAGGACACCTGACCCGGGACTGTGTTCGGCCTGGGAAATCAGATCCGCGGCCACATAATCCGGCCGAGCCGTGCTGTCCGCCAGCACAATCACTTCGCTGGGTCCGGCGATGCTGTCGATATCCACATCGCCGAAGACGAACTGCTTCGCCAGCGCCACGAACAGATTACCCGGCCCGACGATCTTGTCGACCCGCGGAATTCCTTCGACGCCATACGCAAGAGCAGCCACGGCCTGAGCACCACCGACCCGATACACTTCGCGAATTCCAAGTTCATGGCAGGTGGCCAGGAGGTCAGAATTATAGCCGCCAAATTCCGTCGGCGGCACGACGATGGCAATCTCTCTGACGCCGGCAGTCTGAGCCGGAACCGCTGTCATCAGTACGGTTGACGGGTATGCTGCAGCACCACCGGGGACACAGATCCCTACACGCTTCATGGGCAGATGACGCTGTCGGAGCACCACTCGACCACCACCCAGATCTCGTTCAACCCGGGCGTCCGCTGGCAGCACCGCACGCTGAAACTCAATCACATTGTCACGAATCTGCCGTACCGTTCGCAGAAACTCCGGATCAGCCTGTGCAGCAGCAGCCTCAAGCTCCTGTGCGCTCACCCTGATCGAGTTCGAATCAAGCTTGCGCCCGTCAAGCCGCTCTGTATAGTCCAGCACCGCATCAAGGCCACGCTCCGCGACATCCCGACAGATTCGACTGACAACCTGCACAGGACTGAGTGGTTCTCCGAACAGATCAATTGTCCGCTGACGGCCGGCCTCCGAAACCACGTCGCCGCGTGGGCTGAGCTTTTGACGCAACTCGGCAAACAGACCGGCAGCGTCATCCGTTCTGCAGTCGATGGTCGGGATCTTCAATTGGGACGACATAATCCACTCACTGTTTTCTGGTCTGTTTCTGACTGGACAGGACTTCACGCAGAATTGCTGCCGTCACTATGCAACTCCTGTGCGGGAGACAGGATGCGTGCACAGCATTGAACTCATCCGTCGAGCGAAGTCCAGGCAGACATCCGACCTTCCGGAGGGATTTCCGCGATTTGCAACCCGTCTTCCCGGATGCGGTCAATTCAGCGCATCCCGTTGAGTCATGTTTTTGCCGGCTCTGTTGTCATCTGCGTCTCAGATTTCTATTCTGATGCGTGTTCCGGGGTTTGTTTCGGAAAGCAGGTTCGCTCTGTCGAAGTTGCCCATGCAATCGGCAATCGCCAGTTGCAACGCACTCATGGCAGCCTCCTGCTCCAGAATCCCCGCCCCGGTACATCCACGTTCAAATTATCTCGCGGAACATGCCGGCTGGCACCCACCCCTTTCGAACTGAGACAGCTTCTTCAGACGAAAGCAGAAGGACGAATCATGAAATCACTGCTGACAGCATTCTGTTTTCTGGCACTTTCCAGCATGCTGCCCGCTCAGGAAGCGGCAGAACCGGATCAGGCGCTGATTCAGGCCATTCAGGAAGCCGGTGGGCAGGCCATACCGCTTGCGAAAGGTGACGCCAGACTCTCCGTTGCCTTCCATCTGTCTGACAAGGAAATCACCGATGAGACACTGGCAGTCCTCGCGAACGCTGCCAGTGTTCATTCACTCAATCTGCGGGGTACTGCCATCACGGACGCAGGGCTGGCACACCTGACAGGGCTCTCCGGGCTCAGCCGCCTGCATCTGGAGAAGACGGCAGTCACGGACGCGGGCGTTGCTCACCTTGCCGGACTGGGAAATCTTGAATACCTCAATGTCTACGGCACCAAACTCACCGACGCCGGGCTGGCACAACTGGCCGCAGTCAAATCCCTCAAGCGACTCTTCGTCTGGCAGACAGAGGTCACCGAAGCCGGTGAAGAATCGCTGAAGAAGGAGCTGCCCGAGCTGCAGATCGTCCCCGACTTTCGCCGCGATCGTGAACGCGAAGTTGTTGATGCCGGTCGCGCCGCAGAAGATGCCGCGAAGCTGGTGGAAGAACTTGCCGCAATGATTGAGACTCAGACAAAGACCGTGGCCGATGCCACAACCGCAAACACTGCGGCAGCGAAGGTCGCAGAAGACACACAGAAATCTGTTGCTTCCGCCAATGCTGTCGTCGAAGCAGCCAATGCCGTCAAAGCCGCAGCGGACAAGGCCGTGGCAGAACTGAAAGGCAACGACAAGTCACCGGCAGAAGCTGTGACCGCAGCTGAAGCCGCCGTCGCCGCTGCCGTGAAGAGCACCGAAGCGGCAACTGCCGCTGCAGAAGCACTCAAGAAGCCGGCAGAAGACACCAAGGCTGCCGCAGAAGCAGCAAAGAAGAAACTTGATGAAGAGACGGCAAAACTGAATGATCACAAGACCAAATCAGACGAAGCCATCAAGAAAGCTGCCGAACTGAAAACCAAAGCGGATGAACTGAAGGCAGCTGCAGAAGCCGCCGCCGCTGGAAACTGATCCCGCAATAACACCGCAGGAAAAAACGCTGAGCCGTTGGTGGGCATCTGCCAACGGCTCTTCTTTTGTCAGCATGTCAAATCACAACCCGCAGCTGATCATCACACGGCACTCTGTCATGCGAGCTCACCGATGAGTAGTTCGTCACTCAAACTCCCGGATGGCTGGCAGGAGCTGCAGAGTGCAGCCCGGGCAGCTCGTGAACAGGCGTGGGCTCCCTATTCCCGCTTCCCCGTCGGTGCCGCGATCCTCACCGATTGCGGCGAAATCTTCGTCGGATGCAACGTGGAAAACTCTTCCAGCGGGCTCACCATCTGCGCCGAACGAACCGCTGTCGGAGCCGCAGTGAGTCAGGGGTATCGCAGGTTTTCCGCAATCTGGATTTCTCTTTCCGGTACACCGCTGCCCTGCGGTGCCTGTCGTCAGGTTCTGGCGGAATTCAATCCGGAACTGCTGCTGATCCTCGATCAGGTCGATCGGACAGACAATTCGCCACCAGAGATTGTGCCGCTTTCAGCCCTGCTGCCGAGACCATTTCGACTGCAGCGTGAGGATCATTCCCCGTGACCGCGGACCAGGCGAAGTGATCCGCCCGGACCGGCTCAGGTAACCTCGAACACGACACCCTCGGCGATCGCAAAAACACGATCCTGAGCACTTGTGCGCAGCTTTTTTCCATCCACAAAACTACTGAATGCCGGCAGCACGAGTGTCTTTTGCTGCAGCAGGAAACACCGGAGCCGAACAGAATCGCGCGCCGGACCGGTCAGCTGAATCACGGGATGCAGATGCCCTGCCATAGCCGGCAGATCATCCGCCGACGGAACATGCCGCAGGAATATGCCCTGTTCGACCGCTGGATCATCCACACAGCGAATTTTCCAGTCAGTGGGCGGATCTCCGGCAGACTGATCGTGGTTTCCGCGAACCAGAGTGATCTCGAGCGATTCGTGCTGTGCCCGCCAGTCGGCAATCTGCGCAAAGACCCGCCCGCTGCGACCACTGCGGGAATGGATCAGGTCACCAAGTATGGTGAGTCGTTGCGCGGAGGTCTGCTGCAGCAAAACAGACAACCGTGACAGATCATCCCCAGTCTGATCGGGAATCGGGATGCTCCGGCTGCGGAACGCTGCTTCCTTGCCAAAATGAGTATCGGCAATGAAAAGCGTATCCCGCTCCGGCCACCAAACAGCACGCTCAGCCAGCAACATCAATTCAGCAGGGCCAAGTTGCAACGGCAACGCCCCGGACATTCCGGCTGGCATGCCTTTCACGGACCGCAGTCGCGAAGCTGCCAGGCCTGCCGCCTCAGACGTCACGACTCAGAACCCGCACCAGAATCCACATACAGAATTCGACCGCAGTCACGACACTGCACAAATTTTGCAGTACGCATGCGAACCATATCCTGAGCAATAACGCGTGTGTCGCAGGCGGTGCAGAAATCTTCCTCCACGGTGGCGAGTGCTCCGGCACCATGAGCAGTTCGCAGTCGCATCAGCGTCTGCTGTTCCGCGGCCGGGACAATGGCCGCCGCTGACAGCACCAGCTGCTCAACATCAGCGATTTCAGCCTCCAGCAGGGGCGTTTCTCGAGCATGCTCATCCCGGAGTGCCTGCAGTTCCGAGGAACGCTGCTGGACCAGTTTCCGCAGGTCCTGCAGCTGCTGTTCTGCTTCATCGATTGCTTCAAGAGCCAGCAGACCTGCTTCTTCCATTTCGCCACGCGCCGTCCGCACCGAGGCGATCTGCCCCTTGATGGAAGAATAGACTTCGTTGGAGGTCGCGGTGTTGAGCTGCCCTTCCAGTTTCAGAATGTCTGACTCCTTCGACTTCAGGTTCAGGTTACATTCATCAGACTGCTTCTTCAGCCCCTTGAGCTTCTGCTGCTGTTCTTCGACCTGAGCCTCTGCTCTGGCCTGCTGCCGTTCGGCAAGCGCAATTCTGCGAGGCCCTTCCTGCAGACGCTCACGAGCCGTGTCCAGACGCCGCAACAGTACGTGCAGCGTTTTCATTCCCTGAGCTATCTCTGCTGCAGATGCTTCCGCGGCCATACATATTCTTCCCTAAAAACGTTCGGTGGCACTACTGACGAAACACTGACTTTCCCGCAACTGTCCCTGCCCGCGGCCCCGGAGATCCAGGACAACCGCTGACGAGATCACAGCTGAGGGGAATTCAGCTGCAAACTCCCGAACTGCAGTGCCGAATTCTTCAGAACCCGGCACTACGGTCTCCGCTGCCGTCATACGGCTGGCATGCCAGTGAAGTAATCCGGCTCACCGCCAGCCCGCCATTTGATATTGCAGCCAATGCTGGGTGTCTGATTTGCCCCTGGCTGCTCACCACTGAGCACAGCATCGCAGGCCGCTCGCAGATCTGCACCTGTCACCGGCAGACCATTTCCAGGTCGGCTGGAATCAAACTGACCGCGATAGACAAGACCATGATCTGCATCAAACAGAAAGATATCCGGGGTACAGGCGGCACGATATGCAATGGCAGTTTCCTGAGTCGCATCGTACAGATAAGGAAACTCATAACCGGCGTTCTGAGCTTCCTGCTGCATCAGTTCCGGCCCGTCCTGCGGATGTGAGCCCACATCATTGCTGCTGATCCCGACGACAGCCACGCCCTTCGCTGCGTACTCGCGAGCAAATTCCGCGAGGGCTTCACGAATGTGAACGACGAATGGACAGTGATTGCACATGAAAATGACACACAGTGGCCGGCCGGCAAAGTCCTGACGGGTCACTGTGGTACCATCCACATTGGGGAGAGCAAAATCCGGAGCCTCTGTTCCCAGGGGCAGCATTGTTGAAGCAGTCTTGACCATATTGAGTAACTTCCTTTCAGTTCACTCGGTTGATTGAATCAGAATTTCCCCTGAAGGCCTGTACCCCCTTCAGAAATCGGCTGCAGCACTGTCTGCAGCCTCTGACGGTCCGGCATGGTCTGCTGGAAGCAATCGCTGCAGCAATGGCTGGATCACGGGCTCCGGAACGAAATGCCGGAGCCGCTCGTGTACTCCGTCCCGTGACATTCCGGCAATCTGCTTGATCAGAGAACTGGACATATGGGAGTATCGCTCCGCCGACATCAGAAAAACTGACTCAATTTCCTCGTCCAGCACCCGATTCGTCAACGTCATGGAGAACTCCGTCTCCAGATCGGAAAGACTACGGACGCCCCGCAACAGAATGCGGCTGTTGCACTGGCGAACAAACTCCACGGCCAGTCCGTCAAACGTCCGCACCTCTACGTTGGCAAGCCCACTCAGACATTGCCGCACAAGTTCCACACGCTCCGACGGTGTGAACAGCGTGTTCTTTTCCGGGTTGATCCCGATACCGACGGTGATGTGACCGAAGATCTGTGACGCCCGACGGACAATGTCCAGATGTCCCAGCGTCATTGGATCGAAGCTGCCCACGTAGCAGGCTGAAGATGTTTCTTCGGACATTCCGTGTACCCGCAAACGCTTCAGCAGACAGGATGGGGCAATCCTTCTGAAGCATTTCCTGAAGCTGTCTGCGAAACAGCAGCGTTGGCAAGTTCGCCCCGGGCGAATTCGCTGGGGGCAAGTCCGCTCCGACGGCTTTGCCCCGAGCTGCTTTGCCCCGGGTGCTCTGCCTGGCAACTGTTCACGGCTTCAGCCCCGAACTGTGGATCCCGAGCAATACTGCTGACGGGTCCTCTGCGTTGGAGCATAGTACAGCAGATGGCGGATTTCAGCCTCAGCGGTTGAATGCCCGGAAATAATCGTGGGTTCCGATTTCCTGCAGTCCTGCCAGGTCCCGCAAAGTTCAGTTGGTCATCAGGGAGTCGGTGGGACAGGCCTGAGCAGGATCGCCGCCAAGACTGAACTGCCGCCGCGATATCTCAACCCCGGAGCTTTTGAGTACCATCCAGTAATTGCCGGGGAGCAGCCGCGAATTCAATGCGTAAGGAAAGCTTGCGTAGAGCTGCTCACGAGTCACGAATTTCCCCGTCACGTCCAGCACGCGCTGCTCATCGTCCTCCACCACGCATTCCACCCACAGATCTTCATGGGGGGTATTCAGGTTGCACTGCGCAATCAGCAGCTCACCGTATTCGAATTCCCGGTTGCGATTGACCAGCTGTCCGGCCATGACGCGAGACCCGATATTGAATGAAAAGAATTTGTCTCGCTCACGGATCGGGGTGGTGGAATTGATCATTCGCCGTGCAACCACGCTCTCCATCTTCTGCAGCGGCAGCGGCCCGCCATTGCCACGGATGCCGTAGTGATCCAGCTGGTAATCCCACTCCATCGCCCCCACGGCCACCACAGCCGCGACAGCACTCCAGAGCAGCGGCAGCGGAATATTACTTGGACGACGCTCAATCAGACGAGCCGTCATCAGGAATGGCGCTCGCACCAGCCCGCGCCACTGCCTTCTTCCCGGCAGCAGGCGACGCAAGGCCAGCACATCCCGTTCAGAAAGAAACGCACAATATGAACTCAGACAAATGAGCGGAAACACTCGCAGCCCAAGCAGCGGGTTGGTCAGAATGTGAAACATCGCACCGAACCCCAGAGCATAAAAACGGCCCCAGCGACGCCAGACCAGAAACGCAAAACTCAGCTCCCAGACCACCGTCAGGTAACCACTGACGAGCAGCACAACCGGCAGCATTGCGACGTACTCACCGATGAAATTCGGGTAATTCCAGTTACTGACCATCCAGTACCGCATCTGCTCGCCGGTGAAAAATGCCTTCGTCTGCACCTTTGTAATGGCCGCCCCGAAGTAGATCGCAGCGAACAGAATCTGAATCATTCTGGAGGACCAGACAGGAACCCGCAGCGGTGGTCCACCGGCTCCGGTCCGCCTTCGCTGCAGCAGGGCATCCACTGACCACACCACACCGCACGGTGAGATCGTCAGCAGCAGCAGCACGTGCGATGCGATGACGGAGTACTTCGTCATTGTCCCCACGGCATCCAGCATGTTGAAATAAATGTAGAGCGGTGTGCCGATCAGAAATGACATTCGCGTCCGGAACCCCAGCACTGCGCTCAGCATCGCAAACAGCATCAGCCCGTAAACCACAGTCGCCAGCAGGGGAGACAGCACCGGCAGCACCTGCCCGTGCCCGAATGCCTCCGTCAGCTGCTGCGGTGTGCCGTCCGTGGAATACAGTTCACGCACGTGGAAGAACCTGATCACCATCGGGATCATTGCCGCCGTCGGCAGCAGCATCCGTACAAGGGCCAGCCCATAGGGAGTTTCTTCGGCGAAAAAGAAATCGTGGACGGATCGAATCATCGCCCGTGGCCCGCTCTCACTGCTGCTCATTTCCTGCACTCCCTGCTGCTCTGCACTGCTGCTCTGCACTGCTGCTGTGAACTCCGTTCACTGCACCTGACGACTGGATCTGATCTTCAGCCTGATTCAGTTCGTGTTCAATACCGGTGAACCGCCAGTCTGCGCCGACATCTGACTGCCGTTTGCTGAGAGCGGACTGAAGAAAGTGTTGTAATACGGCATTGCACTCTGTGCCTGCTGCCGCAGTCGAGGATTGTCGGCAATCGACTTCAGTTCCTGTGCCACAAACCAGTCCGGGTTCGATTCGATGGGAGCACCGTCCGGGGTACAGATTGCTCGCAGACTGAAGCAGGAAACCTTGTCCTTCGGTTCGTCGTAGTACTTCTGCCACAGCACATCGGGAATGTTGTATTGTTTGCCCCAGACCTCCTGCACCACGTAAACGCGGTCGACAGGTGGATGCTCTGAGTGCTCCAGCACGTGCTGAATATGGCGTGGGGCCAGGAAATTGCTCACGTCGTAGTCCAGGCGGTCTTCGTGGCCAAACGGCTGAAATGCTCCCCAGGGTTCACGAATGCGATAATACTCCCCATTGCTGTCCTCGGCGATCAGGTGCAGGCGATTGTCATAGGCCTGCCAGCCACAGAACATGTCCCAGACCACGAAATAGCCCAGGGCACTGCCCGCGGCAGGGATCTTCAGTGCATGCCCGACAATGCCCCAGCCCAGAAAGCCCAGATAGCTCATGAGCAGCACTGAGACCGCCCATTTCCTGATATTCATCACCCACCTGCCTTCCCTGCAAGCAGTATTCCGCGGCCTGAAGCAGTGAAATCGGCTTGCCGTTGAACTCCATTACCGCAAGCGAACTCTGCGCGTTCAGCATCTTTGTCCGATTTACAAAATGCGGTCAAGACCGGTCTGTGCCCGGGTGTTTCCAGCGATCGCACATTCCCGGATGCCGCTGACGCAGCGTTTCCCGCTCTGCAGGACAACACCTGCGATCGTCCCTGCAGTTTCCAGCCGTTCCTGTGTTACACTGCATGCTGAAATTCCGGATGGCGCCCTCAGCTGAACAACCCAATCACGTATGCGTACGGCTCACATCATCACCCGACTGATCATTGGCGGAGCACAGGAAAACACCCTGTACACCGTGGACGATCAGCAGCATCTGTTCGCCGACGACGTCTGCCTGATCACCGGCCCCGGCCTGGGACCGGAAGGATCTCTGGAACAGAGGGCACGCGACCGCGAACTGGATCTGCGCGTCCTGCCGGAACTGGTACGTCGAATCAGCCCGGTGAATGATGTCCGAGCCCTGCGGTCCATCATGAGACAGCTGCGGGAATTCCGCCCTGAAATCGTGCACACACACAGCTCCAAAGCCGGTATCCTCGGACGACTGGCAGCTGCACGCCTTGGAATTCCCGCCGTACACACAATCCACGGCGCCGCTTTTCATTACGGTCAGCATCCGCTGCTGCACTCCAGCTATCGCCTTGCCGAACGACTTGCGGCCCGCTGGTGCGACCATTTCATATCCGTGTGTGATGCCATGACAAAACAGTATCTGGACGCCGGTATCGGACGTCCGGATCAGTTCACGACCGTCTACAGCGGGATGGACGTGGAAGCGTTTCAGCAGGCAGCCGGAACACGCAATGAAGTGCGGAGCAGACTCGGCCTTGATGACAACCATCTTGTCTTCGGCAAGATTGCTCGACTGTTCGGACTGAAAGGACACAACTGGCTCATCGAAGCAGCCCCGCAGGTGGTCCGCAGATTTCCTCACGCTCGCTTCCTGCTGGTGGGGGATGGCATTCTGCGTGCACAATACGAGCAACGAATTGCGGAACTCGGTCTGCGGAATCACTTCCTGTTCACCGGACTTGTTCCCCCGACAGACGTTCCGACACTGATCCATGCGATGGATGTCGTGGTTCACACCAGTGACTGGGAAGGCCTGCCCCGAGTCCTGCCACAGGGACTGCTGGCAGGACTCGGGGCAGGC
>JALQUR010000550.1 GCA_023260695.1 Planctomycetaceae bacterium
TTCAATATGGCCCCTTGAAAAAGGGAAAGAGGAAACACCGCGAAAGAAACAGTCGATCACGTTCTCCGGGAGCAGCCGATTCGCGATAGACCCGCCAGCAGGCCCATGCATGCACCGGCGGATTCACATCGCTGAAGTTCCACTCATACGCCGGAATCTGGCCGTTGGGATGCATGTACCACTCGCGCAGAAACAGCAGCAGCTGATCCTTCGCGAACCACGGATCGACATCCGCAAACGTCACCACATGAAATGCGAGGTCCCACGCCGCATACCACGGATACTCCCATTTGTCCGGCATCGCAATCACGTCGCGGTTGAACAGATGCGGCCAGTCCGCGTTCCGCAGTTCACGACGGGACTCCGGCGGAGCTCCGGTGGCCGTATCGCCATCCAGCCAGTCAGTCACGACATAATGATAGAACTGTTTTGACCAGAGCAGACCGGCGTAGGCCTGTCGCAACAATCGCTGCTCCTCAGTCGAAAGATCCTTTGGGATCACTCGCCCGTAGAAGTCCTCGCACTCAGCAATCCGTTCAGCGAAGCACGATTCCCATGCTGCACCCACCACCTCGCTGCCACCAGACTCCGTACTGCTCAGACGCAGTCGCAGCTCCACCGTTGCCCCCGCCTGAATTCTGAGCTTATAGCGAGCAGCCGCTTTGGTTCCCCTCCTCTCCGGATTGACCGCGTCCTTACGCCCACCAACCACATAGTGATGAAATGCATCCTTGCTGTAGCCACTTGACTCCACCGTTGGCGGAAGAAACTCCGGAGCGGATTCGTTGTCCGTAAACAACCACTCCGGCCGTTTTCCGGAAGGCCCCGGTCCCGCAGTCAGGGTGAAATCACCCAGCGTGGCATGCTCCGCCAGAATCTGACGCTCTGACACCTGCCGCAGGACTGGCTTTGGTACGTCCTTCTCAAATCCGCTTCCCCACGACCATGTATTGCGAAACCAGAGCTGCGGGAGCACTTGCAGTTCGGCAGATTTCGGGCCCAGGTTGTGGATCCGGATGCGGATCAGCATGTCATCCGGGGCAGCCTTGGCATATTCCACAAACACGTCAAAACACCGCCGACTGGCGAAAACACCGGTGTCGGCAAGCTCCATTTCCGGCAGTTCCCGACCACGCTCACGATTCTCAGCCACCAGTTGCGAGTAGGGATATTCCTGTTGCGGGTATTTATACAGCGCCTTCATATAGGCGTGCGTCGGAGTGGACTCCAGGTAATAGTACTCCTCCTTGACATCCTCGCCATGGTTTCCTTCCGTACCACTGACACCGAACAGTCGTTCCTTCAGGATCGGATCACGACCGTTCCATAATGCGAGGGCAAAACACAGTCGGCACTGGCGATCGGTGATCCCCAGCAGACCGTCCTCACCCCAGCGATAGGTGCGACTGCGTGCGTCATCGTGCGGGAAGGAATCCCACGGCGTACCGTCCGCAGAATAGTCCTCCCGCACGGTACCCCATTGCCGCTCCGACAGATAAGGGCCCCAGCGTTTCCAGTCCGCAGACTCTTCCCGCAGATACTCAGCCTGCAACCGCTCATTCTCTGTCAGGTTTGTTTTCTGTGTGCTCATTATTCTCAGCCATCTGCCGTCGCAGGCCTGTCCGCCGCTGAACGAACGAGGGCGATCGACGATCATTCAACCAACCATCGACACTTTGGAAACGATTGCTCAGATTTCACCGGGAAGCATCTGACATTTTCCGGCAGCTGACCGGGCTCCCCGCATTCGCCCCGCTCGTGGCATCTGTTCTGCCAGCTCCAGCCGCAGCCACGTCCCCGCTGCTTCTCAGTCCACAAAAATGAACTCGCTCAGATTCAGAGCCGTGAGGCAGAAGAACCGCAGTGCATCCTCCGGACTCAGCTGCTCTTCCTCCTGCAGCCCGGTCAGCAGCGCCACACCCGCTGCAGTCTCATCCGAAGTCGGTGCACGCTGCATGACCAACTGCAGTCCACTGCGGACCAGCTGCCGCGGTGTTCCGTGCGGATGCATCTGCTGCAACCGTTCGGCGAACAGGCCCGCCTGCTGCTGAACAAATTCACTGTTCATCAGCGCCAGCGCCTGGGTGGGCTGAGTCGTGTTGAATCTTACCGGACACGTCTGATCTGTGTCGGCCATGTCAAATCGTTCCAGCAGTGGATCAGGCAATGACCGCTTGACATGAATGTAAATACTGCGACGGAATTCCTGTTCCGGTGGTGACACACCCCAGCCCGAACCCGGTCGCGACTGCCCCGCTTTCACCTCGTCCGGAATCGCCGAATAAATCGAAGGCCCGAAGACCTGATCAAGATTCAGTACACCGGAAACCGCAAGGATCGAATCACGCAGTTCCTCAGCTGAGAGGCGTCGCATATCAAATCGCCAGCAGGACTCGTTGAGCGGATCTGATTCCAGTGCCTGCGGATCTCCCGCCGAACTGAACTGGTAAACGGCCGAATGCATGATCAGACGATGCATCTCAGCAATCGACCAGTTGCGCTGAACAAATTCACTTGCCAGCCAGTCCAGCAGTTCCGGGTGTGTCGGACGTTCGCCCTGAAATCCAAAATCACTGGCTGTCCTGACCAGCCCCCGTCCGAAGTGGTACTGCCAGATCCGATTGACCATCACCCGGGCAGTCAGAGGATTCGCGGGATCCGTGATCCATTTTGCCAGCGCCAGCCGGCGACCGCTTGTCTCCGGGTTGAGCGATTTCAGCAGCTCCGGTTCGGGCGGTGAGAGAACTTCCGGAAATCCCGGCTGCACCTCATCACCCCGAACGTGAGGATTTCCGCGCAGGAGGACCCAGGTCGGCTGCATCCCGGCCACATCCTCGCGGACACTGAGCGCCTGCGCCAGGGCGCTCGGCCGGCTGTCAAGATGCGTCCGACGCTGCCCCGTCAGACGCTCATACTTCTGCAGTTCACGCTGATTCAGTACACCATTCGCATGCTTTCGAATCAGCGGAATTCGATTCATCTCATGGCGAAACTCCTCCTGCTCCACATCGGAAAACAGTGGTGTGACACGCTGAGCCAGTTTGTCGAGTTCCTCATCCAGCCGCATCAGCTCAGTTTCATAGCGCACCAGTGCTGCGGCATACACCTGCTCATCTTCCGGTCGGTCAATCTCCATCAATGAGGCCTGCCGAACAGAATCCTCCGAACGCACTCCATAGCGACGAATGCCCCGAAAGAAGGCCAGCATGCGGTAGTAATCCTGCTGTGGGACAGGATCGATCTTATGGTCATGACAGCGAGCACAGTTCACCGTCAGGCCAAGCATCGTCTGGCTGGTCACTGTGAGGATATCATCCAGATCATCGAACACAGCAAGTTCCGGATCCGCAGGCTCGTCGTCCCACCGCCCCAGGCGATAATATCCCGTTGCCACAATCGAATTCGCCGTGACCTGTGACAGCTCGTCGCCTGCCAGCTGCTCCATCAGAAACTGATCATATGGAACGTCATCATTGAACGCTGAAATCACGTAGTCGCGATACCGCCAGACATATGGTTTCGCACCATCCCGTTCATAGCTGTTGGTTTCCGCATAGCGAACCAGATCCAGCCAGTGCCGCCCCCAGTGCTCTCCGTAATGTGGCGAAGCCAGCAGGGCATCGATCAACGCACGCCACGCTGCAGAATCCGGGTTGCTGACAAATTCCCGCTGCAGTTCCTGATCAGGCGGCAATCCCAGCAGTCCGTAGCCCGCCCGGCGAACCAGCGTCTGAGGGGCAGCGCGAGGCGCTGCTTTCAGACCTCGCTTCTGCAGACCTGCAGCAATGAAGTGATCGATCTCGTTGATCTCCCAGCCCTGGTCCGTCGCTGGAACCTGCGGACGCTTCACGGGTTGAAAGGACCAGTGTCGACGTGCCTCCGCATTCACCTGCGGGGCACTGTGAGCTGCAGGAGCCTGCAATTTTTCCCGATCAGCTGGCCAGACCGTACCGCCGCGAATCCAGTCCGCCAGCAATCGAATCTGCTGATCCGAGACTCGCCCATTCGGCGGCATCTCCGGCCCCTCATAGCGAATCGCAGACAGCAACAGGCTTTCATCCGGAGCATCAGGGTCAATCACCTGGCCGGAATCTCCACCCCGGAGCAGATGTTCACGACTGGTCAGATTCAGCCCACCCTCAGGCTTCTCCCCCGAATGACACTTCAGACAAGTCTGCTCCAGAAATGGAGCCACCTCCGTGCGGAATCTCTCAGACCACTCGGCATCCTGAGCTGCGTCCAGCGCCGGTCGGCCTGTCAGACTGATCACAAGGAGCAATAAGCCAGTCCGCATTCTGAGATTTCCTGCAACCATCTGACCACTTCTGACTCAAATTTTGACCCGATGGCATGCCGCCGTACGGGCTGCGGGCCGGAAAGCAGGTCTGCTCCGTCAACAAATCACGCCCTTGTCGCTGTGCAGACCAGCGGCCGAATTCCATCGGAAATCCCGGCTGACCAAACAGTGCCGCGCAGGCTAATTCTCGCCCCGCAGCATGTCAACATGGGTGGAGTTGCCGGTGCGAGTCCCGTGGCATCGATCACCATCCAGCTCCGAATCAACCAGCTGAATTCCCGTTATTGAGCAGTGAAATCCGGGCCTGGTGCGAACTTGAAGCTGTCTTCTGTCAGTCGTCGCCGAGCGATTTCCCCCGCTGCACTCCCTGGTGCGATCTTCGGTCACCTTCGTCATTCGGCTGTGATCCGGATAATCTGAGTCGACTGAAATCAGAGTTATGGATCCTTCCGGGAGTGGCCTGTTCCAGGATGCGGTGGCCCTGAGAATCTGGCAGAGAACCGAGACCAGATTTGAATCTCAACAGAATTCCTGCCTCCTGGGGACTCACAATTCCGTTGTCAGGCGGGCTTCTGAAATCGGCCTCCGCCTGGTATCCTGAGGAATCGGCGGGATTTCTGCCGATTTTCACGTCCTGCAGCATTTTGAAGGGAATAATGTTCCCTGCCAGAATGCAGGCAGGCTGCCTGGCAACGCTGCCTGGCAACGGGGTTGACTACCCTGCTCGTGTTCCAAACAGAATCGCGAACATCATTCCGCGACTCTGCAGCAGTAAGAATGCAACCGGAATACAGGGATCCAGGGGTCTTGTCATCCGGAAATTTGGTACTTTAGTCCGATGTAGAACTACCGCTTCAGACGGCATCAGTTTGCAGATCCTGCCGACACAGATCGGAATCTGGCAGTGCATGATCTCACAAAGAATCCGCACTCAGAATTCGCACTCTGAATTCTCGCTCTGAAATCTGATGCTGAAATGCCCGATGGCTGGTAGAAAGTTGGGGTTCACGACGGCTGTAGCCGGTTGACCGGTTGCAGCCCGATAACTCCGGAAAAAGCAGCTCTGCAGCGGACAAAAGTACTTCAATGAAGATGCGTTCCGCTGGATGGCTCCAAAAACCTGTACCGATCGCGTTCAGACCGACACCGATTGCGTCTGGAAGGCTGCCTGTTCAGCTTCTTTGCACCCTTCCGGGTTTGGAGAATCCCTCGGGAAACAAGACCAGATCCCTGCGGAAACATCAGTGACCGTGCTGCAATAGCCAGGCAGAACAGCGCAGATTCACTGATGCAGACAGAAACACCATTTTTGCAACTGCAGACCAGGACTGATCGAACGGCAGCCAGACACCACGTTCCTTACAGCTGTATCTGCTCAACAGAAACACAATCTCGATCACATTACGATCGACTTCATGGAATTCACTGACAATCCACTGGCTCAGGATGATCCCCCCGAAGCTCGGCAGCGGATCTGAGCATACCTTGAAAGACTGTCTTCAAAATGACCTCACCCGATGGAAAAACTCCTGAGAATCCGGACCTCGCCAAACTCGCGGGCTCCTTTCTTGGGCTGGATAAATTGCCGGCAGACGTCGGCGGTGAAGTACTGTTCGACGAATACGACGACGCACCGTCGGCAGAATCCTCCCCGGACACCGCAGCAGACACTGCCGAATCAGCAGAGCAGCCGAATGAAGCTGCCGTGCCTGTTGCCGCTTCCCGTGACGACGAACTCGACGACCTGATCATCTTCTCAGACGATGATGATGATGATGACATCGACGACGATGACCTCGATGAAGAAGACGACAGCGACTTCGACTTCAACTGGCGCGACAACTTCAATACCTTCGACACGAACCGCTGGCACAAGAGCGACAACACCAGCTTCGA
>JALQUR010000574.1 GCA_023260695.1 Planctomycetaceae bacterium
CTGTCTGACGAATGCGTGGAATCGGGTATTTCCCGCAGTTTTGGCTGTGGTTCGGTACACCGGTTCAGGGGACAGACGAACAAAAACGAAACAGGAAGAACCTCAAAACTGCCAGCCACGGCCTGCAAGGGTCCTGCTGTCACGGGTTCAGTCAGTCAGTGGCACTCACAGTGTCGCTCGAACGAATTGTCAGGCAAACATCTTAACATCTGACCGATGGCGGTTCCGAGGATCTCGGAAACGTGCTCCGCGGGATTTCGCCTTAGTCGTGGCGGGTAATCCGGCAGCGAAGGTCGATTTGTAGTTACGGCATCAAGCTTTACTGAGGTTGTTCCAATGGTGGAAGATCTGCTTTTGAAGGTTGAGCGTCGCGGTTCAACAGGATCTCGCGATGCAGGCAGGGTTCGTGCTCAGGGCCGTGTTCCGGCGAATCTGTACGGTCTGGGCAAGGACGGGGAATCTGTCAGCATCTGCAGCGACGACGTGGACCGGATTGTGTCGACCCGCTCGGCGGTTGTGGACGTGGACCTTGACGGGACTGTCGACAAGGCCGTGGTTCAGGACCTGCAGTGGGACATTTACAGCAGCAAAGTACTGCATGTTGATCTCAAGCGAGTCAACCCGGACGGTCGCACTGTGGCGAATGTCCCGATCGAGCTGCGTGGTGAGCCTGTCGGTCTGAAGAACGGTGGAGTGCTCCGCCAGACGCTGAAGAAGATCGCCGTCGACTGTCCGGACTTCCGCGTACCGCGATCCATTGCGGTTCGTATTGGTGCTCTGGATGTCGGTGGCAAGGTGTTTGCTTCCGCTGTTTCTTTGCCGGAATACGCGACGCTGGTCACGTCTGGCGACGAGTTGGTTGTGGAAGTTTACGACCCGCGTACGGCGGAGTGATTCTGCATCCGGTGAGCTCCGCCGTAAATTGGGGGGCGGCCGATGAAGATGGTAGTGGGTCTCGGAAATCCGGGGTCAAAGTACTCAGGAACTCGACATAACGTCGGGTTCGACGTCGTCGACCTGCTTGCCAAACGCTGGCTGGCAGATGGCGTTCAGAACAAATTTCAGGCAGACTTTGTTTCGGTTCACAAAGCCGGCACAAAGGTTCTGCTGGTGAAGCCGCTCACCTATATGAATCGGAGCGGTGAAGCCGTGCAGCAGCTGTGTCGGTTCTATCAGGTAGAACCGGCGGACGTTGCTGTGATCTGTGACGACATGAATCTGCCTTTGGGGCGAATTCGCTGGCGAGCCGGCGGGTCTGCCGGAGGGCAGAAGGGGCTGGCTGACATTATCCAGCGACTGGGGACCGACCAGGTGCCTCGGCTGCGAATTGGTGTCGACCGGCCACCGGGACGGATGGATCCGGCTGCCTGGGTACTGGCTCAGTTTCGCTCGGAAGAGCAAGACGAGGTGGAACTGGTCTGTCAGACAGCCGCAGATTCTGTGGAAACCTGGCTGGCTGAAGGCGTGTCCGGAGCCAGTAATCGGTACAATGGGTCGGGGCCATCGGCCGCGACCGATGCCTGAATCAGTGTGATTCGCAGGCAGAACCGGTTACCGGGATGCATCAACAGAGCGTTCCGTGAAAAACAGTAATCAGGCACAGCGGATCGGATTTGTTCCGACTCTGTGTGGGCGTATTGAAATCATTTGTTCAGAATCGGCGAAGAATCACTGGCAGCGGTCAACCACTGTCTGCCTGTGATGAATTCACGAGTGTGGAATCCGTCGGACTGAATCCGAAATTTTCGTTAGAGGAGCAGCAGTTCCGTGTCTGTCGCAACTCCAGGTGTAGAGAAGCCTCATAACTATGAGGGAATGTTCCTTGTTGACAGT
>JALQUR010000620.1 GCA_023260695.1 Planctomycetaceae bacterium
TGGCTCCAGAGCGACTTTCCGGTCTCCGCATCGAAACAATGAACGCGCTCCAGGTTCTCTGCTGCAACGCGGTCTGTCACATAAACGCGACCATCTGCAACGGCCGGACCGGAATAGCCCTCCGCCACCGGAACTGACCAGACCCGTGGCAGCAGGCCATCTGTGGAAAATCGATCCACAATCCCTGTTTCATGCCAGACGCAGTCTCGTCCTGGACCTCCCCACTGTGGCCAGTCGTCGGAACAGACAGGAGTGGCTGCAAGAATCAGACTGAAAACCAGAATTCCGCTGCATCGTATCATGATCGCGATTCTGCCTTTTTGCGAGTGGCTGCCGGAGAAGGATTGCGTGATGCTCTGCGTGGTGTCATCACCGGAAACTCAGATTAGCAGACTGCATCAAATTGTTCTCCTGACTGCGGGGGCGTCTGTCGGGGAACTGCAGATTCTTGCGGAAGACAGTCGACTGAAACCGGGCCCTGCTGCTGCCGGGATCGCTGAGCATGTTGCAATCGCTGGCAGCAACGTAGACTTACAAGGAGCTGTTTTTTTGCCGGACGCGACGAGGCGCTCAGAATGCAATGCCATCTCTCAGGGCAGATTCAAAACGGAAATCAAAACTGGAGAATCTTCATGCTGTCAGACTGCTCAGACCGCTCCCGGCGTTTTGCAATCTTCATGATGCTGACTGTTCTTCTGTGTGCCTCCAGCAACCCAATCGCGGCCGATCAGCCCAATCTGTTGATTATTCTGGCAGACGATATGGGTTACGGAGATCTGGGGGCGACAGGAAGCGTGCGGCTTGCAACGCCACGGCTGGACGAACTGCGTCAGTCGGGGGTCCTGTGCACACAGGCGTATGTGACCAGCCCGGTCTGTTCTCCCTCGCGTGCCGGTCTGATGACAGGACGTGATCCCCGTCGCTTTGGTTACCAGGCAAACCTGAACAGTCAGCCTGACAGCTATCCGACACGACCGGAACTGCTGGGGCTACCACCGGGAGAACATACACTGGCGGATCATTTTCGCAGTGGTGGCTATCGCACGTGTCTCATCGGTAAGTGGCATCTGGGCATTGGAGCAGAATTTCATCCCAACGCTCGTGGCTTCGACTGGTTCAGCGGAATGCTCACGGGCAGTCACAGTTACTTCCCTGATCCGCAAAGGAATCAGCTGGAACGCAACGGAGTACCGATCAGTGAATTCTCCAGTCCCTACCTGACGGATTTTTTTACGGACGAATCGCTGGCGTGGCTGCGGCAGCATGATCAGAAGCATCAGGACCAGCCGTGGTTTATGTTCCTGTCCTACAATGCACCGCATGGCCCGTTGCAGGCGACCGAACAGGATCTGGCTCAGTTTGCGCAGATCCGGGACAACAAACGCCGGACTTATGCCGCCATGATGCTGGCACTCGATCGAGGCGTTGGACGTGTGCTCGACTATCTGGATGCAACCGGGCAGCGCAACAACACCCTCGTCTGTTTCTTTTCGGATAACGGCGGAGCCACGAACAATGCCAGCTGGAATGGACCGTTATCTGGTGTGAAGGGGTGTCTTCGTGAAGGAGGAATTCGCGTCCCGATGATCTGGTCATGGCCGGGTCATATCCCCGCTGCAAGCAGTTACACCAACGTGGTCTCCAGCCTCGATCTTCTGCCAACAATGCTGGCTGCCGCTCAGATATCCGCACTCCCGCTCGCTGCTCCGCGAAGTCACGAAGATGCCAGCAACCGCAAGCGTGCCGTCGCACGCTACGGGGAATACGACGGCGCGAATCTGCTTCCGGTCCTGCGGGGGGAAGCGGCTCCTGACGGTTCACGTACGCTGTTCTGGAGACTCCAGGGGCAGGCTGCGATTCTTTCTGGCGGCGACAAACTTGTGCGTCTGTCGCATCGCGCTCCGCAGCTGTTTGCGCCGGGCGAAGACGTCGCTGAGCAACAGGATCGTTTTACGCAGGAGCCGGATCGAGTGGCGGAGCTGTTTGAGCAGCTGGGGGAATGGGAGTCATTGCTGCCGACCATGCCACTCTGGGGATCGTCGCCCTACTGGAATGGCCAGAGTGCAAAGGGCTACGACGAGTATCGCGCTCGTCCGGAACCGGAATAACCAGACAGTGAGACTCCCCTGGTTACCCTGCTGCCGGTCCCCACCGCAGACCGAGGGACATGGGCCGACCGCAGGACATTGGCCAGTAAGTAATCGGCAGTCACGTCAGCCGACAGCATTCGGGCGTTTGTTTGTTCCGTCATCGGCCCAGATGCTCTGTGACCTGCCGCAAGATTTACTGCGCAGCAGGCACCAGACAGCACCGTAGGGGCAAAAAACTGTGCCGAACTCACAACGCCGTGAAATACGGGCATTTCAGCGACTTAGAGTCTCGCATCTCCGCCGCTTGAATTCGCGTGTCGCGACCGGAAACTGATCCTTTTTTTTGGCGCCGAACATGCCCTTCCTGCTCCAACCCTGGCACATTCTGCTCGCTGCCCTCAGCGCCATGGTCAATCAGCGTCAGCAACACATCATCGAGTTCCAGAACGCCCAGATCGAGGCCCTGCTGAAGCAACGCCGGGATTCACTGGGGCCATCCATGTTTGACAGTGAATGCCACGCATGGCATTCTGTGCAGTAAGTTTCATATCGGCAGGGGTTTGGGGAGTTCTGCGA
>JALQUR010000721.1 GCA_023260695.1 Planctomycetaceae bacterium
GCACGATGTGCAGTGCCGGCAGCGTGACAGCACGCTTGTTCGGATACTTCGGGAATTCCGCGCGAATCTTGTCGCGAAGTTCTTCACTGAGCACACTCATGATCGGAGAGCCATCATTCCAGAGGACAGGGGCAGGATTAACGGTCAAGTTCGGCGGCAATGATGTTCAGACTTCCCAGGACAGCAACGACGTCGCTGAGCTGATGGTCGCGAATCATGTGCGGGAACATAGCAAAGTGGATGAAGGACGGCGGTCTTGTTCGTGCCCTCCACGCCCGTGATTCATCATTGCCGACAATGTAAAATCCGAGTTCGCCGTTGGGAGATTCAGTTGCTGCGTACACCTGCTCCCGAGGCACGTCGTGACTGCGGTTTGGCATCACCATTTCGAAGTGCTGAATCAGGCCTTCGATGCTGCGGTAAACCGCTGGTTTGGGAGGCAGCACCATGTCCGAATCGACGGCGATGTTGACGGGGCCGGAGGGAATATTCTCGATCGCCTGTTCAAGGATCTTCAGGCTTTCAAGCATTTCCTGCATCCGCACGAGATAGCGAGCATAGCAGTCGCCCCCGCGGGAACAGATGACGTCGAAGTCGAGTTCGCTGTAGGCCAGGTACGGGTCGTCACGACGCAGGTCTCGTTCGACTCCACTGGCCCGAGCAACCGGTCCGGTGGCACTCAGGTTGATCGCATCCTCACGGCTGAGATATCCAATGCCCTGGGTGCGATCCACAAAGATACGGTTTTTCGTGAGCAGACGATCGACTTCTTCATACACAGGGGGGAATTCGCGAATGAACTTACGGACGCGATTCACCCAGTCGGTGTTCACATCGAAGAGCACTCCGCCAACACGCGTGTAGCTGGTGTGAAACCGCTGTCCAGATGCCAGTTCCACGATGTCGTAGATGTGTTCACGCTGCTGGAAGAAGTACAGAAACGCGGTGAATCCGCCGAGGTCGAGCGCTGTGGTTCCGAGGTTGAGCAGATGGTCATGCAGACGCATCAGTTCGGCCAGAATTGTACGCAGATAGCGACAGCGCGGCGTCAGTTCGATACCCAGCAGTTTTTCCACCGAATGGTGCCAGGCAATCTCGTTCGCCAGCGGAGACAGATAGTTCATCCGGTCCGCGATGGTGACGTACTGATTGAAATCCAGATGCTCGGCCAGCTTTTCAAAGCCACTGTGCAGATAACCGATGTACGGAACTGCCTTCAGTACCTTTTCGCCGTCCAGCGTCAGCACCAGCCGCAGGGTGGTGTGTGTGGCAGGGTGCTGAGGACCGAAATTCAGAGTCCAGACGTACTCACGGTCCGCGGATTCTGAACTATGTGTTGCAACAGGCGAAAGTGGCATGGAACAGGGCCAGGTTTGAAAGTGACGAAGAAGATGTAGTCACGTCAGCAGCGTGCTGCTGAGAATGAGGAGGTCAGCCTTCCGAGCGAGTGATGACCGGGAAGTTGTGCCGCTCTCCACGACCCTTCAGCGGGTAATCCTTGCGAAGCGGAAATGCCGAGAATTCTTCCGGCATCAGAATTCGTCGCAGATCCGGATGTTCCGTGAAGCTGATTCCGAACATGTCGTAAACTTCGCGTTCCATCCAGTCAGCACCCATCCACAGCGAGCAGACGCTGGGCAGGGCAGGATCCGGCAGGTTGACTGCGGTTCGCACAGTGAGCCGTTCGCCGGAATCGACATTGAGCAGCAGATAGACAACGCTGAAGCGATCGGTCGCCCCTTCGTAGTCCAGCCAGTCGACAGCGGTGATGTCCACAAGCATGTCAAAGCTGAACTGTGTCTTCAGCCCACTGAGCAGCTGCAGTAACTGTTCAGCCGGCACATCAATGAAACGGTTGTCCCGAAACACCCGTTCCTGAATCTCACTGCCAAACTGATCCTGCAATTCCTGGAGTGAAACCATTTCAGGCATCTCCCTCGACAGTGGAGGTTGCTGCGGCAGAGAATCCACCCAGCTGAATCAGCCTTGAATCCTCAATCCGGTGCTGTTCCTGCAGGTCAAACGGTGATGGACCGCTGGATGTATCTCGGGAAACGAATTCACGCCCCATGATGGTGCCGGTGCGACGCACTTTTTCCTGCATGTCGATCACAGCTGCGAGCAGCTGTTCCGGCCGCGGAGGACATCCCGGCACGTACATGTCGACAGGGATGAATCGGTCAACGCCCTGGACAACGGCATAAGTGTCAAAGACGCCACCGGAGCAGGCACAGGCTCCCATGGAGATGCACCACTTGGGTTCAGGCATCTGCAGCCAGATTCGCTGCAGCACGGGCAGCATCTTCATCACGACTCGACCGGCAACAATCAGCAGGTCGCACTGTCGTGGGCTGAACCGCATGACCTCTGCGCCAAAACGAGCAAGGTCGTGTCGCGATGCGGCAGTTGCCATCAGTTCAATGCCGCAGCAGGCAGTGGCAAATGGCATCGGCCAGAGGCTGTTGGAGCGAGCCCAGTTGGCGGCTGCGTCCAGACGAGTAATGAAAATATTCTCCGGGAGGCCTACCGCCATCGAAATACCCCTTTTCGCCAGGCATAAACCCAGGCCAGAGCCAGAGTTGCCATGAATACCAACATGATTCCAAACACCGTGTCACGCAATTCGACCGGAATCCCCAGACTACTATAGGCACTCACTGCCCACGGGTAGAGAAACAGCAGTTCCACGTCGAAGACAAGGAACAGAATCGCGACCAGATAGAAGCGGATATCGAACGGCTGTCGAGCATCACCGACAGGGTCCATACCCGATTCGTAGGGCATGTCCTTCACCGCTGTATGTCGCCGCGGCCCGAGCAGATGGGCCAGCAGCAGATTGGTGACCACAAACCCAACCAGAATTGCGCCATAGACGAACAATGGCGGCAGGCTGGGGGGATCAGGAAGCATCGATAGATCCACAGGTGTTCCTCTGAACCTGAAGTTTTTCACAAAACCAGGCGTCGCAGCACACAGCTGCGGGCCCGAATAATCCCGGATACGCCCGGGAGCGTCGTACGTTCGCAGCCAGACCGTCAATTGTCAGTGTTCGACAGCGTTCAGCAGCCAGTGTTCAGCAGCCAGTGTTCAGCAGTCGGTGTTCAGCAGTCAGTGGTCTGCAGTCGGAGTTGTGTCATGGGACGAGAAGTACCGGCTGTTGCAGATGATTTGAACCTGAGACGTTGCTGAACCCCAAATCCCAACGAACAAGAGATCGACATCCGCAGCGAATGGAATTCCAGACAGTGCGGAAAAACCACAAAATCAGCCGAATTCCCGCAGCCGAACTACGGCGTGGTTTCCGGCGTGTGGGGATTTTAGAGAATCCTGTCAGTGAACACGAATGAGCGCACCTTCCCCGTCTGCGCAAACTCTCAAACACGGAAATATGATCTGCGCCGATCGGGATCAAGCGAAAGCTATTCTCAGAGCTGATCCTCTCGCTTTCGGAAATGCTGTCGTCTGCTTCCCGGGCTTTTTTTCGGCTGCCAAAGGTGCATTCTGCCGAAGAGGATCAGGTCTGCAGCCATTCGATGCGGGCAGGGACTTCGCTGCTGCCGGGGATTTCCTCAGAGAGATCGACTACAGTGCGGTCCTGAGAGTATCTTTCGCTCCCGAAATTCGATGCCAGCAAACAGTATTCAGCTTCCGGGTCAGTCGTTATGTCTGAGATTACATCTGCCAGTGCCTACGCTTCCCAGCTTGGACTTTCTGCTCGAGCGGCTGCTGAGCTTCTCCCGGCAATCAATGGAGCTCGAAAGAACGCCTGGCTGGAACGCGTCGCCGAGCTGCTGGTGGAACGCACGGCGGATCTTGAATCCGCCAATGAACAGGATCTGGCGGCGGCAGTGGAGGCGGGGCTGAGTTCGGCCATGATCGATCGTCTGCGGCTGACTGCGGACCGGATTCGTGCACTGGCTGACGCGGTGCGGCAGATCATTGCTCTGCCGGACCCCGTCGGGGAGCTGGTGAGCGGAGGCAGTCGTCCCAACGGGTTGCAGGTCAGCCGTGTTCGCGTTCCGCTGGGGGTGGTGTTCTTTATTTACGAATCTCGGCCGAACGTGACCATTGATGCCGCTGCACTGTGCATCAAGAGCGGGAACGCGGTAATTCTCCGCGGTGGGCGTGAAGCGTTGCACAGCAATCTTGCTCTGGGCTCGATCCTGCGTGATGCGCTGCGTCATGAGGGGTTGCCGGAACATGCGGTGCAGCTGGTGGAATCGACCGACCGTGCTCTGGTCGGGGAATTCCTCGCACGCGGTGACCTGATTGATGTGACAATCCCTCGAGGAGGCAAGTCACTGATCGAGCGAGTGTGTCGCGAGGCCACAATGCCGGTCATTCGCCATTTTGACGGAATCTGTCATGTGTATATCGATGAATCGGCTGACGTGCAGATGGCAACGGACATCGTTGTAAACAGTAAATGCCAGCGGCCGGGTGTCTGCAATGCGGCGGAGACGCTGCTGATCCATCGACGTGCGCTCGAGCGAGTCTGGCCGAGTGTTGCCGGTGAACTCAGTACCCGCGGTGTGGAACTGCGTTGCTGTGCGGACAGTCTGCCGTTTGCCTCGGGTGCGATCTCTGCCAGCGAAGAGGACTATCGGACAGAGCACCTTGCGTTGATTCTGAATGTCAAGGTTGTTGAATCACTGCAGGACGCGATCGCACACATTCGCACCTTCGGTTCTGCTCACACGGATGCCATTGTGACTGAAAGTGTTGCAGCAGCAGGGCAGTTTGAAACTCTCGTTGATTCCTCGGCGGTGGTGGTCAACGCCAGCACGCGATTCAACGACGGTGGCGAACTTGGTCTGGGTGCGGAGATCGGCATCAGTACGGATCGATTTCACGCCCGCGGCCCCTGCGGTCTGCAGGAACTGACCACCTATAAGTACCTGATTCGCGGTACCGGGCAGACTCGGGGCTGACGAATTCTTCCGCCAGCCGACAGCATGGTGCGAAAAGCAGTTCAGAGGAGTCCGGGCTGATAAACATTGCTGGGAGCGAGACTGTGAAGTGAGCAGGACGAAACCTGCCGCGTGGAGTCTGTGCTGCTGTGGATGTTTCTGAACGGGTATGAGCTGAGGATACCGTCGCGAAAGCTGAGCAGGTCATGGGACGGAATTGCCGGAGCGGGTCATTCCGGTTTTTTTGCTGCAGTAACTCCGCCAATAGTCCGGCCGCAACAGCCTGGGCAATAATCTCACCTGCGAGTTGATCGGAACACGCTGCCGAGCAGTGGTGGTCATCGATGTACAGGAATTCCGTGGATTGTTCCTGAGTATCGGCACACCAGAGCAAGCTGGCACCGAAGACTGTCCGCAAGTGATCGCGGTGCGGGTTTACGAATTCATAAAGCCGAGCTGTCTTCGGATGGAGAGAGTCATCTCCCGGAAACAGGTGGTATTGCAGGTCGCACCTGCAGGAGGGGACCGGCTGTCGGACAATAACGGGAGTGTTCTGCATGTGCTGGCAGATCCGCTGCCCTGTTGTTCTCAGAACTGCAGAGATCTCCGGTCCGGATTTTGTA
>JALQUR010000041.1 GCA_023260695.1 Planctomycetaceae bacterium
TGTCCACTCGAGTCCCGTTGATTCTTTCCGTCCCTGGCGCAGCAGCCTCCGGAATTCACACGAATGCTCTGGTTGAACTTGTGGACATATATCCCACACTCCTTGAGCTCTGCGCAATGCCGGCGTCCGACGATCTTGAAGGTACCAGTCTGACGCCGCTGCTGTCTCGTCCTGACCGGCCGTGGAAAACTGCCGCATTCAGCCAGTTCCCCCGTGCAGCAAACGGCAGCCGTCACCAGGGCAGGGGAGAGATCATGGGCTACACCATTCGCACTCAGAACCATCGCTATGTGGAATGGCGCAGCGACCGCAGCGGTGCCGTTGTTGCAAGGGAACTCTATGATCATACCCTTGATCCCCTCGAATCACGCAACATTGCCGGCCATACCGAGCAGCAGCTGCTGCTGGCAGACCTGGCAGAGCAACTGCACCGAGGCTGGCACGCCGCTCGTCCCCCGGAAAAGGATGCCGCACCATGACATTCGACACCAGACAGAATTCGCTGCGCGATGCCTTCGACCGAGATGGATTCGTGACTCTGCCAGGATTTGTCGCGGGTAAGGCACTCAGCGAATTGCAGCATCGCGTCACGTACTATCTGGAACACATTGTCCCGACGCTGCCTGCCGAGCACGTCTTCTATGAAGATCGCAATGATGCCAGTTCGCTGAAACAACTGCAGCAGCTGGGCCAGCACGACCCGTGGTTTGCACAGCTGCTGCATGACAGTGAGTTTCGTCAGGCCGCCGAGTTCTTTCTGCAGGCGCCAGTAGTCCCCAGAAATCTGCAGTACTTCAACAAACCTCCGCTGCAGGGAAAGCCAACTCCGCCACATCAGGACGGTTTCTACTTCATGCTTGATCCATGTGATGCTGTGACAATGTGGCTGGCACTGGATGTCGTTGATGCAGAGAACGGATGCGTTCGCTATCTTCCGGGCTCGCATCGCAGAGGTATGCGCCCACACACCAGAACTCAGACACTGGGCTTCAGCCAGGGTATCGTCGATTATCCGACTGCCTCAGACAGCAGCGGCGAATCTGCCATACCTGCGATGCCCGGTGATCTGCTTGTGCATCATGCGATGACAATTCATCGAGCAGACGGAAACACGTCAGCAACTCGCTCACGCAGGGCGCTGGGACTGGTTTACTATAGTATTCATGCTCGCGAAGATACGCTGGCGCACGCGGAATACCAGCGTCGTCTGACCGAGGAACTGAAAGCCAGCGGACGCATCTGAGTTGTCTGCTGAAGTGCCCGCAGACAGAAACGGAAAGGATACGGAATGAACGGTGGACGCCTTGTTGCTGCATTGCTGACGCTGACGCTGATCCCGGTCAGCAGCAGCAACGCTGCAGAAAACAGATCTTCTTCAGGAGCAGCTGCTGCGGCAGTTGCTCCTGAGCTGTCGATTCAGTCGCTCTTCAAGGGCGGTCGTTTCCCGAACATCGTTGTCACACCCCGAGGCACAATTGTTGCCACCTGGGGTAACGGACAGATCCGTTCCCGTCGCAGCGAAGATGGCGGCAATACATGGAGCGATGAATCCACCATCGCCGATGGCGGAATTCATGGTGGCGGAACCACTGTCGACGATAACACGGGCGACATTCTGGCATTTGTGGAAGATCAGCACCCCCCGGCACCGCTGACCGTATACCGCAGCAGGGACGACGGAAGAAGCTGGCAGGCAGAAAAACCAGCCATCAGTCCCGACAGCAAGGGCCAGATGCCATCCATGCACATGAACGAACATGGCATCACCCTGAAACACGGCGACCACAAGGGACGCCTGCTGCGTCCTTCCCGTTTTTATGGCAAGGGAAATCGTCCGGAAAGCCTGTTCCCGACGCACTTCACGAACGCCATATTCAGTGATGACGGAGGCAAAACGTGGCAGACAAGTGAACCGTTTTCTGAATTCGGGACCGGAGAAGCCACCCTCACGGAACTTGCCAGTGGTCGGATCTACTACAACTCCCGTCGCCACTGGGCGCCAGAAGGCAAAAACCCGCTCCGCCGCTGGACAGCATACAGCGACGACGGAGGCGCTACCTGGTCACAGGCAACAATCTGCGAAGTGCTTCCCGACGGTCCCCAGAACACATCCTATGGCTGCATGGGCGGGCTTGTCAGACTGCCACTCACTGATCGCGATATTCTGATCTACAGCAACTGTGACAGCCCGAATGGGCGGCACCATGGAACCGTGTGGGCCAGCTTTGATGGCGGCAACACATGGCCTGTAAAGCGTCTGGTCACTGAAGGATCGTTCGCCTATTCCTCACTCACCGCAGGACTTCCCGGCACACCCGGAGAAGGCTGGATCTACCTGCACTTCGAAAGCGATGGATCCAAAGTAGCTCGCTTCAATCTGGAATGGCTGCAGCAGGGAACAGCGACCGGCGATGGAACGTTGCCCAGAGACTGAGCAGCTGGACTGAGCAACTGGACTGACCGGGGCCTGCACGCTGTCCTGCAGGCCTCGGTATTTCGGACCTACTGCCCGGCCGTTGATTTCCGGAAGTTCAGCTCCTTGATTTCCCCGTCGACCGGAGCTGTCTGACGTCCCTTCAGACGTTCCTGGTCCATGGCAATCCGAAACCACTCGTCAGCCATTGCCGCAACCCGTTCCGGATGCTTCGCAGCCAGATCATTCAGCTCTGTACGATCCTCGTCCAGATTATACAGCTCCCACCGCCCCAGCTTTGCTGAGACCAGTTTCCAGGGGCCCTGTCGCAGAGCCCGATCAGTGCTGAAGTGGAAGTACAGCGTTTCGTGCGGATCCCGCTGTTTGCCGTCAAAAATGGGCACGAGCGAACGCCCGACCAGAGGATCAATGATTCTGTCACCAACCCGCTGCGGGTATTCGGCTCCGCTGAGCTCCAGAAACGTCGCCATGAAATCAACCAGGTGTGCCGGCTGGTCAGTCACTGATCCGGCTTCAGTCTTCAGTCCGGCAGGCCAGTGCACAATCATCGGCGAAGAGATGCCACCTTCATGCTGGTTCTGCTTGTACAGGCGGAACGGAGTGTTTCCCACATGAGCCC
>JALQUR010000105.1 GCA_023260695.1 Planctomycetaceae bacterium
AGATGCAGTGTGCGACGAGCAGGGGAAGGATGAGACGCTGGCGACGGAACAATTGAGGATCCAGAAACAGAAGAATGAGTTACCAGGGAAAAGAGAATTCATCCAGAAGTGATCGAGTGTGGTCATGGTAGCCCAGGTGCCGCGGAGGTGAGATTGCCTGTGGGGTGGTTTCCGGATCTTTCCAGCAGGATTCTTAGTCCCGGTGATCAGCCGGCGAATACGAATTCAGCGCGTATCAATTGCAATGGCGAATTTGTACTCCGGCTGTACAAAGTATCAGGATCCGGCGATTGCTGGCTGCATTGCCGTCGGGCGGCATGCAGTTCAGGAACTGAACCTGTATGCTTCCTGTGGTGGCACTTCGGAGCGGCACAGGAAATCATTGCGGGATAACGTGGTCATGTGGAATGAGATGCAGCATTCGGTGTGCAGACGAATCCGGGTCCTTGCGGTCTGTTATGTGCTGCTGCCATGTGTGATAACGGATAAGTGTGGGCTTGCTGCAGATGCGTTGAATTCTGACACCGCAGATGCAATTGAATTTGTGGTGCAGCGATTCATGGCTCGGCATGGCATCCCGGGGCTGAGCATTGCAGTGGCTCGGCAGAATGAACTGTGTTATGCGCAGGGATATGGACTGGCTGATGTGGAGCATGACGTTGCTGCGACTGCGGACACAGTGTATCGCACAGCGTCGATTGCCAAGCCCATGACCGCCGCGCTGGTGCTGTCTCTGGCGGCGGCAGGACGCATAGATCCGGATCAGAGCGTGCAGCAGTACGTGCCCGGGTTTCCGGAAAAACGCTGGCCTGTGACGACTCGACAACTGCTGGCTCATCAGGGCGGCATCCGGCACTACAAATCATCAGCAGAGGCGTCGGCGACAGAGCACTACTTCAGTCTTGAAGCCGCACTGCAGGTATTTGCAGAAGATCCTCTGATTCATGAACCCGGTACCGCTTATCGCTACACATCGTTCGGCTACAACCTGCTGGGATCGGTTGCTGAGGGGGCTGGTGGTGACAGCTTCATGAAGCTGCTGCAGGATCAGGTCCTGCGGCCTGCGGGAATGGAACGTACGCTGGCCGATGATGTGTTTGCGGTGATCCCGGGGCGCGCACGGGGCTACATCCGCCCTGCGGCTGATGACCTGCGTCGTTTTCCTGAGGGCCATCAGCTGGTTGCGGGCCATCTGTATAACTCCACGCTGCACGATACGAGTATGAAGATTCCCGGCGGTGGACTGGTCTCCAGCGCTGGCGATCTGGTTCGATTTGCGACAGCGCTGAACCGTGGTGAACTGTTGAGTGAAGAGTGGCGGCAGCAGATGTGGACGGCCCAGCAGACTTCGGATGGTCGGAAGACCAGCTATGGACTGGGATGGTTTGTGGGTGAGCAGACCGGGCGACCGGCAGTGTGGCATAGTGGTGCACAGTCCGGAACCTCCACCATGCTGCTGCTGCTGCCGGAAAACGGAACCTGTGTGGCTGTCATGTGCAATCTGCAGGGGATGAATCTGACATCCCTGGCCACGCAGATTGCGCGGCTGGCCGATCCCGGGGAAACGGACTATGAGCCGGGGGTGCAGAAACTGCGTGCGGCGATCGAGTATGAGGTCGAGCTGAAATCGCTGCCGGCATTTTCGCTGGCGATGGTGGACGGAGAACGAACGGTCTGGTCTGACGGGTTTGGTTTTCAGGATGCTGCTGAACGCATCGGAGCAACTGCCGATACGATTTACCGGGTGGGATCGATCTCCAAGCTGTTTACTGACATTGCCGTGATGCAGCAGGTTGCGGCGGGGAAACTGGATCTGGATGTCCCCGTACAGACATGGCTGCCGGATTTCCGTCCGCACAGCGAACCGGACCAGGTACAGACCCTGCGGCAGATGATGTCACACATGTCGGGGCTTGTTCGGGAATCGCCTGTGGGCAGCTACTTTGATCCCGACGAACCAACGCTTGCGGCGACTGTGGCAAGTCTGAATCAGACGAAGCTGGTGTACCCGCCGGGCAATCGGACGAAGTATTCGAACGCCGCCGTTGCTGTGGTGGGGGCAGTTCTGGAGAGTCGCCTTGACAGCAGTCATCCGGAATATGTGCGCAGTCGGATTCTGGATCCATTGCAGATGTCTTCGAGCAGTTTCACTGTGACTCCGCAGATCGCTCCGCAGCTTGCCGTGGGCTGGATGCGGACGCTGGATGGTCGCCGTTTCGAAGCCCCCGGTTTTCTGCTGGGGACGGGACCGGCGGGGAACATGTATACGTCAGTCAATGATCTGGCAAAGTTTCTGAGCTGGATGTTCAGCGGCAATACGGCTGACGGGACTGAAGTGCTCAGCCCGGAGATGCTGGAAGCGATGATGCAGCCGGTGCGAAATAACGCGGGGGAAGTACAGCCATTCGGCCTGGGATTCCATGTCGGGGAGTTTGAGGGCCAGCGAAAGATCGGACATGGTGGTGCAGTCTATGGTTTCTCGACGCAGCTGGAGGCATTGCCGGATCGTCGTCTGGGAGTTGTTGCCGCGGCATCACTGGATGGCACGAATGGTGTGGTCAGCCGACTTGCGGAATATGCTCTGAGGTTGATGCTGGCAATTCAGGATGGCAAACCTCTTCCCGAGTACCGAACGACGCTGCCCGTCCCGCAGGAGCGGGCGGCTGATCTGGTGGGGCACTATCTGGAACAGAACGGGACTCGCACGACAGAGATCAGTGAGCTGAATGGTGAGGTGACGATGCTGCGAGGGACCTATCGTCAGCAGCTGCGTTCGGCTGCCGACGACGGCCAGATACTGATTGATGACGAAACCGGATTCGGGACGATTGTTGCAAGTGGCGGTGATGCAGATCTGGCGGTGGGATCGCTCCGGTTCGATCGTCGCAGTGACGAGCCGCCGGCTGAGTGTCCGGAGGAATGGCGTGGCCTGATTGGTGAATACGGGCATGACCATAATGTACTTTATATTCTGGAGGATCACGGTCGGCTGTGTGCGCTGATTGAATGGTTCTATCACTATCCGCTGGAACAGATCAGCGAGGACGTCTTCGCGTTTCCGGATTACGGGCTGTATCACGGGGAGTACCTGCGATTTACTCGCGGTGATGATGGTATTGCGATTGCGGTGAATGCGGCGGAAGTGGATTTTGACCGTCGCGCCGTAGGGACTCGGGATGGAGAAACATTCCGCATCAAGCCAGTTCGTCCGATTGACGAACTGCGTGCAGCGGCGATGCTGGCCAGTCCTCCGAATGAGCCGCGCAGTTTTCGAGACACGGATCTGGTGGAACTGACTCGGCAGGAACCGACGATCCATCTGGATATTCGCTACGCGACTACCAACAACTTCACGGGAGCTGTGTTTTACCAGCAGCCGCGAGCATTTCTGCAGCGTCCGGCAGCTGAAGCAGTGCAGCGAGCACAGCAAAAACTGCAGCCACTGGGGCTGGGGCTGCTGATTCACGATGCCTACCGTCCGTGGCACGTTACAAAGATGTTCTGGGACGCCACACCGACAGAGTTGCGGGATTTCGTGGCCAACCCGGCAAATGGGTCGCGGCACAATCGCGGGTGTGCTGTGGACCTGACGCTGTGTGATCTGAAGACGGGCGATCCGATTCAGATGGTGGCGGGATACGACGAGTTTTCGCCACGCTCGTTTCCTCGGTATCCCGGTGGAACATCGCGGCAGCGGTGGTACCGCGAACTGCTCCGGAAGGTCATGGAGTCAGAGGGCTTCACCATTTACGAGTATGAATGGTGGCATTTTGATTATCAGGACTGGCAGCAGTACCGGCTGGGCAATGCCGCCTTTGAGCAATTGTCAGAGTGAGTCAGTGGAAGAGCCGTGGCTGTGGTGCTGCGTGGAGTACCAGAAGGAGTGCACGCAACGCCGGCATGCTGCAGGATGAATTCTGCCGCGGCTACTTCAGTTCGAAGCAGGCTATGTTTCCCTTGCGGTCACGGCAGAAGAGACGATTGCCGGCGAAGGCAACGTGCGGCCACGCGTCGGAATTGAAGACGCGATTGCGGATCTCCAGTTCCTGATATTCGTCGGGCGATCGCCGGGCCGTTTCCACAAGCCCAAGTTTCCCCTGATCTCCCCAGACGATGAGGCGTTCATCGCTGGTCAGGATGCAGGAACCGGCATCGCCCCATTGTCCGCCGGCCCATTTTTGTTCGCCCGTGGCAAAGTTGAGGCAGTGCAGTTGTTGCCAGGCCCAGTAGATGTTTCCGTCGTGGATCACCGGCGTACAGACTTTGGATGCGAAGGGCTGTTTCCAGACTTCCTGTGCTCCGGTCAGACTGACGTCGATGCGTGCGATCGCGTTGTGGTTGTAAGCCGATGTAATCAGCACGCTGTTGCCGAACACAGCCGGCGTGGCCACATTGTTGGCGAAGCTTGTGATCCATTCATGTTCTGCGACGGTGCTTCCGGCGTGATCGGCGTCGAGTCTCAGTACCAGCAGTCCCTGGAATGTCATGACTGCCAGGCAGGGGATTTCGTCAACTGTCATGGGCACAAGTCCGCCGGTGTGTCCGGCGGGAACGCTTGCTGCGGATTTCCACGCCTCTGCACCGGAATCTTTTTGAAAGGCTACGACAGTGCCGCTGGTGGCGCCAACTTCCACAATCAGCCAGTTGCCATGCAGCAATGGTGCCGTAGTAAAGCCGTAATCACGATGACCGGAGCGGCCGACGCGGGGGCGTTGCTGCACCTGATAGCGATCGTGCAGCTGTACCTGCCAGAT
>JALQUR010000228.1 GCA_023260695.1 Planctomycetaceae bacterium
CTCCGGAAGGCCAGACGATCAACGTCAACGGCACTCAGCAGCCACGGAAGAAATATGCGACGGACGAGCTGACGGATTACGCAGTGGAGTGGCTGCAGCAACGCAGCACACAGCAGCCGTTTCTGCTGTTACTGTCACACAAGGGCGTGCATGGGCTGTACGATCCGGCTCCACGACACAGAGATCTGTATCGGCAACAGGCATTTCCGGAGCCGGTCAGTTTTCGACGTGAAACAGCGCTGCAGGGCGACAAGCCACTGTGGGTACTCGACCAGCGCAACAGCTGGCACGGGGTGGAGTTTCCGTACCATGGTCGTTCGGGTCAGACCCTGGCGGAGATGTACCGGCACTACTGTGAAATGGTGCTGTCAATTGATGACAGTGTCGGGCAGGTGCGCGCGTGTCTGGAAGCCAGCGGCGTGGCTGCGAACACGACGATTCTGTTCACCAGTGACGGTGGTCATCTGTGGGGTGAACATGGACTGATCGACAAGCGCTGTGCGTACGAAGCATCGATCCGCGTTCCGTTCCTGATGGCATCTCCGGGTCTGGCTGCGAAGAATTCCCTCTGCAGGGCGATTGTCTCCAGCATTGACGTAGCGCCGACGCTGCTGGAGCTGGCTCAGGTTTCCGTTCCGGCGACGATGGATGGCGTGAGTCTGCGGCCGCTGCTGGAGCAGCCGGACAAACCCGAAGAAGTAGCCGGAGAACTGCTGTACGAGTACTACTGGGAACCGGCATTCCCGCAGACGCCGACGAATTTTGCACTCCGCACCAACCGCTGGAAGCTGATTCAGTACCACGGCGTCTGGGATCATGATGAGTTGTACGACCTGCAGGATGATCCTGAAGAACTGCAGAACCTGATCCATTCTGAGGCGCATCAGAGTCTGGTGCGTGAGATGCGGCAGCGTTTACATGAAAAACTGGCCGATACCGATGGACTGCAGATCCCGCTTGGCAGAAAGCTTAATCACGGTTCCGGCCTGCGCAGTGCAGTGGGTTCCGAGCGGGCGGAGTTTCCCGCGCGCATTCTCTCAGAAAGCCCCTGAGCAGGTGCCGGCTGCAGGCGTTCCGGCAGGCAGGTCTGTTATCAGGTTGCCACCTGAATCAGTGTGGGATCGCCGCCGGGATGGCATTCTGCCCCAGCGGTTTGTACTGCAGGTTCACACTGCCGTCGGCGATGTCAGCGATCACGTATCCGGGCCGCAGTTCGTTCAGGAAGAACCCCGCTGCTGACCCATCGGCAAGATGTGTGGCGAGATTGCGATTCTGGTTGTAGCAGACTGACGGGACCAGGCTTTCCACAGGACCGTGATCATTCCATCCGCGGATGCCGTTATGGAAATGGCCATGCAGGCAGGCGATGACACGGTCCGCATGCTCTGCCAGCAGTTCATAGAATTCCGTCTGTCCGTCCGTCGGCTTCACATACCAGCCACGGTCCGGATGGCTATTGGAGTGAATCGGGACGTGGCAGCAAAGGATCAGCGCCAGATTGCTGCGAGCGGCATCGCGCATCTGTTCACGCAGCCATTTCAGCTGTTCGGCACTGATGAAGCCGTCGTGGGAATCTCGCCGCGTGTTATTGAACAGGACGAATCGAATCTGATCCCGATCAATCACGCGATCAGTCTGCGGTGCGATGTGCTGCCGGAACAGCTGGGGGTCGTCGTGGTTTCCGGGGATCTCATGGATTGGTTTATCCAGCAGCTGTCGTGCAGCCAGATACATCGGATACTGCTCCGGCCTCGCTGAATCAACGATGTCACCAAGGTGCAGTACAAACCCTGCGGGAAGCAGATTGATTTCTGCGATGGCCTGACGCCATTGTTTTTCAGGGGCGTCACTGTTGCCGCGGCCGAGATGTGTATCACTGACAATGATGAATCGGCTGCTGAGGTTGCGGACGGCTGCAGGCAGTCTGCGTGAAGAAACTCCCAGCGAGAGCAGGAGTGATGTTGTGAGCATGCTGCGTCGGGGCAGTTGACTGGACGGACGTGGATCCATGTCGATGTTCTTCGCTGAGTGAGTATGTCGGCATTGCCGAGCGCCGAGAACAGCAGTGATGTTACATCAGGCCAGCAGTTCCTGAATGATCTTCGCGTCATACACGTCTGTCAGTCGTTCGTCGCGACCGTTGTGGTGCCAGGTCAGTGTTTCGTGACTGAGCCCGAGCAGGTGCAGGATGGTGGCGTGCAGATTGGCGGTCTGCGTGCGGTTTTCAACGGCGCGATAACCGAAGTCATCAGTAGCACCATAGTGCTGTCCGCCCTTGATTCCACCTCCGGCCATCCAGACGCTGAATCCGTAGGGGTGATGATCCCGCCCATAGGCAGTCTTCTGATCGCGATGCTCAGCGGCTGGTGTGCGTCCGAATTCGCCGCCCCAGAAAACAAGAGTGGACTCAAGGAGTCCCCGTTGTTTCAGATCAGTCAGCAGTGCACCAACAGGTTTGTCGGTGCGAAGGCAGCAGTTCCTGGTGCCATCATTGTTGCTGGTGTGGGTATCCCAGGGCTGTCCGGCCATGAAGAGTGAAACGAATCGCACACCACGTTCGACGAGTCGACGAGCCATCAGGCAGCGAGTGCCGTACGACCGGGTGACCGGGTCATCCAGTCCGTAAGCGTTCTGAGTTTCCTGTGATTCACTGGAAAGGTCGAGCGCGTCCATGGCAGCCAGCTGCATGCGGCCAGCCAGCTCAAAGGATTCAATACGGGCTTCCAGTTCGAGGTGTCCGGGTCGTTCCGCAAGGTGTCGGTCATTGAGTTTGCGGAGCAGCCGTGCTCGTCCGTCTTCAATGGTTCGCGAACGCGGTTCCTTCGACTGCAGGTTGAGTACCGGGCTGCCCTGTTCTCGGAAGGCGGTTCCCTGGTAGACGGGTGGCAACCAGCCACTGGACCAGTTGCGGACACCATCTACCGATGCGCCGCCCGGATCGGGAAGCGCAACGAAGGCCGGCAGGCTGCGGTTTTCAGCACCCAGACCATAAGCAGTCCACGCTCCGAGTGTTGGACGTCCAGCTGTGGTCATTCCGGTCTGGGCCATCCAGATCGCCTGTTCGTGGTTGCGATGTTCGCTGAACATGGAACGAATCACGGCAATATCGTCGGCATGCTGAGAGACGTGAGGCTGGATTTCAGAGAACTCGAGGCCACTTTCTCCGCAGCGACGAAATCGAAACGGAGATCCCATCAGAGTCTTCGTACGATTTTCGTCATCGGCAACTTCGTCGGGTGGGTTGGTGCCGTCGAATCGATTCAGCATTGGCTTGGGATCAAGCAGGTCCACGTGGCTGGGACCGCCGTGCATGTAGAGCTGGATGACGGCGCGGGCGCGCGGCGGAAAGTGCGGCTGCGGCGACTCCGACGCCTGGGAGGAACTGTTCAGCATTGAGCCCAGTGCGAGTCCGCCGAAACCGGATCCGAAACTGCTGATCGCACTGCGTCGGGAAAACTTGTGGAGCTGATTCATGATATTCTGCCTGCGAGGCCCGGGCTGATCAGTATGTATTCAACATGTCGTAGTGAACAAGGACGGTATCGGTCAGTGATATTATTGTGTCTGGCTGGGCAGCAACCTGGCTGAGCCGCTGACGCTGTCAGTCAACATACGCAAACTCATTGGAACTCATCAGCATATGACAAAGATCGATCAGTGATTTGCGACGTGCTGCTGCGGGTGCTTCGGGCTGTTGCCGTTCAGCTTCCGCAATCTGCTGGAGATGGCGCCCGGTCTGGTCGTCCAGAAATGCGTTGAGCAGTTCACGTTCCGTGTCTGCAACCTGCCGTCCCAGTGCCGTCAGCACAGCAAAATCCACCACGTCATCAGGCTGTTCCTGCAGGACACGATCGGCGAAAGCAGTGGCGGCCCTGTTCATCGCGTCACTGTTCAGCATCGCCAGCGCCTGTGTGGATACGGTGGAGTTGTTCCGCTGGACACAGTTCACGGACATCACGGGCTGATCAAAGATCTCCAGCATGGTTTCCGGATTCAGGCGGATAATGCTGACGTAGATGGAGCGACGGTTCTGGTCCTGTCCCGTCGGAACAATGACTTCTCCGTCACCCTGTCGTGCGACCGCCTGGGATGACCCGAACATCTGTGGATTGAGCGTGCCGGAGACAGCGAGCATCGCATCCCGCAGCGGTTCTGCTTCCAGTCTTCGGATCGACTGTCTCCAGAGCAGACGATTTTCCGGATCAATCGACTCCGCAGATTCTCTGACGGAACTGCTGACTCGTGACTGCTGACGCCAGGTTTCTGAATTCAGGATCAGTCTGTGGATGTGCTTTACACTCCAGCCGCTGCGAACGAATTCCGTAGCCAGCCAGTCGAGCAGTTCCGGATGTGAGGGTGGATCG
>JALQUR010000274.1 GCA_023260695.1 Planctomycetaceae bacterium
CTTTTTCTTCGGCATTTTGGGGCTTCAGTCCTCGACAGGCCTTCGACGAACTGCACCTGAATTACAAACTGCGTCTGAATACTGTGCGGCCGGAACACAACGCCGGCCGCTGCAGCAAACGGTACAGCAGTACAAGCAAGCAGTGCAAGCAAGCAGTGCAGCAGGCGGCCGCCAAGCAAATCAGCGAGCGGCTGACAACCCCCTCGTCGTCTCAGCGAGCGGCTGACAACGGCTCGTCGTCGTCTCTGATCTGCCTCAGCTGGTCTTCAATCTCATCCGCAGACAGAATGCGAAATTCCCCTTCGGAAAGCGATTCCGTCAGCCCGGCAAGCCGCACCTCCTTGGCACGTTCCACTTCCGTTGCCAGTCGCTGCATCCATTCCGGTGGTTCAATTCCCGAGCCATTGCGACCGCCCATGAACTGCGCCAGTTCACCACGAAGCCGGTTGAAGTTCTCTGCAGCCGACTCCGGCGTCTGCCCCTCTGCTTCCGGACACGATCGATAAACCAGCGATGCCAGCCGATTCTGAGTCATCGCGCCCAGAATGCGTTCGTGCACCCGATCGTGCAGAGATGGCAGCTGCACTCCGTACTTCTTTTCCAGATCCTGCAGCTGCTCGACGAGATCTTCGGCAGGCCCCCGCGTCTCATCCTGCACGTAATCGATCATCCGATCCGCGAGTGCTGAACACCCAGACTGCTCAAGCGTGTCCTGAGTGACCTGCCACGGAATCCAGTTCCACTCAAACCGATCGTAAAGCACCTCCACCCGGAGGAAATCCAGCAGGCAGTACAGGCGACTTCCATAGTCAGAATACGTCGTGGTTGTGTTGTACTCCAGGAATCGATCGAAATTGTCAACGACGCATTCCAGAACGAATTCAATCAGCTCCGCAGCAGCTTCAGCATCGATGACTCCATTTTCAATGTCATCAAGAATCTGCACCTGCTGCACCGGCCGTACCATCTCTTCAAGCTCACGGAACATGAACTCAGCACCGTGGTGCAGGATCGCTCGAGCATTCCCCAGAGTAAGCATTCTGGCGTGGAACAGCTCTTCTCCGTAGGTCTCAATAAACAGCTGCACATCTTCGGCGAATCGAACGTCGTGCAGATCCTCCACAATCGACAGCCGCATCGAACTGCTGTGCTGCCGCCACAGAAAACGGCATTCCTGAGTGAATTCGCGGAGCTGCTCGAAGACCACACTCTCGTCCGAATCCGCCCCGGAACGAACGATTGCCTCCACACAATTGCTCAGCCCGATTCGAAACAGACGATCAAACTCAGTCACAGCCTGCCCTGGAGGACGCAGATTGCGTTCCACGACCAGCGTCAGTCGGAGCAGCTGATAGGTCTCCAGCAGCATCCCCTGCCGTGGGAACTGGCTGAGCAGAACGCGGAGGATTGCCTGCAATGTCCGCGCCTGCAGAATCGCCACCGGCTGCCCACCATTCTCAAACGGTATGTACAGCAGCGGCCGCTTGCGAAGATCACTGCACAGCTCCGGGAAAAACTTTCGAGCAGCCTCACGGTCCCCGCTGAACAGCGATGTCAGCATCCCGGATATATGATGATCCAGTGTCTCGCTGGATTCCGTATCGGACGGAGGCTCCGCAATCACCGCAGCAATCAGCCGTTCCGCCATCAGGAATTCTACTGATGTTGAAAGAGCGTTCTGCATCAGCAGAAAGCGAAACTGAAGCTGCACATCGTACTCGATGTTGCCCTCCACACCCGAAGACATTACCTCAATCTGATGGTCGCGAACCTCCCGAACAAGTTCACCCAGCCCCTGCAGACGACCACGAATTGCACTCAACCATTCCTTCAGCACTGCTCCACAACCGGCATCTGAAAGATCCAGCTGAGTCTGACGTGAGACCCACACAGCGGCGATCCCCCACAGGGATCCCATCGTGTGCAGGAACTTCAGCCGCGGCTCGATACGACGGTAGAGGATTTCGAATTCCGTATTGCCCGGTGTCATCCCGTCGTCCATGGTGTCGGATGCATTCCCATCATCCGTGGAGTCCCGGAACGTTACGTTTTCCCAGGCCGCCTCAAACAGCTTGTCCTCCTCACCCAGTTCATCGTCGAACAGGTGCTCCAGGTCAACTTCGTCGCCCTTGCTGCTGCGGGAGGCGTCCGCCTCAAAATCATTCAGCAGCGGTACTTCCCAGTATTCCCCGGCATTCGCTTCCGCGAACGCAAACAGTCGCCGCAGACCAGTCCAGCCTGCATCAACATCGGACTGACTGCAGATCTCCACCATCAGCCGATTCAGCAGCCGATGAATGGAATGTGCTCCACTCTCAAGTGGCACCGAATCCGCCTGACTGAGCCACTGCATGAGCAGCCCCAGAGCAGCAATGTGATCCTTGCGATCCAGCAACGCG
>JALQUR010000280.1 GCA_023260695.1 Planctomycetaceae bacterium
CGATCCACCACCTTGATCGCCACAAAACGACGTCCGAGCGAACGCTGCCGGGCCAGAAATACCCGACTGAATGCCCCCTTCCCCAGAAATGCCAGCAACTCAAAATCGCCAATCGTCTGGCCAACGCCGGTATCCGCAGCCTTCGGGATATTGACGGTCGGAAAGTCGTGCTGCGAACTCAACAAGGAAGCAGTAGTCGGATGATCGATCAGGACCGAATCCAGCTCCTGCATCTGAGTTTCCTGGAGCAGCTCCTGGAACCACTTCTGCGAAGAAACTCCGCTGTAACTCATCCACCGTGACGGAAGGCAGGGACGGCGAGCTGACTGGCGAGCCCGAAAATCTTCGTAACAAATCGCACAGGCATACTCAGAGCGAGCAAATATATCGGGGAAACGATTGCTGTACTGCTGCAGATCAACGTCTCCGCCGACGGAATAACGGCGATCAATATCCACGCGGACCAGCTCGGCCAGCAATTCTCCGGAATCTGCAAGGTTGACCTTGCTGGCAACCTGCTCAATCAGATTCCCGCTCTCAATCGACCAGTGCTCTTCGAATTGCTCGATCGCTTCGTCGATTGCTTCTGCGTCTGCTGTGCCGTTTCCCATCGTTATATCCAGTTCAATCCGGGAAGAATTACACTTCGCCTGAATCTCCATTCTTCAGGTCCGATCCGGCGTGGTTCCCGGAATTACTTCCTGTCCTGTAAAACGATCCCGTGCTGCAACTGCGTTCGACGGCCGCAAGCAGAACCAGCAGTTCTGCTTGCCAGGCTGCGCAGGCAGAATCCTGTTCGCTGACGCACCATTCGGACACCGCTTCTGTCGTACGAATTGACAGCGTCGCGAATACAGCGTTGCACATACAGCGTTGTTAACGCTACGTCGTCATTGCTACGTTTTTATCGCCACACCTGCAATCCCACCTGCAAGCAACGACAATCTGAGTCGTCCACGCAGATTTTGCAGCCGCGACACACCGCTCTGAGGCCGGATCTCTGTGATTATCCGCCAGTCGCTCAAATCAACAAGTCGAGAAAATGGCCTGATTCCACGCAAAACCACTCCAATCCCCCAGATCGGCAGAATTGTACCCCGACCGAACAGGCAATACCTGCCCACCTGACATTCTGTGCCAACCCGCTGCGACAGCCACTCAGTCCTCGTCGGCGTCCTCTGAAAACTCGCTGCCGCTTTCCAGGCCCCAGTCGCTGGCCAGCTTTTCCGAAAGCTTCTGACGAATCCGCTGCAGTGTCCGCTCAATTGTTCGGCAGGCTCGACCGACCTCACTGCTGATCTCTTCCACCGTATAACCCTGAACTCGCAGACCCACGATCTGCTTTTCCTGCTCATTCAGGAACTCAATCGTCTCATTCATCGAATACTCGAACTGCTGCTCCGAAATCGTATCCGGGACCTGCTGCGATGAAGATTGCTCACCGTCAGGCTGAATGAACGAAGTTGCCTTCACACTGCGATCTCGGGACGCCTTGCGGCGAACCTTATGAATGGCAATCACCGCCAGCAGACTCCAGAGCGAATTGCCTTCCGGTGCGTCGTAGGAACCCGACGAGACGCCGCGGAAGAGACTTCGAAACGCACTCTGGACAATGTCGTCCGGCTCATGAGTCCGACGAATCCCCGCCGACATCTGTCGGTCTGCCAGACCAAACAGACGCCCCGCATACCGCTGATACAGCTCTGTTGCCGCAGATTCGTCACCATCACGCAGCTTTCGAACCAGCGTTCGATCGGATTCATCGCCGTCGAAGTCGCCCATGTTCGCCAGGTTCTCTGCCATCTTCGCCACTCCAGCCTTGTTTGAGTCAGTCGCCTGCTGGCGAGTCTGACACTTGGAGACCACTACAAAACGATGATATCTCTGCAGCCAGATTCGAAACGGTTTACCTGATCACACACTGGTGAACACAGTGCCACAGACACCCGCTTTGCACTTCAGACGTGTTCCGGTTCAGATTCGATCAGCTGCCTTCTTGATTCGATCAGGCCGCTTTTTCAGATGTGAATCAGCTGCTTTCGCGAAAAACCCCCGCATGTCGCTCCAGTCAACAAATCCGATACTCTCATATTACGGAGCGTTTTGGGCCGGGATCCACCCCGTAAATCAGACAATTTCTGATTTCCCTGCCGGTCCTCACACTTCATTTCCCACAGTTTCGCCTGTCCGAAATCCATCGCCATAATCGCCCATCTTCACAGCCTCAATGCCGGCTCAGCACGAAATCAGCACACCATCCTGTACACCCGGTGGACACCCTGAACCAGTTCATGGCCGAACTGCAGGCTCCCCAAATACGCTGCGAATCTGCTCCGCATCCAGATCCAGCCGGTACATCAACTGGTTGTAGTTGTACAACGGCGTCGCGGGTGATTGAGTAAACATGTTGGTGTAAGTGCCCTCAAAGTACACCTCACGCCCCCCCCTGCCATCAAACTCCGGATGCTGACACGGATTGTAAAAACTCTGGCCCGGATGAGTCGCAATGCGTACGGCAGTGCGAAACGGTCCCTGCGCCGTCTCGGCCTCAGAGTAATACACTTCACCCAGATACGAGTCGGCATCGCGAGTTGTGGCCTGCTCATTCCCAATCAGAATCCAACGCCCGCGATGACTGTTGAAATAAACCGTCCCGGCATGAAACAACACCCGCTCACCGTTCGTCCCGGCAGCCTGCGGCAAGAACCGTAATTCACTTTCCTGAATCAGCCCGTCCCGCAACCAGCGGCGTTCCAGCTGCTGCGTCACCGGCGGAAGCTTCCGCCACGCATAATCCAGTACCCCCCCGGCGGTGCGTAACGGCCGCGGCCGCTCAGCATCACTCTGCGGATCGATGCACGTCCACGACTC
>JALQUR010000418.1 GCA_023260695.1 Planctomycetaceae bacterium
ACCCTCAGTTGCCACGACCCTCAGTTGCCACGACCCTCAGCTGCCACGACCCTCAGCTGCCACGACCCTCAGCTGCCACGACCCTCAGCTGCCACGTCCCCAGCTGCAGGGATCCGCTGGAATTCACCACGCCAGGGTGCCGGGCACCCCGGGCGGATCTGATGAATCTCTGTCGCAGGGCATATCCGCTGTCGCTGGCAAAACGATACGTCACCGCATCCTGTCTGCAGCCGCAACGCTGCCGGCTGTCAATTCTCAGTTTCTTCATTGAGAAACGAGCAGACATAATCGCAGATTTCAGCAACTCGAACGGTAAAGCGGGAATCGCCGGGGACATGGAATGACTGTCCACCGCTGACTTCTGCCCAGTTATCCTCTCCGGTGAGTGACCACTGCAGACTGCCCGACTGAATCTCCATCAGTTCCGGCCTGCCGGTGCCAAATTCATATTCGCCCGGCAGCATGATCCCCAGAGTTTTTTCGGAACCATCAGAGAACTTCACGGTCCTGCTGGTGACCTGACCTGAAAAGTAAACATTGGCTTTTTTCTGTACGGCGACGTTCTGAAAGTCAGACATGGCATCAGCGATCCGGAGTTGAAACGAGGATGAAAGCTGCGGCAGGAATTGCCGCTTTGACCAGCAACGGCGGGCTGCAATCCGGCGACTGGCTGTGCAGCGGCGGAAGATTACCAGAGCTAACCTGCCGAGCAGGCGTGCAAAGCGGAGATTCTTGTTGAATTATCCGATTCGATCACGAACTCAGAGACAGTTTCCGATCTTTTTTATGGATTCACGATTTGCACTTTCCATGCGCATTCGCGGACTGGAATACTCCCCATTCGGAATCTGACATGGCCTGCAAAGTCTGAAGAAAATGAACTCGCTGCAACCAATTTCACTACAACCGTGGCTCCGCAGAATCTGCTGGGGAGGCCGCAGGCTGCAGACCGTACTCGGGAAACAGCTTGGCGAGTTCCAGGACTATGCAGAAAGCTGGGAGGTAGCGGACCATACTGAGACGATCAGCACCGTCAGCAATGGCCCTTTCAAGGGCTCTTCCCTGCGAGATCTGTTGCAGCGGTTTCCCAGCGAGCTGCTTGGGCGCCATGCCGGCACCGCTCAATTTCCATTACTGGTCAAATTTCTTGACGCAAATGAGTGGCTGTCCCTGCAGGTTCATCCCAATGACAAACAGGCCGCTGCCTACAGTGACACCGATCGGGGAAAAACTGAATTCTGGGTGATTCTGGACGCTGAGCCGGACAACCAGATCTGCTGCGGTCTGCTCCCCGGGGTTGACCGCCGCACATTTGCAGATGCCATCGCTGCCGGGAATGTCTCAGAACTGCTGCACAGGTATTCGGTCAGCCCAGGCGACTGTATCTATGTCCCGGCAGGCACTGTGCACGCGCTTGGACCTGGCATTCTGCTCGCTGAAATTCAGCAGCAAAGCAACCTGACATTCCGTATCCACGACTGGAACCGCGTGGATCTTCAGGGACAGCCGCGTCAGTTACATATTCCTCAGGCACTGGACTGCATCGACTTTGAACGGGGACCTGTCAAGCCCCTGCAGCCTCAGGCGGAAATGAACGGCGAAACTCCCTGCGAACAATTGCTCCGTTGCGAGTACTTCCGCATTCGACGTTACTCCACCGCAACCACAATCAGCATCCGCAATGACGATCAGTGTCGAATCCTGATGCTGCTCGAAGGTCAGGCTGGCCTCGAATCAGCAGACAGCATCAGTCATCTTTGCCGCGGGACGACCGTGCTGATCCCCGCCTGCTGCTCTCAGGTGCACCTGCACCCCACCCAACACTGCACTCTGCTGGATATCACGATTGACTGACGTGCAGCGAGGGCGAAGTCCGAAAACTCCGCCCCCGTGCAGATCTCATCAGCACTGCAGTTGCAGCACAATGCTGTCAGTTCGTCGCCACGAATCGGAACAGCATTCCGAATGGCGTTGTGAAGTACACGTCACCCGTCTCATCAGAACCGAACGACATCACTGGCAGATTGTTGCTTTCCAGCGAGTAATTCGCTTTGGCAACACCTGATTCCCGGTCGTATTCCAGAGCCCAGAGCCTGCCGGAAACGTAGTCTCCGTAAACATACTTTCCAGCGAGTTCAGCAACACGCCTGCCGCGATAGACTTCTCCTCCAGTCACGGATTTCCCGGTTTCATGGTCATACTCATGAATCGGATCAACGAGGTCATTCTGCTCCGCATCGTTCCCGTCAGGACGGAACCAGTGTCGCGCTTCGCGAATATTCCAGCCGTAGTTACCACCCTTGCGGACAATGTTGATTTCTTCCCAGAGGTTCTGTCCGACGTCCGCTGCCCACAGATCGCCCGTGCCCGAATCAAAGCTCAGTCGCCAGACGTTGCGAAAACCGTAGGCATAGATCTCAGGTCGAGCTGGCACTTTGTTCTTTGCTCGGCCAACCGTCACTTCAGTACCGATAAATGGGTTGTCCTTCGGGATTGAATAATTCAGGCCATCAGACTTGTGATCAACGTCAATACGCAGGATTGCTCCCAGCAGCGTCGTCAGATTCTGACCGTTTCCGTTGGGATCATTACCGCTTCCTCCATCCCCCAGCCCCACATACAGAAACCCATCAGGACCAAATGCGATCGTTCCCCCGTTGTGATTCCAGAACGGCTGAGGAATCTTCAGGATTACTTCCTCGGAATTCGGATCGGCAACGGCCGGGTTATCCTGCGACACGCGGAAACGCGACACCTGACAGACATGCTCCGCAGAGCTTGTGTTGTAATAGACAAAGAACTCACCGTTCTTTTTGAAATCCGGGTGAAACGCAAGGCCCAGCAGACCTTCTTCATTCTGGTTGTCGGCGTAGGCACAGCGTTCATCGATATCAAGGAACACTGGCGCCTCTTCCACTTCCTGGTCATTGGAAAAGACTCGAATTACTCCCTCCTGCTCCGCCACAAAGATGCGGTTGCTGCCGTCACCGGCGTGTGTCACTACCACCGGCCGTTCGAATTCAAGATTGGGGAAAGCCCGCTCCGTCCCCACCTTCATTGAGAGTTCCTGCACCGGCTCGCCGGCGTCAAGCCCACTGCAGAGCACGGCCGCCGCACACAGCGACATCAGCGTCAATCTGGACATTGTCTTAATCCCCTTCAGAAAACACAGAGAAACCTATGATCACAAAAAAGCTGCCGGGAGCGGACAGACTGCGGTGCCAGCGATGACAGGCCAGCCAGGCACTCAGAACAGCCCCTGCGAATCAGCATGATCATCATTGTCGCCAGCAGAAACTCGCCCGCGATCCAACGTGGACCGACCATCAAACTCCTCAGTTTCAGCCTCCCCAGCCTCGCTGAATCCGGTCAGAATTTCAATTCTGCGGGCAGCACCGTCAAGGTGCTCATGACACACACGCAGCAGAGTCATGCCACGTTCGAAATTTGCCAGTGACCGGTCCAGTGGCTCCTTACCGGATTCAAGCAGAGAGACAATCTCCGCCAGCTCGGCCATCGCTTCCTCCAGTGCAGGCCGATCAGCTTCCTGACCGGGTGCGGGCTGTGATTTTTTCTGTGCCATATCAGTTGCCGTTCCTTCTGGTTCCAGTCACCTTTTCCGGATCATCCAGCACTGATCCCGCTCTGACAAGTGAACACGCATGCTGCAGTCTCAGGTTCCGTTTGCTGCGGCATCTGTGGTCGCCTCTGATGCAACCGCACAGGACTCTGCAAACTGTTGTTCGATCCATTGCGGTTCTGCGAAGCGACTGAGCACCCAGCGAAACGATTGCAGCGGTTGCTGCAGTACCTGAGCAGTCAGTTCCCCGCCGTCTGCTGCCTCAAAACCACTCAATTCCAGACTGCAGTGCCATCGTTCAGCCCGCTGAAACTGCCGCATGCGATTCATGAAACGATGCGTCCATACCGGGCCGTACAAATCCTGAAACAGCAACCAGACACAATTCGTCCGCGACACAATCGCGGCAGAATTCCGCACCGCCGAGTGCCTGCGTAACAATTGCCATGCCGTCAGTTCAGCTTCAGCCGCCAGCAGCAACACAACCGGGAGCAGAACGTTGCTGCCCGCACTGAGCCATCCCGCCGCAGGAGCCAGCATCCACAGACAGGCAGCCAGTCGCAGCAGACAGGACCATGTCAGCCCGCCCCCAAGCCCCGGCCCTGCACTCAGAATCAGCACAGCGATGTATCCTGCCAGCGCCGGTCCGGAAAGCAGCAATGGACGAGAATCCCGGGAAAATGTGGTCTCCGCGACAGCCGGCCACATCAGCACCAGCAGCAGCGGCAGCACAACAAAGCACTGCCATGCCTGTAATCCGTGCCGACGCGCACCCAGAGTACTGACTGCCGGAGTGAGCAGCAGGACGGCGGCGCCGTAATTCAGGATCGACTTCACAGCCGGGGAAGAATCGACAGCGCAGGCGTCGGCTGCCGCCAGCACGCAGACATACACCAGCGACCCCAGCCACCAGAAAAGCGACCAGCGCACCGATACTCCTGCAAACAGCAGTCTCAGACGCAGCAGACGCAGTGCAGCGATTGCCGCGACGCAAGCAGTGAGAATTTCAGCCATTGAGGACATTCAGAATGCCGTTCGGAAAAACGCTCCGGAAGCGAAACGGAGGCCATGTTTTAGATGGCCCGCTGTTGAGGTGAAAGGAATGTGCGGACTTTTCCGAACAGGAAAACTCCCGATTTGTACTTTCGCTCCAGCAGTTTCCGGTTTAGGAAGTCAACGCAGTATTCGGAAGGGATAATTCCCCTGATCAGGCCGTTAATGCTGCAGCAGAATTGCAGCACTTGCCACTGCCGGCAACAAACGTCTGCCACTCCAGACAATCTCCGGCAGATCACGGCCCCCTCGGAATTCTTCTGAATATGCCAGGTTTGCTCCATGGAACGTAAAGCATCCATCGCTCGCTCGACAGCCGAAACACAGATTTCTCTCAGCCTCAACCTGGAGGGCACCGGGCAGAATGAGATTTCCACCGGCGTGGGCTTCTTTGACCACATGCTGACTCTGTTCGCCCGGCATTCGCTGATCGATCTTGAAGTCCGTGCTCAGGGCGATCTGCACGTCGACGACCACCACACTGTGGAGGATGTCGGGATCTGCCTCGGGCGTTGTCTTGCCGAAGCACTGGCGGATCGCAAAGGCATTCACAGGTATGGCCACTTTACGCTGCCAATGGAAGAAACACTGGTAACCAGTGCAGTTGATCTGAGCGGACGTGTCGCCTTCGCCTGGGATGTGACATTCCCGGCACAGAAAATCGGAACGTTTGACACCGAACTGGTGCGTGAATTCTGGACAGCCGTCGCTTCCAACGGACAGATGAACCTGCACTGCCTGCTGCATTACGGAGTCAACAATCACCACATCTCCGAGGCCGTCTTCAAGTCACTTGCCCGCAGTATTCGCAGGGCCTGTGAGATCGACCCTCGACAGCCCGGAATCCCCAGTTCCAAGGGAACCCTGACAGGCTGATCCGAGCCACACCCCCGACAAATTGCGGCTGGTCCCGGCCCGCTGGATTCACTGCCCACTCGATTTGCTCATTTCCGCCTGTCGCTACAATGCGTCAGCTGGCGGACCGTCACTGCTGACTCCGCCTGACCACTGCATCACAGAGGGCGGAACAATGCGAATCCTGTTGCTGTTACTGACACCCGTGCTGGTTGCCTCCACAGCTGCGGCTGACGAGGGAATGTGGCTGTTTAATGATCTGCCCGTAGAACTGCTGAAGCAGCGTCACGGGTTTGAGCCGAGTGCCGCATGGTCTGAGCACCTGATGCGTGCCAGTGTTCGCTTCAATTCCGGCGGCTCCGGCTCCTTCATCTCCTCATCCGGGCTGGTACTGACAAATCACCACGTTGGTGCAGATACCCTGCATAAGCTGTCGACTGCAGATCGAAATCTGATGGAAAATGGCTTTCTGGCAGCGGCAGCAGACGCAGAACTCAAAGCGCCCGATCTCGAACTGAGTCAGCTGATCTCCATCCGCGATGTGACCGACGAAGTTCAGGCTGCAGTCAGTGCCGGGACTTCCACTGCGGCTGCTGCAACAGCGCGACGAGCGGTGATCGCTCGCCTTGAAAAATCAGCCACGGAAACCGGCCGACTGCGTGGTCAGGTCGTGACGCTCTACGGCGGTGCCCGTTACCACCTGTATCAGTACCGCCTGTATTCCGATGTCCGTCTGGTCTGGGCACCGGAAACGGCAATCGCCTTCTTCGGAGGAGACGCGGACAACTTTGAGTACCCCAGGTACTGCCTTGATGCCTGCATCTTTCGTGTCTGGGAAGATGGTCAGCCAGCCACAACACCTGACTTTCTGCGCTGGTCAGCAGACGGTCCGCAGGAAAACGATGTGGTCTTCGTCTCTGGAAACCCGGCTCGCACCAGTCGCATTCAGACTGTTGCCGCTCTCAGTCACCAGCGCGACCACGCTCTGCCGGCAACCCTTGATCGACTGCGGCGTTATGAAATTCTGCTGCAGCAGTACGGTCTGCGCGGAACTGAACAGGCACGGCGTGCCCGGGATGAGCTGTTTTCCATCCAGAACTCCCGCAAGGCACGTCTGGGGATGCTCGCCGGATTACAGGACCCTCGCGTCATGCAGATCAAGACGACAGCGGAACAGGAGTTACTGCAGGCTGTCCGGCAGGACCCTGAACTCCGGCAACTCGCAGGAGCATGGGACAAGGTTGCAGCGACAGCAAGTGAGCGTGCTCAGCACTCTTCAGGAATCCCTTCCATCCGGTCCACACTGCTCCGCCGTGCCCTGCAGTTACTGCAGCTGGCCGAAGAAGACCAGAAGCCGGATGAAGAACGGCTGCCCGAATTCTCCGATGCCTCCCGCGCTTCACTGGAACAGCAGCTGTTCTCCGATGCTCCGATTTACGCCGACCTCGAGCAGGTGCTGCTGGCCGAGTGGATTTCTGAGCTGCTGGAAGCAAGAGGAGCCGATGATCCGCTCTGCATTGAGGTGCTCGACGGGCTCTCCGGAGCCGAACGTGCGGCGGCAGCGATCAGCAGCTCACGGCTCTCCGATCCTGCAGTCCGCCGGGAACTGGCCAGCAGCGGACTGCAGACGCTGCAGCAGTCTGCTGATCCGCTGCTGAAGATCGCCGCTCTGCTCAATCCGGAAATCCGCCGCGATCGGGAATCGGAAGATGCCTTTGCTGAACAGGACCGTCAGGCATATGCAGCAATCGCTGAAGCTGGGTTTGCAGTACGCGGCACATCAGTCTATCCGGACGCCACCTTTACACTACGCCTTTCGTTCGGACCGGTTTCCGGATACAAACAGAACGGTGAGACCATTCCCGCATGGACAACGATCGGCGGTGCATGGAAGCATCAGCAGCAGCACGCCGGACAGACGGACTACTCACTTCCAGCATCGTGGCAGCAGGCACACGACAAACTGAATCTGCAGACACCGTTCAACTTTGTCTGCACCGCAGACATCATCGGTGGAAACTCCGGCAGCCCGGTTGTAAACCGCGAAGGAGAACTGGTAGGCCTGATTTTTGACGGCAATATCCAGTCTCTTCCGGGAAACTACATCTATACAGACCGCCAGGCACGAGCTGTCAGTGTTCATTCCAGCGCCATCCGGGAGGCTCTGCGTGTGGTTTACAGAGCAAACCGAATTGTCGAGGAACTTGGACGCTGAAATCTCACAGGCTGTCCAGCGTGGTTACCGGACACGGATCCTTGTGGACCGGGAACCCGCCGGGCTTTAGACTGTCAGTGGCCTTGAGCTGAGTATTTGCAGCGGCCCCGGTCCCCGGCAGCTCGCGCTGCCGGATTCCGGATCGCAGCACTGGTGGTCAGGAGACACACTGTGTGCATCTGCGAATGCAGCTCAGATTGCCTGGCACTGATGACCGTCTGTGCCGGGCTGTTGGGCTGTTGGGCTGAATACGTACTGACGGCCCGGCCCTGAACACGAACCTCAGAGCCGGTGAATCTTCAGAGCCAGTGAATAACGCGGGGAAAACCATGTCTGGCCAGCGATTGAAAGCAACAGCGATCCTGTGGTGCCTCGCAACAGGTTTCGCAGCAACGGCACCTGCCGACGAAGGCAACGTCCCGCGTTCTGCCGGCATCAGCTTTGTGAACGATGTGATGCCGGTACTCACCAGATTCGGCTGCAATGCCGGTTCCTGTCACGCCCGCGCTGGCGGAGGGCAGAATGGGTTTGAGCTTTCTCTGCTGGGATTCGAGCCACGCGAGGATCATGACCATCTTGTTCGCGAAGGACGTGGCAGACGACTGTTCCCTGCGGCTCCCGAACGCAGCCTGCTGGTTCAGAAAGCCACGGGGATGACGCCTCATGGCGGGGGCCGCAGATTGCAGCCGGATTCCACCTCCGCAGCGATTCTGGTTGACTGGATTCGCGATGGAGCTGTGTGGGACGGTGACACTGCACCCGCAATCACGGAACTACGCGTCAGTCCTGCCACTGCACTAATGCAGCCTCGGGAAACAACCCAGCTGCAGATCACAGCAGTCTACGGCGACGGTTCGACCAGAGATGTCACGAGTATGGCACTCTTTGAATCAAACGATACAGCGATGGCTGAGGTTACAGAATCCGGGTTTGTGACAGCACAGACGCTGCCGGGACGTGTCTCCATCATGGTGCGTTACCAGGGACTGGTCACAGTCTTTGCCGCGGCAATCCCGCAGGGCGCTGAAGTGAAGCAGTTGCCTCCGGCAAATTCCGTGATCGATGAACTTGTCTTCGCTAATCTGCGGGAACTCGGAATTCCAGCATCGCCGGTCATCAGTGATGAGCAGTTTCTGCGTCGCGTTTCCCTTGATATCACCGGACGTCTGCCTGAGCCGGAACGAGCGCGGAGATTCCTGGACAGCACGGCCACTGATCGTCGCAGTCGTCTGGTGGACGAGCTGCTGGCCAGCCCGGAATATGCCGATTTTTTTGCGGGCAAGTGGACTGCTCTGCTGAAGAATCGCCGTGATGACACGGGTGATCTGATGGCAAACTATGCGTTTCATGCGTGGGTCCGTGACAGCCTGCTCACCAATAAACCGTGGGATCAGTTCGTGCGTGAACTGCTGGCGGCCACCGGAACAATTCTCAGCAATCCACCGGTCGCATGGTACAAGCGGGTGAAGGATGCCAAAGAGCAGCAGGAGGACGTGGCGCAACTGTTTCTTGGTGTCAGGATGCAGTGCGCGCAGTGCCATCACCATCCGTTTGAGAAATGGAGTCAGGATGACTATTACGGGCTTACGGCCTTCTTTTCTCGTGTTGGCAGAAAGCCGACAGCGACCCGTGGTGAAGATATGATCTTTCACAATCGAGGCATCGCCGAATCCGTCAACATCCGGACCGGCCAGCCCGTCCGACCATCTGCCCTCGGTACTGTGATGCCGGAAATTGCCGCCAGTGAAGATCCGCGACTGAGGCTGGCTGACTGGATGAGCTCTCCGCAGAATCCCTGGTTCGCACGGGCTCTGGTGAACCGTTACTGGAAGCACTTCTTTCGCCGCGGACTGATTGAACCGGAAGACGATATCCGCGACAGCAACCCCCCTTCCAATCCGGAACTGCTGGCGGCACTTGAGCAGGAATTCATCAGCTCAGGGTTCAATCTGCGTCATCTCGTTCGCCTGCTCACAACATCCTCCGTGTATCAGCTCAGTTCCATTCCGTTGCCGGACAATGCCAGAGATCTGCAGAACTATTCGCACTACTATCCCAGACGCCTGCAGGCGGAAGTACTGCTCGACTCCATCGATGACGTTGCCGGGAGCAGTACAGGCTTTCCTGACCTGCCGGCCGGAACCCGGGCGATCGCACTTCCCGATAACAGTTTTAATCGTAATTCCCAGTTTCTCAGAGTCTTCGGAAGGCCGGAAAACGAAAGCGTCTGCGAATGTGAACGTGTCAGTTCATCCAGCCTGGCACAGAGTCTGCATCTGATGAACTCCGGCGAAATTCGTGGCAAGATTTCCCAGGCGAATGGTCAGGCCAGACAGTCGGCAGATTCCATGGCCCCGCTTACCGAGCGTGTGGCAGACCTGTACATGCTGGCCTTCTGTCGCAGACCCACAGCAGCGGAAGAGCAGATCGCAATTGAATATCTGATGTCACAGGCACCAGCAACGGCAGAGAATGTGACTCCCGTTCCGCCCGTGGCGGCATGGGAAGATCTGATCTGGGCGATCATCAATACTCGAGAATTCATGTTCAATCACTGACCGTCTGAAACCCACGGAACATCCGACGTGCTGGATCGATTTAATGACCGCTGGGCGCTGATTACCGGGGCATCCTCAGGAATCGGAGCTGAATTTGCCGTGCAGCTGGCTGGACGGGGGATGCACCTGATCCTGGCTGCGCGACGACGTGACCGCATGACGGAGCTTGCACGGGAACTCAACACCCGCCATGGCACACGCTGCCACATCGCAGAAATTGACCTGTCAGAACCCGACTCCGGAGAATTGCTGTTCAGCGAACTGCAGCGCATGGGTGTGGAAGTGGAACTGGTTGTCAACAATGCGGGAATCGGACTCATCGGGCAGATTGAATCCACCGACCCGGATGAAGTTCGCAAAATGCTGAATCTGAACCTGCTGACTCTGACTGACCTGACCTACCGGTTTCTGCCTGGCATGCTTGAACGCCAGCACGGAGCGATCATCAACATCTCCTCCCAGGCAGCATTTCAGCCGGTTGCATTCATGTCGGCCTATGCTGCCAGCAAGTCATACATTCTGCACTTCAGCGAAGCGCTCTGGGCAGAGGCGCGGAGTCGGGGAGTCACTGTGACGGCACTTTGTCCGGGAGTCACGCGAACCGAATTCTTCGATCATGCTGGCGCACCCGGATGGCTGGAAAAACACATCTCTCAGACCCCAGCTCGAGTTGTCAAGCTGGGCCTGCGTGCACTGGAAAAACGTCGCCAGTACGTCGTGCCCGGCTGGAAGGACTACCTCATGACACTGCTCGTGCGGCTGATGACGCGACGCACTGCCGTGAATGAATCAAAGCGATACTTTCGCCCCAGACGCACACAGAGTCAGCAGGATACTGCTGACTCTGCAGGCGAACAGGGATCGGTCGGAGGGACGACCTGAATCCTGTCTCATGACATTCTGATGCAGTGGCACACAAGCACAAATCGCTGCGGCGCCGGGCCGTGAAACTGATTCAGCTCAGCAGCATCGACTTCAGCCTCCCGCATCCGGGGACTCACTGGTCCCGCGACGAGCATTCCATGCCGGAGGCTCGACATATTCGGAACCGGGTGCACCAGCAGCCGGTTCTGCAGCAACCGGCTCCTGTCCCGGGCTCTCTGCGGCGGCATCTCCCTGCGGTGGAAGTGGTACCTCATCCTTTGCGGCATCCTGGGTTCGGCGATGCTCGTGCCAGAGTGGAAGTGACGTGGATTCTGCCGGATCGTGCTTTGCTGGTACGTCAGGTACCTTCCCAGTCTCGGCACAGCCTGCTGCTTCAGCACAGGCCGCACACACACCGCTCTGACTTTCGGAAAACACCATCTGTCCGGGCATCAGTGCTACGCCGTTCATGTACCGGTCGCGACACCACGATCGGGTTCCCTGGAATGTATTGTCACGGCAGAAATGACGCGGAACCTGTTTCAGCGTGATCAGCAGTCGATCCGCCAGAGATTCCTTCATGTCCGCCACCGTCACCCGGTTGGCAGCAGCCTGTCTGCACGAGGGACAGGTGCCATGCTCAACCACAGGCGATTCGCAGATCACCTCTGCGGCAATGATCGTCGACTCGCGGTCTCCACATTTTTCCGCAGGCTTCTCCTCCTCGAGTACCGAACTGATGTACTCCGTGAAACCAGCCGGGCGGGTAAAGGAGGCGGTGTTCCGTTCTGCGGAACTCTTCATTGGCTGAACTGCTGCCGGTTCGTCGGGATACACCGCAACCTGACCGCTGGCTGTCTCTGCGGTTGACAGCAGCAGCACGCAACCAAACAGACTGCAGATAAATTCAGACCGAAACATGTCGATTCCTTCCCCAGGAGTGCTCCGTGTCACTGCACGTACGCTTCCACAGACGTCTGCCTGCCATGGACCTGTGCAGATCCAAATATCGTCCGGCGAAAACTGCCGTCCCAATGGCTCATCGGCAGATTCAGCCGATGGCAAGCTGCAAGTGACAGTTTTTTCGACGCTGCAGGAGAATCCGGAAACGAACAGTGCAGTTGCAACGAATGTTCAACGAACATGCAGGTGACGTCCCCCGATCTGGCTGATGATCGCCAGTCGGCAATCTGCGGACACGATGGAAAGCCGACTCAGTTTTCGTAGTCGGCAAAGTCATCGCAGTCTGCCGGAAATCCATTACCGGATCAGACGGGGCAGCAGAGTCTTCAGGCGAACGATTCCTCACGACTTCGAACCAAATCAAAAACGGAACTGTTCCTGCCCTGTCGACCGTGGAATAAATAGCAAGCGTATCAACTGCAGTTCGAGGCAACGGTCCACACCCGAATCCGCTTCGGGATATGGGGTAGTCTTTGTGAATACGTCCAGCGACTTATCCAGTACGCATTCCGGCAAACCTGACGCAGCTGCAGGCAGTCGCCGTGCAGCACTGCGGGATCGGATCGTGCCGTCACAGATCTGGTGGGCCGCGATGGTTGCGGGAATGCTGTTCTTCGGACCAATTGCCGTCAGCCTGATTCCTGATCTGAGCCATCGCAGTGAATACCGTGTGAGTGCGGAACAGATTACTCTCACACAGGGGCCGGAATGGGTTCCCGCAGACCTCGTGCAGCAGGTGTTCGACAATGGAGGGTTCATTGACCATGAACTTTCACTGCATGAATCCACACTGAGTGAACGCATTGCAGCGGCGTTTCATACTCATCCATGGATCGAAAAGGTGGTCAGTGTCCGCAAGACGTGGCCAGCGCAGGTTCAGGTCAATGTTCTGTACAGACGTCCGGTCGCATTGATCCGCACCACCGACGGACTGTATCCGATTGATCGCAACGGAGTGCTGCTGCCCGCCGCCGACTTTTCACCAGAGGATCTGAATCGCTATCCTGTGATTGAGGGAATCAGCAGCTCCCCGGCTGGCCGACTCGGAGAAGTCTGGGGAGATTCGCTCGTCACGGAAGCTGCACAACTGGCGGAAGTTCTGCTGCAGGAACACACAGGCGGCTCATGGTGGGAAATGCTCCGGCTGCAGGGCATTCAGGTCCCTGAGGCTCGACCGGAGCCGGAGGCCGATAGCGAGTTCGAACTGGTGACCCCCGGCGGCTCACGGATCCTCTGGGGACGAAGTCCATCAACCTCGCATCCGGGCGAACTCGACGTGCAGCAGAAGCTGGACAGACTGCGTGAACTGCAGTCACGGTACGGCAGCTTCGACGGCCCTCACGGTCCGTGGCAGATCGACATTCGCTCCTGGCGCGGAATTCGCCGAGTCGCACTGGCCCCCGACCAGCAGGCTTCAGACCGTATTCGCTGAGCCCAGCGTGCATTCGACGTTCATTTCTCTGTCATGTGAACAGGATGGACGAAAGTCGGGGCGAAAAAAACAGCCGCCGTCAGGCCACCCTTTCGCACAATGGGGCAATCCGCGGCTGCGGTATTCTCCGGGCAGAGAGTCTGAGCCAAAAGTATCTGTTGGAGCGGGATGTTGCATGATGGCGACAGACCAACGATGAATTCGGTGTGCGAATTCACCAACCTGAGCAGTCTCGTGCAGCAACACGGGAAAACGAGCACTCACCGTGAATCGGCTGCGAACGGATGCTGCCGAATCTCAACAGGTCGACTGCACGGATTTTCCGGCAACAACTTGTGTTTGCCGGAATTCGAGCCAGGATCAGGGACTGTCTGAGAAACGACTGCGTCAACTCGCAGTCCTCCAGATCGGTAACACTCAAAAACGCTGACGCTGCTGTCGTCAGAATGAGGATCCTGGAGCGTTTATGAAGCCGCCGTCTGTTCGTGAAATCGAAGATCATCTTTGTTACGCGTCCCTGCGTGCAGCATTCCTGCTGACTCTGGATGAGCTGTTGCGTTATTCACTGGCGCCAGGACGAGATGACACACGTTCTGTTGACCTGATGCACTTCTACCCGCCGCTCAGGGGAATGGCGCCACAGGTTCAGCTGGAATGCATTCTTCGAACATGGCAGCGATTTCGGATTTCGACTGAGGACTTTCCTTCACCACTCGATTCCAGAATCCTTCACGCATCCAATGAACTCCTGGCCAGCCTTGCGGCTGATGGCAGAAATCCGATGCTGAGGGTTGTCTTCGAAGGGCCACGGGACATTCAGTCGGTGAACGACCATTGGCTGGTTGCTCGCATTCGCTGTCTGCAGATTTCTCGGGACAGTGATAATCGTCGGGCCATCTATCGTGAACTGGCGGCCTCGGCGCCTGCAGATTCGTCAATGCCGGCTCAGACAAGCGGCAGTTTTGATCCGAATGTGATGGAAACCCTTGGAAAATGGCGAGTTAGCGCAGATTTGCACGAATTTGGGCATGGTCTGCTGACAGCAGCCGAGAAAGAGCTTGTTCGCGACTTTTTTGAGGAACACTCAGCTCTGACGGAGTGATTGCACAAAATCGCCGTATACTGGATTCCCCGGGTGCAGGTACTGCTGCCCTGCGTGCACAGTGTTGATTCGAATTGATTAAACACAGTGTTGATTCAATACTGTTGATTCGCAGGTCACATCACTGACGCCTCGGGACTACCACTCCGCAGACTGAGCCAGACAACAACTGTCATGTCTCGAAGCTGCACCGGTCGGAATCACCCGGCAGAGCTGCACTCTGCAACCGGGTCGTTGCGACACCCGCAAGAAAAGAGATTTGGCTATGGCGAAGAAAGCTGCGAAGAAAGTCGTCCGAAAGGCAGTGAAAAAAGCTGCAAAGAAGGTCGTCGGAAAGGCTTCCGGTACAACAGCAAGGAAACCTGCAGCTCGCCGGAAGGCTGCTCCCGGAGCGGCCAAAAAAGTCGTCAGGACGGCACCAGCACGAAAAGCAGCGAACAAAGCCAGGCCGGCCAAAAGCAGCGGAAAAACAGAATCCTCCTCTGCTCGCGGATCTCGACGTGTCGTGCAGAAAAAGGCGGCATCCCGTCGATCCACTGCAGAAGCTCGAACGCCGGCTCGCAGAAAAGGTGTCCGCAAGGCAACCATCGCGTCAGCAGGTCGTGACGTCAGTCCGGTACGCAGACTGGGCCGGTCCAGAATTCCGATTGACGCTCCGCTGGATCTGGTCTTCCAGAACGACATCCAGGCACGCGAAGCGTTCGTCTTCCTCGGTATCCACTCCATTCGTGAGCTGGAAGAATTCACTGCCGACGAACTCGTACAGCGACTTACCAGTCCGGCAAAACTGACCGTCGGGCGGATTCGTAAGATCCTGGCGATGAACAATCGCTGCCTGACCGACGACGAAGAATTTGCAGTCGAGTTTCAGGAACTGCTGTCCCGCCCGCGGTTTGAAGGCTGAGCAGAATTCACTCACGCCGGGACCGGAATGTTCCCGGCTTATCTCCAGCGGTAATTGTCACTGCAGCTGCCATCCACGATTATTGCCCCGCTGCAGCTGAACAGGCTTTGTGCATCAGACGAATCATCGATGACATCCGTCGCTGACCCTGCTGCTGTCTCCGAATTTCCAGTTCGGCCTCGTGCAGCTGTACCATCTGAAACTCGATGGAATCGCCGGGGCTGAGTTGCGCGGCAACAGGCAGATCCGCTGTAATCACATGAGCGATCTGCGGATAACCTCCGGTCGGTGCCGCATCAGCCAGCAGCAGCAGCGGACTCCCGTCCGGAAGCAGCTGCACTGTACCGGGGGTTGTTGGCTCAGACGTCTGCTCCCCTGCCCTGTGCAGTTGCAGACGTGGCCCCTCCAGCCTTGCCCCCATCCGATCTGATTCAGTCCTGACCCGAAATGGCTGCGACAGAAATGTCCCGGCATCACCCTGCGACAGACCTGACCAGGCTGCACCGGACAGACATCGCAGAGGCTGAGGAGAAGTGCGAGGGAGTGTCTCCGGTCGCACATACCAGTCTGGAGCAAAGTATCTGCTCAATCCGCAAATTGCCGCAGGCAATCGAAACTGCAGCTCATCCCCCGCCTGCAGAGCCCGTCCTGAATAGCCGCCCAGACATGAACGAATAAGTGTTGAGCGACTGCCAAGTACAACGGGCACGTCGATACCCCCGGCGACAGCCACAATGCTGCGACACCCGGAAACTGCAGCTCCAAAACGAGTAACAGAACCGCAAGGCAATACAACGGGTCTGCCCTGGGGGAGAGCAAACGCCGATGCGTCCGGAAGCAACAACTCAGGCCTCATGTCAGCCCCGGTAACAGCGATCACAGCACCATCAGGCCAGGCAATTTCGTCTCCCAGCAGCGTCATTTCGAGAACTGCCAGATGTTCAGCGTTTCCTGCCAGCAGATTTGCCTGGTGAAATGACACGCAGTCCGCCGCTCCGCCAGGAGCGACCCCCAGATGCCGATACTCAAGCCGGGGAGTTGCCTGGACGGTCGTCTGCAGTCCTCCACGCAGAATCTGCAGGCGGGCCGGCTTCACAGGCTGCCCTCCCTTGACCGCACATTCGTCTGATCAATGAATCTGACGCAATCTCCTGGAGCCAGCTGACAGACGGGATCTGCCAGCGGATCAAACAGCGGGAACGACGTACGGCCAATCAGATGCCAGCCTCCCGGAGACTCCGACGGATAAATGCCTGCCAGTCCCCCGGCGATGGCAACGCTTCCAGCTGGCACACGCACCCGTGGAGTAGCCCGTCGAGGCAGGTGCAGTGATTCCGGGAGCCCTGTCATGTATGGAAAGCCCGGAGTGAAACCAATGATTCGCACCCGAAACTCCGTCTCTGTGAATAATGCTGTCAACTGCTCCACCGACATCTGCGCCTGTTCTGCAACGTCATACAGATCCTCTGCATCTGCAGCAGCAAATGAAACGGGAATACAAACTGTGCGTGTCTCCTGCTGTGAAGGAACTGCCTCATTCTGAAGCAGCTGCTGCAACTGATCAGCCAGCTCTGCAGCTGTCAGCAAAAGCGGATCAAAGTGCACCGCCAGGGATGTAAATCCGGGGACTGCAGCAAGAACACCCGGGATCCTGCTGCCGGAGATCTGATGGAATGCCGATGCAATCTGCGACGACCGTTCTGCAGTTTCTGCACCACGCCATTGCAGCAGAATCGCAGCATCCCCCAGACAGCTGAACTTCGGATCACCTGCTTCGAAAGAAAATGCTGTGATGAGATCTGAATCTGCCACGCGGATAATGCCTCCTGCGCGAACCTGAATGAGCCGTGGGTCACTGCTGCCGTGCGGCTGACCGCCGCGCAACTGTGAAGTAGGCAATGCCGGCACCAATCAACCCCAGCACCATCAACGTCTGGGCCGGCTGCTCCAGCAGCAGTGAAAGAAATGCAGCACCGTATGCAGCCAGCAGCAGTGCCGGCGTAACAGGGTACCCCCAGGTCCGGTAAGGTCGCTCCAGATCCGGACGCTTCCGTCGCAGAACATACACTGCGGCCACCGCAAGAGAATAAAAGATCAGGCCTGCACAGATTACGGAGTCGGTCAGCACCCAGAATGCATCCTGAATCTGCTCCGACTGTGATGGAGCGTCCGCGATCTGTCCGGGCTGTGGCGAGCTCGTTTCTTCACCTCCTGCCCCTGGCGTCCAGACCGAAAACAGAATCACCAGAAACACCGTCCAGACCGCCTGCAGCACAATTGTGTTGCCCGGAGTGCGATAACGCGGATGCAGCCGCTGCAGCCAGTCCGGCACCAGTCCGTCCCGAGCAATCGCAAGGTAGATTCGAGGCCCGGTGATCATATTGCTGTTGGTGGCACCAAATGTTGAAATCATCACACCAATCGCAGCAATCATTCCACCCGCAGGGCCGAACATCACCCGAAATACATCCGCAGCAACCGTTCCGCTGCTGGCGAGCTGGTTCATTGGCAGCACCAGGTGATAGCTCAGGTTCGCCCCCAGATAGACCAGAATGACAATGCCCAGTCCCAGCATCATTCCGCGCGGCACATTCTTCTGCGGATCCCGCAGATCCTCCGCCACCGGTCCGAGATTGATCCAGCCATCGTATGGCCAGAGGACCGCTACCATGGCCACACCCAGCGCTTTCGCAAAAGTCGCCCAGCCGGCTGCACTGTCCGGAAGCAACAGCAGCGGCTGCAGATTCTCTGTATTTGTCGCCCGGTACAGAATTGGCAGCACAATCAGTCCGAGGATGAAGATCACCTTACTGACTGTCGCGGTACTCTGAATTGCCGCTCCCGCACGAGTACTGCGGTAGTTTGCCGCCGATAATCCCACCACGATGGCCACGGCCATCACGATCTGACTCACGTCTGAGAGCGGCATCAGCTCGTTGAAGTAAATCACTGTGGCACATGCCAGCGCACCCACTGAGCCTGTCCGCACCACCCAGAACTCCGTCCAGCCCCATAGGAATGCCGGCAGCAGACCGAAGGCTTCGCGAATGTAAAGATAGGGACCACCAGCATGTGGAAACATTGCCGCCAGTTCAGCCAGAGCCAGCGATCCGCACAAAGTCACCAGTCCGACAAACAGCCACGTCCCCAGAATGATTCCGGTGCCATAGGGAGCCAGCTCACTGGCAACAGCACTGACCTTCAGAAAGATCCCGGAGCCAATGATTGATCCCACGACAATCATCACGGCATCAAACAGGCCGAGAACTTTCGGCAACTGCTCGGAAGCTCGTTCCGCGGATCCTGAAGCCGAAGCATCGCCTGCCATCGTCGTACTCCACAATTGTTCGTCGTACTGTGTTCGCTGCTGACCACTGCTGCATCGCAGAACCACGCAGCCACAAAGTCCTGCAGAAACCCTGCCGCCAGGAACGCCATGCCTGCAGCAGGCTGTACCAGAAAGCAGCAGATCTCGCCAGCCTGACACCGCAAACAGGAGGCTGCCGCTTACAGATGTTCGCCCCCGGTCAATTGCAGGATTTCACCGCTCATGAAGTCATTGCTGATCAGAAACCGCAGCGCGGAAACAACATCGCGCGGCGTTCCATGTCGCCTCAGGGGAATCTGCTCCGCGGCACGCTGCTGGTGCCAGTCTGCTCGTCCCGGTGGTGCCAGAATTGCCCCGAGCGCTATGCCGTTGACTCTGATCTGCGGTGCCAGCTGCTGGGCCAGTGTCAGCGTGATACTTGCCAGAGCCGCTTTGGAAGCAGTGTAAACCAGATGGTCAGTCGGTGGATGGAGCGCTCTCCAGTCGAGCAGACTGATGATCTGCCCCGCTGCACTCGCGGGCAGACGAGCAACAAATTCCCGAGCAAGCAGAATGGGGGCGATCGCATTGACCGTGAAATGTTCCAGACAATGCCTCGGACTGATCTGCGGCAATGGCAGATCCTCGAACACTGCTGCACTGTTTATCAGCAGAGTCGGACTTCCCAGCTCACATGCCGCATCGCAGATTCTGGTCGCCGACAGTTCCGGTTCCGCCAGATCAGCAGACACTGTCATCGCCAGCCCGCCCTTGTTTCGAATCTGCTCCACAACCTCCAGGGCAGAAGCCTCGGAGCTGCCGTAGTGAACCAGGACTGCATAGCCGTCCTCTGCAAGCGCCAGAGCAATCTCCCGACCGATGCGTCTGGCCGCCCCGGTCACAATCGCCACTCCGCCAGCGGCCATCGTTCGCTTCCTCAGAATCTGCTCTGCCTCGTTCATGCTGCGTGACCTTCGCTGACTTTCGCTGCTCGCCTGCGCTGACTCTGATCCCAATTCAGGCTCTTTGTGGCATGACTGTAACACCAGCCTTGTCGTCATTCAGCAGGCCCTGCAGAATTGGTCGGGACCGCAAGTAAACACACAGTCTGAAGGAGACTGCATAATGACGGAAGACGGTAAATGTGAAGTCATGGCAACTGCACTGGGCCGAATCCCCAGTGGAGTATTCATCCTTGTCGTGGGTGATGGTAACGAACGCCGCACCGGACTGCTCGCCAGCTGGGTCCAGCAGGCGGCATTTGAGCCGGCTCAGATTACCGTCGCTGTCAACAAGTCCCGTTATATCCTCGACTGGCTCACTCCCGGAGCCGCAGTGACGCTGAATCAGGTGCAGAAGAAAGACCCGGAACTGTTCCGACACTTCGGGAAAGGATTTGAACCGGATGCTGATGCGTTTGCGGGCGTTGACTGGGAAGCGGGCGAAAACGGACTCCCGCGACTGAAGTCGGCACTCACAACTCTGGAAGGCACGGTCGAGAATTCTCTCGATTCAGGTGATCATCGCATCGTCCTGATCACAGTTTCCGCCGCCGTGGTGCACCACGACCTGGCAGCATCAGAGCCCTTTGTACATCTGCGTCGCAATGGATTCAGTTACTGAACCGGAACTGGAAAACTGGTGTTCCCCGATCTCCCCGAGTTTTCCTAGACTTTCAGACAGCGCTGACGCCCGTCAGGAAGGGTGACGTCACAGCTTTGTGCTCCCACGACACGCACGGTAACAGCGTCTGAATTTGATTTGTGCATCAGCCAGTACGGGAAGGAACCCGAACACATGAACAGGCAGATCCCAGATTCCTCGCGACTGATCACTGCAGCCCTGTTTTTGCTGGTAATCAGCTCCACTGCACAGGCTCAGATCTCACGCATATCCCGCACAGAAGTGGACACTCGCAGCCGTCTTCCTGCCGGCGAACTGGGATCTGCAGAAGAACTGCGCGGACCAGGTCTGTTCAACAGCCAGCGGCAGCCGGCACTCTCTCAGAATGATCAGCTTCAGCTCCGAAACGATCTCAGAGAGTTCCAGCAGGAAATCGATCGGCTGGCAACAGCTGTAGAAGCTGACTACCGCCGCAATACACAGCTGCGATCGCTGCTGGTGGAACTGCTTGATCTTCGCGAGCAGATGAATCGTCTGGGCGCGATGGCCGCCGCTCAGAGTGACACAGCTGCGCTCGTGCAGAGTTTCCAGAACATCGACGCGGGCTGGCAGGTATTTTCCAATCGCATGACTCAGGCGAGACAGCTGAGTGCAGCGTCGCAGCAGGCTCTGTCCCGTGCCAACCTCGTTGATCGACGTATTGAACGGCTGTTGCAGGTGGATCCGGTGCTGGATCGACCTGCTCTGCTGCAGCAGCTTTCCGGGCAGCAGACTGCACTCCATTTTCTGACCGATGAACTGCAGCGGGATGTCAACTCCTCGCCGCAGCTGGTCACATCAAGTCGCAAGCTTGAGCAGCAGGTTTCCCGAGTGGTCAGTATGGTGGTGGAGAATTTCCCATACGAACAGATTGTCAGCGAATACGCTCGCTTTGAGCAGAGCTGGTCAGAATTGCTGCCTCAGCTGACACAGCTCAAGAACACATTTGTGGAAAGAAACATTCAGCGGCTGACGCAGCAGGGTTACCAGGTGCACGACCTGCTCTGGCTGGAGAATACCGTCAGCCGTGCAGTGCTCCAGCAGCTGGCTGAGTCTCTGATCCAGCATGTGGACGAATTCTACCGCCGCACATCGCTGATGCTGCTGGTGGATTTCGAGGACGTTGGCAACACGCTCAATGTGGCTGCGGATTTCTACGGAACCGTACAGAATTTCCGCGACAATCTGGAACGCAGTGAGCCAGAAGCACAGATCATCGACAGCTTCCGCTATGTGGACGAATATGCTCTGGCCTTCAACCAGACATTTCGAAGAATGCGCAGCCAGGCCGCTCAGGTCGTCCTGCAGGAGATTTCCACCGGCGTGGAAGCAATCCGTCGTGAGCTGAATCTGGGCAATTCCTCCGCGGTCAATCCGTCCGGGCTGCGTCCCGTTGTGGCCACTCTGGAAGACCTTGCTGATCAGCTGGATATGGATATCCGCCTGTGGCTCAATTCAGAACAGCCGCAGTGGCGGAATGAAGTCTCTGCAGCATCGCTCACATTTGTTCGCAGAGCTCAGCAGCTGCATCGGCTGGCGGATGTTGAAACCCGTCTGCAGCCGCTGACACAGCAGGTCGACTCGATTTACGCCGACTGGAAAGCGCTCTATGGATTTCTCAGCCGCTGCCGCACTCCGGAGCGCGCTGCACTGGCCTGGAGAGCGCGTCTGATCAACGAATCCCTCGCTGATCTGGACCGACAACTGCGTCCCTGAGCTGTCAGTCCGAGCATTGCAGATTTACCACTGTTGATAATGTCAACGTCACCTGTCGGAAGCTCTCGATATTCCTTCCGCGCCGAATGAACTGCAGAATCTGCAACTCTAAGATCCACGCAAGGCCACACTTCAATTCTGCATTATACTTCCGCAGGACGGGAATCTCTTCTGATGAATGACGTCGTCTGTCTGATCCTCGGTGGCGGCAAGGGCACTCGACTGCTGCCGCTGACAGAATTCCGTTCGAAACCTGCTGTACCACTGGGTGGCAAGTACCGACTCATCGACGTACCCATCTCAAACTGCATCAACAGTCAGATTCATCGCATGTATGTTCTGACGCAGTTCAATTCCGTAAGTCTGCATCGCCACATTCGGCAGACTTACAACTTCGACCTGTTCCATAAGGGTTTCGTCGAAATCCTTGCCGCCCAGCAGACACTGGATGGTTCCAACTGGTATCAGGGGACCGCCGACGCTGTTCGCAAGCAGGTTCGCTTTCTGAAGCAGTACGGCATCCGCTACGTACTGATCCTCTCCGGTGACCAGCTCTACCGCATGAATTTTCGGGAAATGCTCGCCACACATCAGGCATCGAAAGCGGACGTCACAATTTCCACTGTTCCCGTCGACGCGGCTGCAGCTCGCGGCTTTGGCATTATGCAGCTGAATGACAGCGGCAGAGTCACGGGCTTTGTGGAAAAGCCAGCACATGCGGATGCACTGGCGAAGGTCCGAACTCCGGCTGCGTGGATTCAGGATCATGGGATTGAGCCTCGCGGTCGTGAGTATCTTGCCAGCATGGGCATCTATCTCTGGAATCGCGATCTGCTTGTTGAACTGCTGGAATCCACTGACCATGAGGATTTCGGGCGGGATATCTTTCCCATGGCAATCAGCCAGCACCATGTTCAGACACATCTGTTTGATGGCTACTGGGAAGACATCGGAACGATCAAGGCCTTTTACGACGCGAATCTGGCACTGGCGGAAACCACACCGCCATTCCGCTTTGCCGACCAGGCTGCTCCGGTATTCACTCGCCCAAGATTCCTGCCATCCACGCGTGTGGATGGCTGCATGGTGCGTGGCAGCCTGCTCGCGGATGGCTGTCAGATCGGTAACTCTACGGTCCTCGAGCGATGTGTTATCGGAATGAGAAGTCAGATTGGCAACAGCGTAATTCTGCGAAACACGGTTGTCATGGGAGCTGATTATTACCCCGAACCCTCACAGAATTCTGCAGGCTCTGACCAGAACATCGGCTGGGGAATCGGCGATGGAGCGATTATTGACGGTGCCCTGATTGACAAGAATGTCTGTATCGGCAGGAATGCCAGAATCCTCGCTTCAGATGCCCCCTCTGCGAACTGCGACTTTGGAGACGTGCAGGTGCGTGACGGAGTCGTTGTGGTTCGTAAGGATGCCCGGATTCCGGCAAACTGGAGCTTTCCGGTGTCCTGAAGACCCATCAACTGTCCCGGGACAACCGCCTGAAGACTGCTGGATTTCAATTCGCAGCAGGCGTAAAGTAGCCTCCGCGGACAGTGACTGGCGACAACGTTTCGGTGGCGTGACGGCACTGTGACCGATGCCGCTGCTGATAGTCGCCGGCACACATGATAGTCGCTGACTGACACTGCTGACTGACACTGCTGACCGACACTGCCCTGATAAAGGTCCGGACGGTCGCCAATCGGGGTTTATCCCGATACACTTTGGGACTGAACGACTCAGGCAGTGTAATCTTCGTAGACAATCCTGTGATATCTTTCGAAATCCGAATCGGGAAACTGAACAATGAGCGAAGGTGAAACTCCAGGATCATCAGCCGGCCCCGCTGAAACAGTAGCGGCAGGCAAATCGGCTGACAAAGGCAGGGTGTTTCTCGTTTCCTATCCCAAAGTGATTTTTCTGTATCCGACGCTGATCACGTCCATCATCTGTGCTCTGGTCATGTGGCTGATGGGGGACACTGCCGCGGCAGTCGCGCCTGATGCTGCAGACGCAGCAGTCGCAGCAGCCTCCTCTGCCGCAGAAAGCGAACAGCCGGCTGCAGAATCTGCCCCGCAGGTAAGCAGCGGCGAAAACATCGCCCACTGGTGCGCTCGAATCTTTCTGGTTGTACTGGGTCTGAACATGGTGGTGATCTCGTTTGAGTTCCCTCGCACTACGTCACTCACATGGTTTTTCGCCCTCTCGACTGCTGCGATCGCGATCTGGTTCATGTTCACGGTCAACAGCAGCCTGGCACCTGCAGTGCTGCGGGGACTGCTTGCAATTCAGCCGTCAGCGTCCGCCTCCTTCTACCTCATTTTCAGTGGCATCCTGCTGGTGCTCTTCGTAGCCGTGCTGATCAGCCGGCGCATGGATTACTGGGAAGTCCGTGGAAATGAGTTGCTGCACCACCATGGTGTGCTCAGCAACATGGAGCGTTTCAGTGCGCCCAACCTGCGGATCGACAAGGAAATCACGGACCTGTTTGAATACATGCTCCTCCGATCCGGACGGCTGATTATTCATCCGCGCAACGAAAGCCGCGCGATCGTGCTGGAAAACGTTCTTGGCATTGATCGTAAGGAGGAACAGATCACTCAGATGCTGGGAGCACTGCAGGTACGAGTGCGTGACGCCGACGAGTAGTCTTTCCGGCCCACACTCGTTTCGTTCATCGGAGTACTGCTGACAGGTTTCCGTAATGCCGTCTGTTTATCTGGACTGCAATGCCACAGCACCTGCAGATCCACGCGTGCTGCAGGTAATCCACGATGCTTCACTGCACGCGGGAGCCAACCCGGGAAGTCCTCACGCTGAAGGCCGTGCAGCACGAAGGGTGCTGGAAGATTCCCGTGAACTGATCGCCTCGCTGCTCGATGCCGAACCGGAGGAGGTGATCTTCACCAGTGGCGGTACGGAATCGCTCAATCACGCCATCTTCGGAATAACGGCGCGACGCACTGGCAGTATCGCCCTCACCGCCGGCGAGCATCCAGCCGTTCGCGAAGCCTGCAGGGTCGCTGAGTCCCGCGACTGCCGGTTGCAGCTGCTCCCGGTTGACCGGAATGGACTGCTTGACGATTCAGCGGTGTCGGAGTTGATCACTTCGGACACTCTGCTGGCCTGTCTGCTCCTGGCCCACAACGAAACCGGTGTGATTCAGAACACTGCAAAGCTCGTTGACCGCTGCAAGCAGACTGCGACTCCATTGCTTCTTGATGCGGTTCCGGCCGTGGGCAGAATTCCACTCAGCTTTCGTCGCTCCGGTGCTGTCGCCATGGCATTCGGGGCTCATAAATTCCACGGTCCGCGGGGAATCGGCGGACTGCTTCTTCGCCGTGGCATCAGTATCCCTGCGCTGCTGGCAGGTGGACATCAGGAACGAGGTCGCCGTGCCGGAACTGAAGCAGTTCCCCTGATCGCAGGCATGGCTGAAGCACTGCGACTGGCTGTCACAGAAATGGAAACTCGCACAAGGCACACTCAGCAGTTACGCGACTACCTGCAGCAGGAACTGACCGCAGCTTGTGCACCCGCAGTCGTCCATGGAGCACACGTGGAGCGTCTGCCCAACACTCTGTCAATTGGTTTTCCCGGAGTACCCGGTGAAGCGCTTCTGCTCAATCTGCATATGGAGGGCATCGCCTGCTCTCTGGGTAGTGCCTGCGCGAGTGGATCTGCCGAGCCGGCTCCGGCACTGCTCGCAATGGGAGTGACTCCCGACCTCTGCCGATCTTCTGTACGATTCTCGCTGAGCTGTCAGAACACAAAAGAAGAAATTGAACAGGTGATTCCTGTCGTTGCACGGAATGTTGCTCGTTTACGTGTGGCCGAGGGTATCTGAGGAGTCCGTACCTGATGCATCGTCTCTGGAAGAATGCTCCCGGGCAGGCAGTCCGCTGCGGACTGTCTCTGCTGGCGATGTTGCTCCTGAGCGTTCCTGGACTGCCGCAGGACGGTGCAAATCTGCGCGACGACGTCGCCCTTCGCAGCGCAGTGCGATCAGCGCTCACCAGTGGCTGCGCCTACCTCCGCGGAACTCAGCAGCCCGACGGATCGTGGCCGGGCACCGGTCGCATTCGTGACCACAGCGTGGGCATCACGGCACTGGCGATCCTGGCACAGATCAACTGCGATATTCCGGTTGATTCACCCACGATACAGAACGGACTCAATTACCTTCGTGGACTGACGGCGGAAGGTGTGGGCGGAGCCGCTGCAGTTTATGAAACATCACTGGCCGTCATGGCTCTTTGCGCAGCCGATCAGCTGGACCGTGACCTGCCACGGATTCAGCTGCTGGCGGGACTCATCGAACAGAGTCAGGAGGCACGCGGACCGGGCGTCGGATACTGGGGTTATCAGATCCGGAATAATGGCGGACCCGGAGGAGCCGGCGGCGATGCGAGCAATGGACAGTATGCAGTACTCGCCCTGCGGGACGCGGTACAGGCCGGTGCGCGGGTCAATCGAGAAACATGGGAACGCGTTCATCAGCGCTGGCTCCGCGACCAGTTGCCCAATGGAGGATGGTCTTACAATCAGAACGATCGCAACCCGCGCGGCAGCATGACAGTAGCAGGCTTGTCCACGATCGGCATTACTTCGCGAATGCTGCGGGACGACGGAGACGTGGATGCTGAAGGACGAGCAGACTGCTGTGGCATTGAAGTTCCGGAACCGGCCCTGGCGGGCGGCCGCCGCTGGATGTCTGAGAATTTTTCTGTGAATACAAATCCCGGACACGGCGACTGGTACTTCTATTACCTCTATGGTCTGGAACGCGCCGGACGGCTCAGTCATGTTCGCTTTTTCGGACAGTATGACTGGTACCGACTCGGCGCAAGACAGCTGGTTCAGCTGCAATTGCCCGGCGGAAACTGGATTTCACCGGGAGCGGCAGATCGGGATCCGGTACTGAATACCTCAATGGCACTGATGTTCCTGTCCCGGGGACTGTCGCGTGTTGTCATCAACAAACTGGACTACACATCTCCCAATGGCGAACTGCGAGACAGTGGAGAATGGAATCGCCACCCATGGGATGTGATCAGTCTTGTCGAACTGATCGATACACTGCCCCGCTGGCCCGCGCGACTGACGACGCAGACAGTCACACTCAGCCGCCTGCAGCCTGAGTCTGCGGTGGAAGAACTGAATCAGGCTCCAATCCTGTTCCTTTCAGGGCGCGAAGCACCACAGCTGACTCAGGAACAGATCGGCTGGCTCCGTGGTTACGTCGACTCCGGCGGATTCATTTTTGCCTCGGCCTGCTGTGATGGCCGCGGATTTGATCCGGGAATGCGACAACTGGTGCAGCAGATGTTTCCGGAAGGCACCGCCTCACTGCAGCAGCTGAATGCCGATCACCCCGTTTATCGCTCCGAGTATCTGCTTAACCCGGACGGTGTGGATCTCTGGGGGGTCGATTTTGGTTGCCGCACCTCCATCATCTACTGCCCTGAAGACCTCGGCTGCTACTGGCAGAAATGGATGCGACATGATCCGCCGAACCGTAGTCCCGACCTGACACAGCGAATTCTGCGGGCCAGTCGCATCGGCGTCAATGTTGTGGCGTACGCAACTGGACGTGAACCGCCGGAGAAGCTGGACGACCGACCCGGACTCGCTGCCGGCTCCGACGAACGAATTCAGCGCGGCCTGCTGCAACTGGCACAGATTCGCCACAGTGGTGGCTGGGACACCGCGCCTCGAGCGGTGCGGAACCTGCTGCAGGCTCTGAATCAGACGGTCGGCATGACTGCCTCAACGCAGGTGGAGGCAATTCCGGCAACACTGGATGAGCTGACGCGATTTCCGCTCGTCTGTATGCATGGACGTTATCGATTTCAGCTGCCGGTCCAGCAGCAGGAAGCACTGCGAGAATATCTTGATCGCGGGGGAGTTCTGTTTGCCGACGCCTGCTGTGGCTCCAGCCCCTTTGATCGCAGCTTTCGGGATCTTGTCCGTCAGCTGTATCCGGAACGGGAGCTGAAGCTGATCGATCCGCAGCACGAACTTTACTCTGATTCCGTCGGCCATCAGATTGATCAGGTCCGCCGTCGCAGACTGATTCCTGGCGAAGCAACTGCTTCACTCAATCTGCGGATCGAAACGGGATCGCCGCTGCTGGAGGGTATTGAAGTTGACGGTCGCATGGCTGTCATTTACAGCCGCTATGACATCAGTTGTGCACTGGAACACCAGGCTTCGCTGGCATGCGACGGCTATCTGGAGGAGGATGCTGCAAAACTGGCCGTCAATGTTGTCCTGTACTCCATGCTCCAGAATATCAGCTGGTCAGACCGATATGACAGTATGCAGCCATCAGCTCCCGCTGGGCGAAACTGACGGGAAAGGACTCCGGTCATGGAATCACGGCTTTGCATCGGTACTGACGAAGCGGGATACGGCCCGAATCTCGGACCACTGATCATCGTTGGCACAGCGTGGGAGCTTGAAGCAGATCTCCATTGCCGTGACCTTCGTCGCCAGTTGCAGGATGTCGTGACTGACCGGACAGCGGAGCGTCATCGTCGACTGCTTGTGGCAGATTCCAAGACCGTCTACTCCGCCGGTGACAGTCTGGAATCTCTGGAACTGGCAGTGCTGGCATTTCTGCGTGCGATCAGGTCCACGCCCGCCAGCCTGACGGATCTTGGCGTCCTGCTGGCGGGATCTCAGTTTGCTGGCGAGTTCGCAGCGGAACCATGGAATGCTCCGGCGGAAACTCCCGCATTGCCACGGGACTGCCTGGCAGAAGTCATCGCAGAATGGTCCGATCTGCTGTTGCAGGCAATGCATGGCAGCGGAGTTCGATTCTGTGGCATGGCAGCGGAGATCATTTTCCCGGAACGATTCAACAAGCTGGTGGATCAGCATGGTTCCAAGGGTGCACTTCTGTCCGAGGCAACCATGCGTCTGGTCCGGGGGCTCTCTGACCAGTTCCCTGCAGGTCGTTACGAAGTTGTCTGCGACCGCCATGGAGGACGCAGCCGTTATGACGAACTGATCGCGGCTGCGTTTGATGATCAGTTTGTGTTTCGTGTTGAGGAAACCAGCCACAGTTCTCGCTATCGCATGAGCAATATGGAATTCTGCTTCCGGACAAAAGCCGAAGAACTACTGCCGGTCGCGCTCGCATCCATGACCGCAAAGTACCTGCGTGAACTGCTCATGGACCATTTCAATGACTGGTGGGCTGAACAGGTTCCCGGGCTGAAACCGACCCGAGGCTATCCGGTGGATGCCCGGCGATTTCGGGAGGACGTGGAACAGCAGCGAACGGCGCTGGGTATTCCGGAGCATGTGTTCTGGAGGCAACGCTGAGTCTGCGGCACGCTCACCGCCAGTTCCGGATGCTCCGTTCCGGGAAATCTGAAACAACATCTGAGCGCAGGATTTCGCCATCCCTGCGTTCACTCCAGCGCCCCGTTGAGATAGAATTCCGGCGGTTCTGCGCCTGATGGGCCAACTGTTGGCGGGCGTCAGAAAGTTTTGATCCACGGTGCAGGATCCTCGAATCTGCCGACGGTCATTGCTGCATTCTCGCGGTGATTTCTCGCAGTTGTCGTACTGCAGGTCCAGTTCCACCTCGCCTTGCCCGCCGTGAAACCACGGCACTGCAGCCGGCAGGGTGAGTCAGCCGGCCTTCAGATCTGCTCCGAACGGATAGTTTCAGCACACAGAAGCGTACGCACATGGGAAGCATTTCCGCTGGTGAGTGGAAAAAGGGCATCAAGGTTCTGATTGACAACGAACCTTACGAAATGCTGGAAGTTCATTTTGTGAAGCCCGGTAAGGGCCAGGCGTTGTATCGCACGAAGTTTCGCAATCTGCTCAAGGGAAGTCTCTACGAAAAGACCTACCGCAGCGGTGATGCACTGGAAAGTGCAGACGTAGTACGCAGCGACGGCGTCTATTCCTATCGCGACGGCGACAGCTATGTCTTCATGGACAACTCCACCTTCGAACAGCACAGTCTGCCTGCCGATGTTGTGGAAAGTGACATGCGCTGGCTGATGGAAGGAGCAACAGTGCATCTGCTGTTCTGGAATGGCCAGCTGATCACCATGAGCCCTCCGGGACAGGTGACCCTGAAGATCACCTACACTGAACCTGCTGCACGCGGCAATACGGCGACCAATGTCACCAAGCCGGCAACTGTGGAAACAGGTGCCGAAATTCAGGTCCCATCCTTCATCAAGGAAGGCGACAAAGTGAAAATCGACACTGAATCGGGCCAGTACATGGAGCGAGTTCAGTCCTGAATCCAGCTGCCGGATCACATCACGGTTCATGGCAGCCTCACTTCTCATCCAGCGGACGTCAGGCAGCCGTCAACCATGCGGCTGCATTCTGACCTGCTGTGGTACGCAGGCAGCAGTTACCCGTTCTGCCCCGAAACTGTCGCTGACAGGATCTGTTCCAGAGACCTCTGTTCCAGACACCTATGTTCATCTGAATCCCTTGCCCGGTTTCCATCATGTCCACTGCCAATTCCCCACTCATCGACCATAACCACAGGCTCTATATTGAGACCGTGGGCTGCCAGATGAACATGCTGGACAGTGAACTGGTTGTGGCCGCACTGCGCAGGCAGGGATACGAACTTTCTGAAAGTCCAAAGGAAGCCGATACGGTACTGTTCAATACCTGCAGCGTCCGGGAACATGCCGAGCACAAGATTTACAGTGCTCTGGGACGCCTCAAGTATGCGAAGCGAAACAGACCACAGAAGGTCATCGGGGTCTTTGGCTGTATGGCGCAGAAGGATCAGGATCTGATCTTTCGCAGGGCCCCGCATGTAGACATTGTGGTCGGAACGGGACAGCTGGCTGAAAT